>JAXHVQ010000001.1:0-118615 GCA_034189065.1 Cyanobacteriota bacterium
CCCCACTCCCCCGCTCCCCCCGTCTCCCGCTCCCCCGCTCCCTCTCAATGCCCGCGCGATCGCTTTTGTTGAAACGGTATTAGCGCTTACCCGTCCCTAACAAACCAGCTATGTTATTTTCTAATCCAGCGATTCGACGCTATACTCCACCGACCTGTACCCTCACGATTATTGGCAAAACCTCGCCATTATCGCGTTGGGGATCGCGTCCGTTGTTTAAGAATTTGCGGTTTGAGTTGAGTTTCGACGATCCCCGAAAGTTGGTCGAAGAACAGGTAATGCTAATGGGCGATCGCGTTCAACTCAACCGCCTTTGCGAGGTCATCAGCGACTATGTACGAGATTTTTTGCTTGATTCTTCGCCCGAACGCCTCTATGCGGGCTTTAACTTCCCCCTGCTCGACAATACTCTTTCCCCCTCATCACCAGTTCTCTTTCCCCAACAAAGGGATGCCGCAGCAGAGTTGGCTGCCGAACCGCAATCTTCCCCTACCTCCCTTCCCGAATTATCGCCCTCCCTCAAACCCAAAGGGTTATTGCGCCACTTCCTTTTTTTCGGCGATTTAGCAACTCCCACATCAGGCGAGGGAATTGAGTTGAGTGCAACCCAGTTATTCGATTTAGCCACAGCATTGGACGAATACAGCAACGATATCGACGTTTTACCGGACTTGGGCGGGGTTGCAGCGCCGCGATCGTCTGTTTATTGGCCTCGGGTAGCAGCAGGTGCAGTTTTGACGGTGGGTTTGGCAGCAGCAGCCATTCAGTGGCAAAATTCCTCTCAAACCGACTCCTCGACTGCCTCTACCGACAAGGTTGAAGTTACCGCTTCCAATTCGCCCGCGATCGCGCCCATTCCTCTCCCCTCTCCTCCTACCGGCATCCCCTCCCCATCGCCCACTGCCCCTTCGCCTCTTAGAGGGTTGGGTACGCTGCCGCCGCCAAAGCCAGTGAGTCCCCCCACTGTCCAAAGTCCCGGCGCAGCAACCGCCCCGAGTGTATCCAATCCTTCCTCTCCTATCGCCATCCCCAATCGAGAGTCAAGCCGTTCGCCAGCCGCCGTCCCGCCGCGATCGCCAAGGGTGCCTCCCCCTGCCGGTTCAGCCAACCCTCCACCCGTCCCCCCACCTGCCCCTGAAATTGCCACAGCGCGAGGTTCCTTTCCGCCGCCACCGCCCAGTGCGCCTCCCCCGCGTCCTCCTGCTGTTCCCCCATCTGCTCCTACAATCCCTCCCTTACCGCCCCTCAGTTCCGAGATCCCAAACCCGGATTTAAGCGAGGAGAGAGCGATCGATTCGCAGTTGTCGGACGCGGCGACTAAGAATACTACAAGCGGGCTAGGAGGAGAAGACCCCATCTCTGGACGCACGACTTCCACAGCCAATCAAGTCCGCGATTATTTTCAACAACGGTGGCAACCGCCGGAAAATTTAGAGACATCCCTCGAGTACGATTTAATTTTTAGGCGCGATGGAACCATCGATCGCATTGTCCCTCGGGGAGAGGCATCTGGAAACTATCTCGATCGTACTCCCATGCCTCGACCGGGCGAAAATTTCAGCATTTCTCCCCTTAATACGGGCGACAATTCGAGCGTTCGTTTGATTCTCCGACCGGATGGAAATGTTGAAACTGAGGTAGACTGATATGAAATCCTTTGACCGAAAATTAACCGACTAAAGTCACAAACCAATCGTGCTGGCGTAGGGCATTAAAGCTCGATTCCGATCGCGCCATCATCGTACAGCGCCTCCAATTTAAATCGATCGCCCGTTCCAAACACCCAATGGTTCCGGCGAGATCTCCGCGTTGCGCGCAACAACAAGCTTGTTCGTACCAAGCAAACTCATCTTCAGGTCGAACCGCGATCGCGCGACTATAACTGGAGATAGCGTCCCCAAAACGCCCCCAATGGCGCAAAATCCGACCGCGTTCATACCAAGCCCAATAATCTTTCGGTTTAAGCTCCAACGCTTTGTCGTAGCAACCCAGAGCAGCTTCCAGCTTGCCCCAGTCTCGAAAGGCATCTCCCCGACGATACCACACCCAGTAGTCATCCGCGCGCCTCTTGAGGAGAATGTCGAAATTGGCGATCGCCTCGTCATACTGCTGCAATTTGCGATAAGCTTCGCCTTTGCGATAATAACTCCAATAGTCGTTGGGGCGAACTCGCAGCGCGCAGTCAAAACAGGCGATCGCGCGAGCATAGTCCTTTAATTCCTCGAGACTCACGCAACCTTGATTGTACCAAACCCAGTAATCCTTGGGGTATAGTTGCGAGGAACGCGCATAACTCTCTGATGCTTGCGCGTATTTCCCTAATTGCTCTAATACTAGACCGCGCTCGTACCACGCCTTGTAAGCCTGGGGATAATACTCAATCGCCCTGTCGTAACTATACAACGCTTCTTCGTAGCAATGGGCATCGCGCAAACTTTTCCCTTGTCGATACCACTGCTGATAGCTATCGGGGCGACATTCCAAAACGTTATAAATGGCGTGCAGTCCAGTCATAAATTACGCTAGATGTGAATGATGTTGGAACGTATGAACTACTACCACCTGCCCTAACGGGACGAGGTGGACGGGGCTTATAAACTAGGGACGCAGGTTCCCTAGACAGCCCCTTTAGTTTCTAGCTTCGCTGGGTGCTGCATTACCTTAGTCTTGCGACCTCGATCCTGTCTTACACTCCCTCCGCGCTTCAGAAGCGGGTGTTCCCTCCGCTTTTATGATTCTGATTCCTTCTGCTCTGATGTTTTTTGAAGCAGCTTCGTCGCGGTCATGACGAGCATTACACCCACTGTTGATGCAGTTCCACTTCCTAATCGAAAGCTCCATTTTTGGCTGTTGAGTTAGGCAATCAGGGCAGATGTGAGAACTCGGAAAAAATCTATCTATCTCAACCAGACGTTTATCTTCTCGCTCGAGTTTGTAGTCGAGAAAGTTGACTAATGTTCCCCATCCGCAATCAGAAATGTGTTGGGCTAATTTGGGGTTACGCACCATACCCTTAACATTGAGGTTTTCCACCACAATAACTTGGCTTTCGTTGACCAATTTTCTACTGAGCTTGTGTAAGTAGTCATGGCGGGCATTTGCGATTCGTGCGTAGACCTTAGCTACTATTTTTTTAGCTTTAGCTCTCGTTTTAGACCCTTTTTGTTTGCGCGCTAATTTTTGCTGTTTGCGCTTTAAGTTTTTCTCATGCTTTTTGAAATGTCTGGGATTATTGTATTTGCTGGTTTTCGTGCCGTTATGAGCAACAACCAGATCGTGAATTCCCAAATCTAAGCCAGTAATTTTATCTCCATTACCAGAGAGAAAACAGGCTTCTACTTCATATAAAATTGAAGCAAAATATCTGTCGGAACTCTCTTTACTTATCGTGACAGTCTTAATCTTTCCTGAGTACCTGCGGTCGAATACGGCTTTGATTAGACCAATTTTAGGCAACTTAAGACTATCGTCTTCAATAGACGTATGCTGGGGAAATCCAACTGACTGTTTTCTGTGTTTAGATTTGAACCTGGGAGAGCGCGCCCTCTTCTCAAAGAAGTTGATAAAGGCACGTGATAGATTTAGAGTCGTTTGCTGCAATGACTGAGAATAGACATCGGTTTTTAGCCATTCGCGTTCTTTCTTCAGCTCGGGCAGCAAAGCATTTAAGCCACTACGAGATATTCCTTTACCCGTCTGTTTATAGGTTTGGTTACATATATTCAGAGCATGATTCCACCAAAATCGACAACAGCCCATAGCCTTAGCTAATTGCTGCTGTTGTTGGGGGGTTGGATATAATCGTATCTTTTGAGCGACTCGAATCATCTTAGCATTATACAATAAAGTGATAAAAACTCAAAAGATGTTTTGTCTGCTGGCTCGATTCATCTCACCACCTGCGATCGCGCGAGGTTGGGAGAATTCTCTCGCATCTTTAGTTAAAATTTATTTGCATAAGCATACCTCGTTCAATTAATTGTCGCACAGGACTTAAGCAGCCAACCGATAACAACCCCCAGTCCGCCAAATCGAATCGCTTGCCAGAACGGTTGACTAAAGCTGCGCCAACTAAACAGACGACTTTCTAAGTTCAGTTCGAGGGTATCGAGTTCTTGTTGAAGGTGCTGCAATTGTGTCTTAAGCTCGCCATCGCGCTCCGAAACCCGTTCTAATTTTGCCCTTTGTGCCTCGAGTTCGCCGTAGCGCTGCTTGTCGCGACGAACTTGGGCGTAGCGTTCTTTAAATTCCGCTAGGGAACGTTCGAGGATCGCGATCGCTTCCCCTAAATCTTCCTCTTCGTTGGAGTTTGAATGTTCCACAGACATTTTTTAACAATGAATAATGAATAATGAACAATGAATAATTACCTCTCCTTAATTGTTTCTTTAAGTTGTGCAATCATTTGCTATTTCAAGATTGCCAAAGTCGAAAAGTGTGTTACAATTTTGAGTCCCTGGGATGATTAACCCTTCGTCTTCCATCCGTGGGACTAAACTCGATGGCGTACGGGCGCTTCACGAAACATCCCGACTTGTCACCAATGCCCAATACCTGTTAATCTCCTTCGGACTTAATTCTATCATCCAACTCAGCCATTTCTCTTTTTTTGCGATTCGCTATCCTTTGTAAGGAAGTTTTAACCTCCCCTCGCACCTCTTCGGAAGGATCGTTTTTCATTTGTAAAAGCTCTGTATGCGCCCTTTGTTGCAGTTGGCGATCGCTAGAATCGGTGACAATATGCTCGAATCCATGAGGGACAAAGGAACGCGGCATCTCGGCTTCTATCTTTTTGAGTCGGCAGAAAACTTCAAAGGCTCCTTCGTTGGCATAGCGAGAGCCTAGCAGTTCTGAAATAAAGAAACATGACATCCAGTCGGAAAACGCAGGATAGGCTGTTTCTAATAGGAGCAAAAGTTTATCTTTCTGTTGGTCGGAAATAGTATACCAATTGCCTGAATCGAACGTATGTAAGAGATGCCAAGACTCATTGGACTTCAGAAAATTCTCCTTTTGGAGATTGCGAACGATTAACTCAAAGTATTCGCTGGGAAAATAACTGAATCGCGAAGTAGCAAAAGAAATTGCGCTCGCACACTCCTGCATTTGCATTTCCTGACCGGATTCAATAGCTTGTTCGATGGCATCAACCAACATCTCTAGAGGAATTTCTTCGGCAGCGTCGTAAGCCGTTGACATTGCCGAGGAGATTTTTTCAGATTGTCGAAAGGGCAGATTGTCGCGATCGAGTTGGAAAACCATAATAAAGTACCACCCTCCTCCTAAATCGAGAAATTTCTGCTGTTCGACGAGACGGGCAAAAAAATCAAAGTCCTCGGAACTTAAGTCGGTTCCTTCTGATATCAAATGTTTGAGTTTATAAAAGCATTCTCGCAGTTGCCTAGCATTACCCTGCGCGATCGCGCTGCCAATTGTTTCTTTGAGTCGTGCAATCATTATATTGTCTTAAGATTACCAAAGGACAAAGGTGTGTTATAATTCTAAGTCCCAACGGATGCGTAGCTCTTCGTCCTCTACCGGTGGGATTAAACTAGATTGCAGTCGTCTCGCCCAGAGTAACTATGAGCCTTAAATCTTCTCCCACTGCCGCCCTCAAAATCTTAGAGCAATTGACTCCCCTCGAACTCGCGCAGATTTTGTCGGAACGGTTGGCGATTTCACCCCAAGATTGGCATCGTCTCAAAGCCAATCGTAAGGCCCAAGCTGCCCAACAAGCGGCTTCTGCCCTCGTCTTTCTGCTCAACGACCTTCCCGACGAAGCAGGAGCGCATTTCAAGCAAGCTAGCGGTTGGTTAGATCGTTCAGTATCTGCGCCTCCTTGCCCCACTCACGGCAAGCACTAAAATAGGGGACGCTCGTTTTTCCCACCCTTAACTTGCTTGGACAGTCTTAACTGATTGCCTTTTGGGTTCCAGTCTACGCGATCGAAAATTTGGTGGAGCAAGCATAAACCCCTTCCTTTCTCTGCCTCTTCGGGAGGAAGCAACACTTCGGGATCGCCCGGGCAATCGCGCTTTTGCTCAAAACCGCATCCCTCATCGGAAATCACCCAAGAATACAAATCATCGCTCGCCGAAAATTGAACGACGACCGTTTTACCCGGATCGAGTTGATTTCCGTGAACGGCGGCATTCACTAGCGCCTCTTGAAGTCCCAGACGCAATTCCGGCTCCCATTCTTCGGGGATATCAGCTAACAATAAGTCCAAAATTGGACAAAGATAGAGCGTCGAAGCAAAGCTTAGAGTTTCCCATTTTCGTCGAGTAGCCGGTAGAGAAATAGCAATCACGCTCGTTACCTCAAATATTTTGTGGACTGAATGAATATGACCCTCCGGGAGGTTCTTAGGGGAAATTTTTAATCAACAACAAAACCCGATCTGGGTCGGTTTCTAGCTCGTGACATCCTCGCTCCCGAATTAATAAAAAAAAAGTTGAAGTATTTACGCGGGCTTTCCTCTTTCCTCACCCCAAGGGCTGGAAAACCGGAAACTTAGCACCTTTACGCCTTTTGTCTTTGTTTGCTGGCAATTTGACTCGCAGCTCCTCGATAACCGACGAGGTTTCCGGCGGTCTAGTACAACAATAGCGCTAACGTTTAGTTTTATAAAGAGATATCTCTGACTTGATAAGTAGGTTTAGGAGCAAGCTTTCCCAATTATAGCAAAATTCGATAGGCTAGCTGGTAAACCCCCATAGTTTTCACCTTGACAAATCAACAATATCGTGGAAATCAGACGCGCTCTAAGAAAGCAACCGATTCGACGTGAGTTGTTTGCGCAAAGAAATCGGCAGGTTGGACGCAACTCAACCGATAGCGTCCCGACTGACAAAGGAAATGCAAGTCGCGGGCGAGAGTGGCGGGTTTGCAACTGATGTAAACGAGGCGTGGGGGTAAGAGGCTGAGTAGGGCATCAAGGACAGCGCGATCGCATCCCCGGCGAGGGGGATCCAACAGTACAACGTCGGGGATCGCTTCGAGGTGGGCGATTTGGCCCTCCACCGTCCCCGTCAAAAAATGGACATTAGCGATCGCATTCAGTCGAGCATTTTGACGCGCCTGTTGCACCGATGCGTCCTGGATATCGATCCCCAGCACCTGCTTCGCCCGTTGCGCCAAGGGCAAGGCAAACGTCCCGATCCCGCAGTAGGCATCCAACACAATCTCATCGCCGCCCAAAGCCAGTCGTTGCGCGATCGCTTCCAGTACCGCTTCTGCCACTTCCGTATTCACCTGGAAAAAGGTTTCCGGGCGCAACTGAAACTCCAGTCCCGCAAAAATCTCGCGCAAATAAGGCTGTCCGGCAATGCAGCGGGTTTCCTCCCCAAAAATAGCATTGGTGCGTCGGGGATTAAAATTAAGCGCCACGCCCGCTAAACCCGGATATCGTTGCAACCACTCCCTAGCGCGATCCCCAACTCCCGGCAGCGCGCCATCGCGACACACCAGCGTCAACAGCATCTCCCCCGTACGCCGCCCGATCCGCAAAGACAAATGACGCAATTGCCCGCTGTGGGTCTTTTCGTCATAAATTGACCATCCCGCTTGTTGAATGTCAAGTTTAATTTCTGCCAGTAGAGGGTCTAAACGGGAGTCTTGAACCGGACAGCGGTTGAGATTGACCAACTGATGCGTCCCAGCGCGATAATATCCCGCCTGTACGTTGTCCGAAGCGCCCACTCCTAACGGATACGTTGCCTTATTGCGGTAGCCCAAGGGAGAGGGTGCTGGGAGGATCGTTTCGACGGGAGGATGCTCAAAATGACCGATGCGCCGCAACGCTTGGACAACTTGCTCCTGCTTCGCTTGACGTTGATAGTCATCGCTAACGTGCTGCCACTGACAGCCGCCGCACTTATCAGCCACAATGCAGCGCGGACGACGGCGGTGGGGAGAGGGGGTTAGAAGTTGGTGTAATTTCGCGATCGCGTATTGGGGTTTGAGGCGCACCAAGCGGGCGAGGACGCGATCGCCCGTAACAGTTTGGGGAACAAAGACAGCACGCCCCTCAGCACGCCCTACACCTTCGCCAGAGTCGCTGAGGTCTACGATATCCAACTCGACCAAATCGCCTTGTTGCCAAGGACGCGATCGCTTTGGAGTTGTTGGAGTGGGAGCGATGGGACGATTTTTCACCTCAATTCCTTTTTCTAGGTTATATAGCATATCGCGAACCATCGGGGGTTTGCTTAAAAATTAAAAATTAAAAATTAAATACAATTCCCCCCTGCTTCCCCTACTCCCCCTGCTCATCACAACTCAGCACAACTCAGCACTCATAACCTACAACTCATAACTCTAAACTCTGAACTCTGAACTCTTTCTTTAGGCCCCGTAGAATCGCTAAACTACAGATGTTATTAAATTCAGCACAATAGTATGAGTGTAGTTAGCCAAATTATTCTCAAAGCCGATGACGAACTCCGCTACCCCAGTAGCGGCGAGCTCCAAAGCATCAAAACCTTTTTGATGACTGGGGAACAGCGCGTGCGGATCGCCGAAACCTTAGCCGAAAGCGAAAAGAAAATTGTCGATCGCGCTAGCAAAGAACTTTGGAAAAAGCGTCCCGACTTTATTTCGCCCGGTGGAAATGCCTACGGAGAGCGCCAAAGAGCGCTTTGTTTGCGAGATTACGGTTGGTATTTACGTCTTGTGACCTATGGCGTTCTGTGCGGGGATAAAGAGCCCATCGAGAAAATCGGCTTGATTGGCGCGCGCGAAATGTACAACGCGCTCAATGTCCCGATGCCGGGGATGGTGGAAGCGATCCGCTGCCTCAAGGAAGCGTCTTTAGGTCTGTTAACCAGCGACGATGCCAAAGCTGCAGAACCCTACTTCGATTACATTATCCAAGGAATGTCTTAAGGATCGCCTCCTGGATGCTTGAGTTGCGCGATCGCGCGTCTGGGCTGTACGGACAGACCGGTTTCCAACCAATGGAACCGCTCGTCAGTCTGACGAGAACAGCTCAACGAGCGCGATCGCCAATGATAGTACCGACTCATGCCAAAAAAAATGACAGCCTCTACAAAGAAACTGTCAGCGAGTCATGTGTTCCCTATGATTGACTCCCGTGGAGTTCAGTCAATCGTTAGTATGACTCAATTATCGCCATTGCCTGTGTGAGGTGGATCGTCCCTAGAGAGCGATCTGGATCGCATTCAGCAGTCAATTTTCAAAGTAAGACCCAATTAGACCCAATTAGAGATGAAGGCGACAAACCCACGCCAAGGGCATTTGCCCGTTCTCATTGAGGGTTGGCGAATAATTGAGCTGTGCGAACAATTGGTATAACAGGTTTAGACCAACGAGGGGATTTGACGGCGATCGCGATCGACAATGATGAATTTTTTCAAAAAATTACCCCGCTTCCCACTCCTTCTGACAAGCATTGCCTATTTGCTATTGGGGTGGTACGTCGCCAACGCCTCAAATGCTTGGCGAACCTGGGTCGAAACCGGCTTTTGCGCCTCAGCAGCAGCGCGCCAGTCGCCCTTTTGTGCAGTCTTTTCGAGTCCCTATGTCGCCTGGGGTGCCGTCGCCATCCTCGTCGTTGCCATCGCCGTCGCCCTCATTCATCCCATTACAGAAATCAAAAGTGTCTTTGGCAATTGGCTGCAATCAGATACTAAGGCCTTTCTTTCCGCGATCGCCATCGCCTTTTTCATCGTCATTCTCGTGACCCGGAGCGATCTCCTCGTCGAAATCCTCGTCCTAGTCGCCCCCGGACTGTTGGCGCGCTTAGAGATGCAACTGGTCGGTTATAGCGACGGCCAATCTTTCGGAGTTCTTACGGTTGTTTCTCTATTGAGCTATAGTTTGGGGCTATTTCTCCATCAAAGTTTAAAATTATAAGTTATAACAAGCAAGTAAGAGCATCCAAGGGCGACTGTTTCGGGGAGTTTGTTTGGGAGGTAGTGCATCTAGATTCTTACGTAAAAATACGAAGTTGACTCCCCAACTCTGAAACGCTCTTCTCCCCCAAGGCGGAGACCGGGACGACCAGCAAAACACAATAAAGCGATTTGTTTTTTCGAGCCATTTTCTACGGAAATGGGTCAATTGTTGGGAAAATTGACTTAAATAGACAGGCGACGACCGGCATAGGCTGGGAAACCCAAGGGAAAGACTCGCTTCCCGACGAGCGAGTGAAACCCGAGAAGATTGTGGGTGGCATCCGAGAAGAAGCGGTACTCCAGCATACGAGCTGATACAACGATGGGATTGAGAAAACTGACTCGCAGATTGACTCGAAGGAGGAAGAAAGTTCCACTCCGCTTGGCGATCGTTTTACCCTTTTTACTCCAAGTTCTGGCAGCCGTCGGATTGACAGGCTATCTCTCTTGGTACAATGGCTCCCAGGCGGTTCGAGAACTCGCAACTCAGTTAAGCCAGGAGGTAACCGCTCGCGTTCAAACCCACATTCAGAATGTCACAGACACGCCCTTTATCTTCCTCGAACTCAACAAATCGTACCTGGAGACGGGAACCGTTGCGATCGCCAATTTCGAGCAGCTTCAACGCCTATTTTGGGAACAAATCCAAGTTTCCCAGCACATTTCAACGCTCTATATCGGAACCCCAAACGGCAATTACTTACAAGTGGAACGAGGCAATCCCCCCAGACTCCTCGTAAGAACCGCAGCCACCGCACCCAATCGAGACATTTATCAGCTTAGCGAAGACGGAAACCCCACCCAACGTTTAGAAAGCGAACCCTACGACCCCAGAGAACGACCGTGGTATCAAACCGCCGTCAAAACCGGGCAGTCAGTTTGGTCGCCCATTTATCTGTTTGCCAACCCTCCCGAACTGGGCATTACCCCCGCCATTCCCCTCTACAGCAATCGCCGCGAACTGCTGGGCGTTTTGGCCATTGACTTAACCCTAGACCAATTGAGCGACTTCTTGGGCAACCTCAACACGACCCAAACCGGACAGGTTTTCATTGTCGAGCCTGGTGGCGAAATCGTTGCCAGTTCCACCCGAGAATTGCCCTACCTCGAAACGCCCAACGGAAGAGCGCGCCTGCTCGCCGACCAAAGTCGCAACCCCAACGTCCGGCAAGTCGCGCAGGAAATTCAACGGCGGTTTGGCGGTTTTGGCGAAATTGCCCAACCTCAGCAATTTCGCCTCAAATTTGAGGGAAAGGCTCAGTTTGTACGCGCGACTCGCCTCAACGTTCGTAACGGTTTGGATTGGGTTTTAGTGGCAATTGCGCCGGAAGCGGAACTGACCGGGCAAATTCGTACCAATACCTACGCGACGATTATTTTGTGCGTCGTGGCTTTAGGCGCGACGGCGGTGTTAGGGATTTATACCTCCCACTGGATTGCGCGACCGATTTGGCGTTTGGCGAAGGCAAGCGAAGCGATTGCTCGGGGGAAATTAAATAGTCCCGTTCCGGGGTCGCGCATTCTCGAATTTCGCATTTTAACGCGATCGCTCAATCAAATGATTCGCCATTTGCGGCGATCGCAAATTCAACTCGCCGATTATTCGCGCTCCCTCGAGGCGATTGTCGAGGAAAGAACCGCAGCTTTGCGCCGTTCGGAAGAGAAATTTGCCAAAGCGTTCCATTCGAGCCCGGATCCCATTGTCGTCACCACCCTCGAAGATGGGCGCATCCTTGAAGTGAACGACAGTTTCCTCAGAAATTCGGGATACGCTCTTGAAGAAGTTATCGACCGCACCGTCGCCCAACTTAACCTCCTCGCCACTCCCGACGAACTGGCCCACGTCATCGAGGAATTAAAAGAACAGTACGCCATTCGCAACTTGGAAGCGAAGTTTAGAATTCGTTCTGGAGAAATTCGCACGGTTCTGTTGTCGGCTGAGGCAATTAATTGGGATGGCAATGCAGGCGTGTTGTACATTGCCAACGATATTACCGATCGCGTCGCCGTACAAGAGGCGCTGACTCGAGCTGAGGCGCGCTATCGCAGCATTTTTGAAAATGCGGCAGAAGGGATTTTTCAAGCCGCTCCCGACGGACGCTATGTCAGCGTTAATCCGGCATTAGTCCGAATGTACGGCTATGAGTCGCCCGAAGAACTCATGAGCAATATTACGCACACCGACCCCAAAATTTATGTCGATGCCTCGGACCGGCATAAATTTATTGAATTGATGGAACACGCTGGTATTATTTCTAACCTGGAGTATCGCATCTACCGTCGGGATGGCAACATTATGTGGGTCTCGGAAAATGCGCGCGCGGTTAAAGATGAGGACGGTCGTTTGCTCTATTCCGAAGGGACGATCGAGGATATTACCCGTCGCAAAGAAATTGAGGCTCAATTGCGCCAACAGAGGCAGTATTTACGTTTAGTCCTCGATAATATTCCTCAACAGGTCTTTTGGAAAGACGTAGATTCGGTTTTCCTCGGCTGTAATAAAAATTGGGCGGATGCCGCCGATTTAGACGATCCCGAAGAGGTCATTGGGAAAACAGACTACGACTTTTTGCCTGTAGAGGCAGCCGAATTCTTCCGCGCCGTCGATCGCCGAATTATTGCCACCAACCGACCGGAGTATAATTCGATTCAAACCAAACAAAAGCCCGATACTGACGGCAATCCCATTTGGCTCGATGTGAGTAAAATTCCCATTCACGACGAGGAAGGCAAGGCGATCGGTATTTTAGGCGTGATTGAAGATATTACGTTGCGCAAAATTGCTGAAGAAAAACGCCAAGAGGCGGAAGAAGCGCTGCGACAAGAACGGGAAAAATCCGAGCAATTGTTGCTTAATATTTTGCCAGAAGCGATCGCCGAACAACTCAAACAGGAGAAAAATCCCATCGCCGAACAGTTTAGCGATGTTGCGATTTTGTTTGCCGATATTGTTGGTTTTACGTCGCTATCAGCCCGCCTTCCCGCAACGGAGTTGGTGAATTTTCTCAATCAAATCTTCTCCGAGTTCGATCGCTTGGCCAAAGAGCGCGGCTTGGAAAAAATTAAAACCATCGGCGATGCTTATATGGTTGCGGGGGGATTGCCCATTCCCAAGCCCGATCGCTTCGAGGCGATCGCGGAAATGGCTCTGGCGATGCAGCAAGGTATTATTCGCCTTTCCGAACAACTGAAGGAACCCCTAGAAATTCGCATCGGTATTAATACAGGACCGGTCGTCGCTGGTGTAATTGGAGTCGTTAAATTTATTTACGACCTCTGGGGAGATACCGTCAACGTCGCCTCGCGCATGGAGTCGTTAGGGGAACCGGGTCGAATTCAAACTACCCAAGCCATTTACGAAAGGCTTAAAGACCGCTATATTTTTGAGAAACGGGGCGAAATTGACGTGAAAGGCAAGGGTAAAATGACCACATACTGGTTGCTTGCTCGCAAAAATTGCGTTGTGGACGTGCCGAGCGCGCGATCGGAGTTGGATGAAAATAATTTTGATGCTTAAATAAGTATTGCGGCTCAATGGCTCAACGTCTTGCCGAAGTTCCGTCTCCTCCGGCATTTGTAGTTTCACGCCCGAAAAATAGGTACGAATTCGCCTCCTTTCTAACTTTTCCCCTCAGTGAAATTTCTCCTCCTTCCATCCCGAACGAGGATATCAGCATTCTTTCGCGAGATAGATTTACGGATTCCCCTTGAAGGAATACGGAATGTGCGAAGGAATTTTTGATTGTTCCATCTTTTGTAAGAGGGAAAGATTCGAGTAATGTGAGTCAATGTAAATATTGAATCAAAAAAAAGCTTAATGAATTCTAGAACAGAAACAACTTCTCAATTAGTATCTGAAGAAACAAAAGACATTTTTCAACGATATAGTCACCTAAGTACAGATGAAAAGCTAGCATTGCTATATTTCATCTACGAAGACATGGGAGACTCAATTACCCCAGCCGCACCGGGAGCCGCGAACCCTCAATTTGCTCCGATGTTACTTAAAGATTTCTTCTCTCTTTCAGACGAAGACCAACTGGCAATCATGCGAGAAATTGCTAACGGCGAGGAGACAGAATACTCGCGAGCTTACGGCGCATTAACTGCCAACGACCAACTATTGGTTTGGTATGTTTGGGCAGAAGGAATGGGAGACACAGTTGTAGGTTTACCCGATGATTATAAGGCAAGCGCAGACAGTAACGATGTTCTTGCGAGAATTGGCGACCTGGAGTTTGAATCGCAAATCTCCCTTTTACGCGAGATAGCATCGAAAATGGGTTACAGCGAAGTCGAAGCAGTGCCGACTCAAGCAGAGACAGGAAAAACGCCGAGTCTTTAGCTCCTAATGAGTTGACCCTCGTGGTATGGAATTGTCAAATCGCAGTGGGAAAGTTATGGGAAGAGGAGCGCTTCGGTGGCGTTCTTCTCCTTGACTCAATAAGTGAGTAACAACGTAAGTACCTCGCCAAAATTAATTGCACATAGCGACTCTTGAGGACTGAAGCACCGTGGGAGATATGGACGGTTGTCAGGAGTAATCTATTTTGTATAAGCGCTTATAGGAATCCCCAATAGGTTGCTATATCTTTTGCGGCCAGAAGTCTGGCTACAAAAAGTTCAGAATTTCACCATCACGGCAAATTCTAGGACTGCCATGAGGCTTTTAAACTTAGTTAAAAATGCAGTATAATTAACGGCACGTCCGCCACAAATGCCGAATTAGCCCAGCGAAACAGCCACCAAACTGATGGCAGAGCAACCGAAAGGAGAGTCTAAAACGAGGGAGAGTACAATTGATGAGAAAGGTCAATGAAAGCACTCGCGATCGCGATCGCATTGTACGCGGTTTGCTCCTCAGCCTTGTGTTGACGGTTCTCGTTGGAATTATCGGTGGTTTGACAGCTTTCTTCGCCTTGGCAAGAAAAGACGAAACAACTCCTATTGAAACAAGAGTTTCCCCTATCGTCCCACAAAGCAAACGAGAAATACCTCTTTTGACCCCAGAAGTGGCGATCGCGTTTCGGGTAAAGTTTAAGCCACACTTCCGCTAGCACATACATTTGTGGCAAATCCTTAAAGATTCAAAGGGAGACCGCTCGAGTGCAAAAATTCAAAGTAAGTTTGACGAGTTGTCTTTTGACACCCATAAAGGATTCAATCGACAATACTCTCCAACTAACTTTAATGATGAGGAGATGAGTGGATGAAAAATAGTCCCAGTTTGAGTTGGGCCGCGATCGCAATAATTATTGGGACTTCCCCCCTCGCGAAGGCGGGAGAAATGGAGGAAACTCGACAATTGAATCCTCTGTTCGGAGCGATGTATGCGCCGACAGACGATCTCACTTTAATGGGGATGACCTCTTATGTCTTCAAAGAGATGGACCATCTGACGCGATCGGGAATTAACTTTACCACTCGCACTCAAGGCTTCGGCGACTCCAAACTCGTCGCCCTGTACCGTATTTTCAACCAAAACCGCCAGCGCGTCCACTTGAATTTAGGAATTGGTTTGCCCACCGGTTCCATTGGCGAACGGGACGATACGCCTGGGGGCGCAGATTCGCTTTTACCCTACCCCATGCAAATTGGCTCCGGGACCTTCGATTTTATGGGAGGTTTGACCTATCTCGGACAAGGCGATCGCTGGTCTTGGGGCGCGCAAGCTCTGGCAACCGTTCCCATTTCAGAAAATGGTAACAACTATCGCTTAGGCAATCAATATAATGCAACGGCGTGGGGGGCCTATCGCTGGACCAATTGGCTGAGTAGTTCGATTCGACTCAACGGCAAAACGTGGGGAGACATTAGCGGTGCGGACTCTCGATTAAATCCTATGATGATTCCCACAGCAGACCCCAATCGGCGCGGCGGTTCTCGCGTCGATCTCGGACTGGGACTGAATCTTTATGCACCGGAGGGAAGTTTGCAGGGCGCTCGTTTGGGGATTGAGTTTGCGCTTCCAGTTTATCAATCGCTTACCGGTCCCCAACTCGAAACCGACTGGCAGTTAACAGTTGGCGTACAGGCTGCTTTTTAAGCCCGGGAAGATGGGAGCGGGGGTTGACGTTCTCCCCGCGATCGCGCGGTCTCCATTTCCCCACTACCTCGCCGCTGCGCGGAGTGCGATCGCCTAAACCCGAACCCGACAGGCGTGCAAGCATTCTTGTCCGAATCCTGCTAGACTACGGCTATATTGGAGAAACGAGCTCCGGCACGAGCGTCAAACGTTATGCAGAATGCAGGCTTGTTAGAAGTAATCGAACGTTATCCCACCAAGGTAAGCGGTGCATGGGTATTTCGGGGGACGCGCGTCCCGGTTGCCGCCTTGTTCGAGAACCTGAAAGATGGAGCCTCGGTTGACCAGTTTCTCGAATGGTTTCCGGGGGTAACTCGCGCGCAAGTTGAGGCGTTACTCGATCGCGCGCTGTACTCCTTAATACAGATAGCCCAGGCATGAAGATTTTATTCGACCAAGGTACGCCGGTACCATTGCGTCGCTCGCTACTGGGTCATACTGTAGATACTGCCTATGAGCGTGGATGGTCAACCTTAGCCAATGGCGATCTGCTCGACACAGCAGAACAGGATGGGTACGAGCTACTCGTCACTACAGATCGAAATTTGCGCTATCAACAAAACCTAGCAAATCGACAAATCGCGATTCTGGTCTTGCTGTCTACATCGTGGCCTCGCATTCAAGGGCATATAGACGAGATTCGGAGTGAGATCGATACGGTTGTTCCGAGTGCATATCTCGAAATTGAGATTGCGCGTTGAAATAGCATTTCCTCATGGTTTGCGATCGCGCCTGCTATACTGCTTCAGAATTTGGGGACAGGTCGGCTATTTATTCCATGAGGTTATTGATTCCGAGCGAAAGTTTTCGCGATCGCGCAATCGATTATATCACAGGCGATCGCCTAAACCCGAACCCGACTCTCCACTAAATCGAAAGCAATATTGGATGAGGGCGATCGCACCCCCAATTTTTGGCAATTCTAATCGCGATCGCGCCTCACCTCACCCCCGCGATCGCGTTCCCTCCATTTCCCTCACCTCACCTTCGCGATCGTTTATTTTACCTTAATCTTCTTTCGCCAAAATCCTGTCTAGATCTTGACGAGCATACAAAATTCGTACAACTTCAATCTCATTGTCGCGAGCAAAGTAAAAAATCAGATAATTCTTAAACCCTTTTACTGCCCATCTTCGCAGTCCTTGCAAACGTAAGTTTTTAACAGGATAGAGGCTGCCAATAGCTGGAGTTCTCGCAATCTGTGCCAAGGTTAAACGAGTTGAGTCGAAGAAGAGTAATGCAGCTTGGCGATTGCGCTGTGAGAGATAAGAAAAATGTTCGTCCAAATCTTGACTTGCACGAGGTCTCAGAAAAATTTTTTGGGTCATATCGGCAGCACTCAAAATTGTTCGAGCAGTTCAATCCGCTTCTGCTCCCACCATTCGTCATTCGCTTCAATGAGTTCGCCACTGTCGAGACCTTCAAGGAGCAAAGATTCAATCTGCTCTTGGCGAGCAATTCGCTCCTTTTCGCGCAAAATTAATTGATAAATATATTCGCTGACGGAATTGAGACCCGCAACCGAAGTCTGTTCTTCAATGAAGGCTTGAATCTGTTCGGGGAGAGAAATGTTTAGCATCGATGAATCATCCTCGTTTACAATCTCCTCCTTGAGGATAGCGAACTATTCGACCGCAAGTGCGATCGCGCGATCGATTGACTTCTAAATTTAGATTGGAACGATTGAAATCGCCTTGTTCGCCCTACACCTTGCTAGACGAACAGTGTAGGATAGGGGAAAAGAGGGTAAAGTATGAACGTCTCCATTATCGACGAGGTTGTCGAACAATTAAAGACCATGCCGCAACATTTGCAATGGCAAGTGCTTCAATTTACTCGGACATTGCTCAAAGTTGAAGTTCGAGGTACTCCGGGGAAGCAATTGCTGCGCTTTGCCGGTTCTATCCCTGCCGACGATCTTAAGCTGATGCGAGACGCGATCGCGCAAGACTGCGAACGGGTAGATATGGTTGACGCGCAAAAATTTCCCTACAAGATTATTGACAGCAGCCTTGGATATGAATTTGAGGTTTGTTTCTTCCGTGCGCGTTCTGAATTTGAAATTCGCCCTAAGCAGCAGGTCGAATAGAAATGAAGATAGGAACGATCTAAAATCCGGGCGAACGAGAATGGAGGGGATGCGATCGCAGCGATGACAAAGGACGCGATCGCGCGATCGATTATTTCACAGGCGATCGCGTTACCCAAAACCCAACCCCTGCAAGCATTCTTGTCTGAATTTTGCTAAACTACTGCTGTATCGCAGAAACGACCTCCGAAGCAGCGAACGTTATGGAGAAAGTACGATAGAGATAAACCATAGGAGACGATAGGAATGCCTCCGACCTCTAAAAGCCAGTCAGCGGTTATCCGTACAGAGCGCGGACTTACAATTGCAGGCACGCGCCTTGCTCTCTACGATGTGATGGATTTTCTCAAAGCTCAGTATTCACCTAAATCGATCCGTGACAAGTTCAATCTGACAGATGAGCAAATTCATGGGGCTTTATCTTACCTTGAAGCACATCGCACCGACGTAGAAGCTGAATATCAGGAAGTCTTGCACACCAGAGAAGACATTCGCTCCTATTGGGAAGAACGCAACCGCGAACGCTTTGCTCGAATTGCCAAGATGCCGCACAAACCCGAACAAGAAGCTCTCTGGGTCAAACTTGAGGCGCAAAAAGCGAAACGTGCCGCAGAGAAACGATGACCTTTTTAGTGGACTACAATCTGGATGGCTATGCTCTTATTTTCCTCGGTATTTTAGCAAAACTCGGCTGGCTGGAAGTTTTATTTGTCCAATTTGTGACTTTTAAAGAAGCTGGGTTGTCAATGGACAGCAGCGATCGCCGGGTTTGGAATTACGCGCAAGAAAATCGGATGGCGATCCTGACAGCCAATCGAAATATGAAAGGTAAGGATTCACTCGAGCAGGTAATACGTGAGGAAAATACAGCAGATTCGTTTCCGGTGTTAACGATCGCCAATCTCGATCGCCAGAGGTGAGTTTGACTATCGAGAACGTTGTGTTGAACGACTCATCGAGGTGGTTCTCGACATCGATAATTATATGGGGACGGGTCGGCTATTTATTCCATAAGGTTATTGATTGCGAGGGAGAATTATTGCGATCGCGTTCTTCTCATCTTAACCCCCGCGATCGCGCGATCGATTATTTCACAGGCGATCGCCTAAACCCAAACCCAACGGGAGTGCAAGCGTTCTTGTACGAATCCTGCTATATTACTACTGTATCAGATTTGTATGAGGAATGTACTGTGCAAGCTTTCTTAAAAAATGTCCATAGTTCTACCATATTTGGGTTCACGCTTTTTTCTGCGTTGACTCTCATGCCAAATTCAGCTAATGCTATTGAGTTCTATACAATGACAGACCCCTGCGATCTAGTTCTTGTAGACACGGATGCTGGTACACAAACAATAGTTGGCAGTCTTGGTCTGAGCGTTGAAGCAATGGCCTTCAACGCCGCTGGCGAATTGTATGCTAGCGTTCAACCTGGTTACTGTGGTGTACACTCACATGCTACACATCTAGCTCGTATCAATCCACTTACTGCGGACGTAGAGATTGTGGGTGCCTTTGGGTTTGGCGATGTAGATGCTATGGCTTTCCGACCAGATGGAACTCTATTTGGTGTAAGTGCACAAACTGATGAACTTTTTGAAGTTGACCTTGTTACAGGGGCAGGTACTTCAGTAGGTTCTGTGGGATTCCCATTTGTGGGAGGGATAGAGTTCTTATCTAACTCATTGCTTGTAGGTGCCGACATGGTAGGTGGCGGTGGTGGTTTCGGTACCTTTATTACCCTTGACCAATCTACTGGCGCTGGTACAAGCGTTGGTCCCATTGGCTTTAATACGATTGAGGGTTTGACCTTTGGACAAGATGGTGTGTTATATGGCATCTCCGACACTTTAGGTGGTGGAGCAGGAGCAATTATTTCCATTGATCTTTCTACAGGTGCTGGTACGTTTGTCCAATCAGTTGCGTCACCACGTTTCCGAGATGCTCTTGCAGCACGTAAGTTGTTTCCAAATCCCCCTAGTGTTCCTGAGCCTTCTTCATTGTTTGGTATATTTGGCGCTGTGAGTCTTGCAGCTTTGCTCTGTAAGAGAGCTTGATGTTCAGCACTTTAAAGTGAGTGTTAGAGATTCTTATGCCATACCTGAAACCTCACTGTAGCGGATGCCAAAGCTTAAGCGTTAGGCATATCCAAAAGATGTTTGACACCGCTGACCTCAAGTCCGTTAGCAAGCGATCGCGTCCCCTCCATTTCCTCCCTACCTCACCGCCACGCGGAGCGCGAATAACCGATTCTTCCTCTCTATACTGCCATTCATTAAATCCCCAATCGTTTCCGAGCTTCCGCAAGCGATACTCGTTTCGTCGAACGAGAACGTTGTGCTAAGAATTCCATAAACTCCTGGTTTTGGCGTAAGGCTTCAACTTCAGCCGCAAAATCATCAATAGGCGACAACACATATTCCGTTCCGTCGGGCTTTCTAAGAATCAAAGTATCTTGTTTTGCGAGTTCTATTAACTCGAATACTGTAAGTTTAGACTGAGCCAATTCAATTGTTTTCATCAGTTAATCCTCTGCATTCCTATCCCAACGAAGTTCTAGGTATTGTACGCAAAGCTCACTCCGGTTCTCTGACTTCACACTCGCTCAAGCTTTCAGCTCGTCTTACAAACTTTTCATCAAACGTATAGATTGACGAACAATTCTGACTCTGGGCTAAGTAAAGTGCATCGGCAAAATCTAAACCTTGTTCGTGCCATTGTAAAACTTGGGCAATTAAACTAGCATTCGCCTACTGAACGTTCGGCAAACCGAACAACTTTCTAAAAGCTTGACAGATTTCTTGAGGCTGAAAGCGGTAAGCAAAGCGCAATACCCACTCAGTTTCAAGGATTACTGTATCTGGAATAAATATATCTTGTTCTTGAAACAGCTTAAGACTTTTAGCGTATTGTTGTTTGTCGTCTTGAGTTAAAAAACGCACCACAATGTTGGTGTCAACGGAAATCATGCCACTGCTCCAAAATTCCCTCGCCAACTGCGCTCTCAAGTTCATCAAGGGTTTTCGGTTGCTCTCGATATTTTAAGCAACCTGCAACTTGACCTAATGTTGTTTCTTCAAAAGGTTTTTTCGGCTTGAGTAGAATTCCATCGCCAACCTCAATTGCAATTAATTCTTGACCGGTATTCCAACAACGGGCAAGGCGCAATTGTTTGGGAATCAGAACTTTTCCTTGACTTGATAAATGAGTTTTTTCCATTAAATTTCAGGCAACCATTCCACAACAACTCTTTCAAAGAGTTTAACACTTTCTTCCTAGTGTCAAGCAACTTCGGCTACCTCATCCCGGAAATTGCATCCTTCGTCATCGCAGCGATCGCGCGATCCGTCGCTTTGGGCAAATGATAATATTTCCCTCCCGCCTTCTGTGCCAACTCTTTCGCAAACCCCGTCGAAACAAACTTATTCTCCGTATCGATCACCAACAACTGAAACCCCGTTGCACGGATGCGTCCGGCAATGTCCAACAACTCCCCCTTCACATCCGGCTTTTCCCCCTCCGGAATCGCTTCGCCCAACGATCGCGCCAACGGAATATTCCCCCGTCCGTCGGTAATCGCCACAACCACCACCTGACCGATATCCCCCGACATCTTAGCATTCATCCCCACATGAACCGCCTGAGTCAACCCGTGGGCCAAGGGAGAACCGCCGCCGCAGGGCAACTTCTCCAACCGTCCCTTGGCCAGGGTAATCGATCGCGTGGGCGGCAACAACACATCCGCCCGTTCCCCGCGAAAGGGAATTAACGCAATTTGGTCCCGATTTTCATAAGCCTCCGTCAACAACCGCATCACCGCACCCTTCGCCGACTGCATCCGGTTCAACGCCATCGAACCCGACGCATCCACCACAAACACGATCAACGCCCCCGCTTTCCTCGCCAAACGTTTCGCCCGCAAGTCCCCCTGTTCCACCACCACTTTACGCCCCGGATAGCGCGCCCGCCGTGCCTTTTGGTAGGGTGCGGCTGCGCGCAACGTCGCATCCACGGCAACGCGACGAACTTTCCCCTTGGGCAACATTGGTTTAATATAGCGGCCGCGATCGTCGGAAAAAATTAAACTGCGCGCCCCCGATTTTCCTTGCTTCTGCGCCATCTGTGCGAAGTAGAGAACGCTGGGATCGAGGATTACCCCTTCGGCATCAAACACGAACTCTTCGGGAATGCCGGGGGGTTCCTGCTGTTCTTCCTGTTCCTCCTTCTCCTCTTCCTCCGGTTCCTCCTGGTCGGGTTCCGACTCCTGTTGGTCTTGGGGAGGCGGCGGAGGGGGTGGCGGTGCTTCCTCTTCCGGGGGCGTTTGGATGACGGTGGAACGGGGGACGATGACCAATTCTACCGCGCGACGCAGGTCTTCGGGGGAAACGCGATCGCGGCCCTCCAACGCCGCCGCAGCTTTAGCCACGCGCGCGGCAAACAGTTCGGCGCGATGTCCCTGTACCTCGCCGCGCACCGCTTCCTCAACGAGATACATCATTTGGTCGCGGTCGATTTCCACCTCTTTGAGGTACTCTCGCGCTAAAATGATATCGGTTTTCAAGTTATCGATATCGTCGTCGTATTGGTCGATAAAGGCTTGGGGCGATCGCGCGTAGTCAGTGACTTGCTCCACCGCTGCCACCCGTTGGTCGAGGGCCAATATCCCATCGGCAGAGAGGGTAATGGCGATGCGATCGAGTAAATGTTCGCGCAACGGCCCTTCTTCGGGATTATAGGTGGCGACGAAGATGGGTTTGCAAGGATGTTCCACGCTTAACCCTTCCCGTTCGACAATATTGCGTCCTTCGGTGAGAACGGTGAGGAGTTGGTTGGCGATGTCTTCTTCGAGGAGGTTGATTTCATCGACGTAGAGAATGCCGCGATGGGCTCGGGCTAACAGTCCGGGTTGAAAGACGGGTTCGCCTTGTTTGATGGACTCTTCCACATCAATGGACCCTATAAGGCGGTCTTCGGTTACGCCGAGGGGAATTTGGACAAAGGGGGCGGGGACAATTTCTGTAGCAATTGTATCAATATTGTCGGCAAAACCCGCTCTCAGGAACTCTTCTGGGGAATAGTTGTAAGGGGAGTCTTTGACCCGTTCGATGGGGGGGAGAAGGGCGTGTAGGCCGCGCGCCATAACCGATTTCGCCGTTCCGCGCCGGCCCGCGATCGCGACTCCTCCCAGTTCGGCATCAACTCCAGCCAGGAGGAGGGCGAGTTTAATGGCTTCTTGGCCGACGACGGCGGTGAGGGGGAAGGCGAGAGGGGTCGGTTTGGTTGAGGTTGGCATTTGTTGGCGATCGGCAGTCAATTACTCTAGCTTAACCCGCGATCGCGCTCCGATCGCATCGATTTTCGTTCGATGGGGGACGCGATCGTTTTAACCTTCGGCGTTCAAAGAATCGTATTGACTTTCAGGATAGCCCGGTCGCATCTTTATGTCGTAACCCGTCATCCTTTCTCTGCCTTTTGAAGAACTTGGAACCCCCATCTAAAAATCGAGCAGCTTAGCTGTAAACTGAGTTCCAGAGAATTGTCAAAAATCTCAAGCTAAGCCCAATTTTCGTTTTAGTGCTTCTGGTACATTCACCGCTGTTTCTAACCCTTGTACGCCTTCCCAATTGGTATCTTCGTCCCAAAGGATATCTACGAGATCGGCTCCCGCAACATTAGCACCCTTTAAATTTGTGCCTTCGAGCTTCGTGCAACACAAATCGGCTCCTCTAAAATCCGTATCGCAGAGTTTTGCTTTTCTAAAATCGGCACCCGTTAAATCTGCCCCCTTGAACCTAGAGTCTGTCAAATCCGCAGCTCTAAAATTAGCTAGGTTCAGGTAAGCGCCAGAGTAGTCTGTCGATTTGATATCTGCTCCGCTAAAGTTAGCATTGAGAAGATAGGCACGACTAAAATAGACGCGATTTAACTTAGAGCTACTAAAATCCGGACTGATTAATTCTATCCCAGCAAAAATAGCACTGTCGATGTACTTCTCCTTGAAAAATTTACCCATTACCTTTGTAAAAGTCAAAGCACCACAACACTGACTATAACCAACAATACGCAGAAGCTTACGTCTATCAAAATTTCTAGTTTCTGGATCGCCGCAAAGATAAAAAGTGATTTTTTCCTTTAATGAGTCGTGGTTATAAGAATACCGCTCCAATTCTAGTAACAAAATCATAATATTCAATCCAGCATAGGTATCTATCTGTCTCGCTCCGATATTTATACTATTGAGACCCATCTCTTTTTGCAATAACCACATTTTTTTCTGAGTAAAGTTTCCTGGCGGCGCATCGATAAAGCGACCCTCCGACCACAGAAAGTAAAATTGTTCTAGTCGCTTAAATAAACGCACTACATTTTCGGATTCCGAAAACTCATTACTTTCGCTCAACAACTGCATTAAATATTCCACAATCTCAGGAGTAAGAGGCGCTGCACCAAGTAAATCGTAAATTTCCCAATACATTTGCTCTGTCGAAACTTCAAATTCTTGGTAACGCCGTCCTCCTTTTAGCGACCAACTTTCCAAATGCACTGTTAACCGTTCCGCACATAAAAACTCGCCAAAGCTTTTGTGTGCAAACTCAACCGAACCCTCTTGACTACCCGGACGTAAATAAAAGGAAGTCAGTGCATTTCTCAAAGGCATTTCACCCAAACGTTGCTGCGCAGTTTCCAGGAGCATTTTTGCATTGTCATCGCCCTGCAATCTTCGCTCGATTGCGGAGATTGAAGCAACTTCTCCGCCTGATTGCATAACGCATAGCCCCGCTTCCGCCAAAATCCGTCGCAACCCTTCTATTTGCAATTCAGTTAATTCTTGATTCAACCATTGGGGACGTTGCTTCGTAAGAACCCAATCCAACATTTTTTGATAAAGCAAGACTTTTGCCTCTACTTTAGTCGTCCCCTCAAACTTTTCTAAATTGAGTTCGTTGTCGCGGTGCATCGCCGCCATTAGGTAAAGTAGAAGGGGTTCTTGCTTCAGCTTTTGTACCTGTTCGGGCAAGCGTCCGTCTTGAAAAATACCGATCGCGAAGGGAGATTCCCCTTCTGTTAGCCGAGCCCATTTCTCGAGCCACTGTGCTTGCTGTCCCTCCTCCAAAGGCTGAATTTCAACCCGCTCTAAATTAGGAGGCATAAATCGTTCAATTCCTTGCAATGCCAATTCTCGACCTGTTATTAAAACTCGATGATTAAATTGGGAACTTTCAGCGCAGTTCCGCTGAAAACTGCCGACTTGTTTGAGAAACTGCTCAATTCCACCAGTTGTTCTGCCCTCCATGCGCAGTTCGTCAAACCCGTCAAGGAGGAATAAATAGCGTGTATTTTGATCGGTGAGCCAACCGTCATCATTTTTGGCAAAATCTGTATTAACAGCGGCGCGAAGAGTCTGTTCAAAATTTTTCTCGAAGGTATTGATATCTCGCAGGCGAATTAAAACAGGAGTCCAAACGGGATGTAAATGCTGTCGCACCCAGTCGGCAAACATCCGACAGAATACACTTTTACCTCGTCCCGGTCCGCCTTGTACGAACATGACTTGTTCTTTTTTGTCTTCGGCGTGGATAATGCGAATTGCCCAATTTTCAAGAATATGTGTAGGTGCATCTTCGATTAATTTTCCATTTTTATCCACGGATTTTACCTTTAGAGGGACATAAATATCCTTAAAGGTAAAATTTTCTGCAAAGACAGCTTCTAAGGGCTTAGCGGCGATTTCGGCTTCTAAATACTCGTCGATACTATGATATCGTTCCTGTTCTTCGCGCCAGTCACTAAAGGCAGGTTGGGTGAGGTGAATGTCGCCCGATGCGCTCCATGCTTTGCTAAGATGGCGATGGGTATTCCAAGCAACTCGTTGGGTTAAATGTTGGACTTCTGTATCTGTCCAACTAGCTTGTTGCAACCGCAGCGACAGAACGTTGCTAAATTCTACCGCAAGTTTGGACTTGGGAAAGCAAACAATGGCTTTTCTGGCTTCCTTTTCATCAACTTCTACACTGGCTAAGCGCCGAAGCTGTTTGTCGAGTTGTGTTGTTTCTTGCGCCACTCGACTGTTGTCTCGTTGCAGCAAATCTTGGTAAACGGGTAACTTTAAAATAGCTTGCAAACTTTCTAAATAAGCAGCTTGACTGACTAGGGCAACGGTTTTTTCTAGGGTGGGCTTCTGTTTGGTCGTTTCGAGATAAAACTTCAATAAACCTGTGGCAATAGAGACAAATGGCAAACTCGAGTTGATGACTTTAAATAAAGAAGAGTTGAGGATATCGAGGAGAGAGTCGATACGGTTGATGAGAGGAACGAGTTGTTGAATATTGGAACCCTCCTCTTCGAGGGTTTCTGCGAGGGAAGCGATCGCATCAAAGGTGGCGATGGCGCTATCCACCGTATCAGTAGAGCATAAATCCCTGATGTCTGTGGTCAAAAATTTCCACAATCGTGTTGCCATTGTCAATTTTTCTGATATTTTCTTCTATGGTAATATATTTGGAACGCTAACCTACAAATAACTGGCCGCAGACCGCAAGACCTCTGGAATCGCGACATTTTCGGGGAATTCGAGGCAAGTTTCTCGGTAGGGGAGGTAGCCAGCGTCGGTAAAAGAGAGTAACATTCTCGAGAGGGCAACCCAAACTTCGCGATCGAATTCCCAGTCGCCGCCTCTCGGGGCATAGCAGGAAATCGATTTCAATGCCCAAAAGTAGCTGTTGCGCACGACGGAACCGCCTTTTTTGTAAGCGGGTACGTCTTCGCGATGGATGCTGAGAATGTCGTCGTCTAGCGTTACTCTCATTGTTATAATGGGTTTATTCTGTGAAAATGCGACGCAAGTTCGAGTAGGAGCAAAGCGTATTCAACTGCGAGTATTGCGTTTACATTCGCTTTGGGTTTAGCTGGGAAATTAACATTTTCTTTGAATTTGCTCCTGTTTTATACAATTGATTTTAGTTTTTGACTTTTAGGTGAATTCATGGTAGGGAAAATTGGCTTTGGTTTACTTTGGGTTGGACTTCTTGCCTACGCCTTTCTATTTGCGCCGCCTTCTCAGCCCGATACATTTGAATTAATTTCTCGAATGTCTCGGGGGGATATTGAGGGCATTAATCCCTTAATTGTAGCGCTGTTTAATCTTATGGGAATTTGGCCGATGGTGTATGGAGGGCTACTTTTTGCCGACGGACGAGGGCAAAAGATTCGAGCTTTTCCCTTCGCGATCGCGTCTTTTTTGGTCGGCGCTTTCGCTATTTTACCCTATCTCATCTTGCGATCGCCTAACCCAACATTTTCGGGCGCGAAAAATGGCTTTCTCAAAGCTCTGGATTCGCGTCTTTTGGGTATTTTGCTCGCGTTAGGTGCAATTGCCCTAGCGACGTGGGGTTTGCTTCAAGGCAATTGGCCCGACTTTATCGCTCAGTGGCAAACTCGAAGGTTTATCCACGTCATGAGCTTGGATTTTTGCCTGTTGTGCTTATTATTTCCAACGCTTGTTAAAGACGATCTAGCGCGACGAGGCGTTGAAAATTCTCTTCCTCTCCAAGGGCTAACATTCTTACCATTATTAGGACCGTTGTTGTATCTATGTTTGCGTCCATCCCTACCCGATGAAGAAGAGCAAAAAGTTTCCGATGCTGCTCCAACTGTGGAAGCCTGACGAGATTTTACAACCGGTTTTAAGGGGTGTAGAATTCCTCCTATAAAAGTTACACGGGATTTTGTTTTTCGCGCCAAGGGAGCAAAACTTCTCCAATAAACAAAAGATAGCTTGGCTATTACAAAGCAGTCTCAAAGCAAAACTTCAGACCTTCTCGCGATTTCACAGGACTTACGCAGCTACAATACATATAGCATTTCTGAACGGGATGTAAACCGTTTCAACGTAGGGACGTTCAATTGAACGTCCCTACTCGCGGTGAATTTGAATTCTGAGCTATTATATTGTTTACGTTTCAGAGCGAAAACGCTATATAGTGAAAAAGGTGCGTTACGCTGCGCTAACACACCCTACAGATATCTGACCCAAAACAACTTTTGCGCGGAGTCCCCCCATTTTCCCGCGATCGCTCTCATTTAGGACATTAAAGCCGTCCCAGCGCGCGGTATCAAACGCTACAATGTAACAACTTTGTGCGCGGACTGGTCTTTTGGGGCAAGATTTTGGTAAACCAGAGAACAACACTCCATTTTTTAGGGGGGAAACATTCGGTGTTTGCGATCTCCATCAAGCAAGACCCATACCCAAGCTACATTTTATCCGACAAGGAGAACCAAAGTCGCTTAGAAGTCGTACCAGAACGCGGCGGAATCATTACTAAGTGGCGCATCCAAGGGCAAGATATTCTCTACCTCGATGCAGAACGATTCGCCGATCGCAGTTTAAGCGTTCGTGGCGGAATTCCCATCCTTTTTCCCATTTGCGGCAATTTACCCGACAATACCTACACCCATCAGGGCAAACAATACACCCTCAAACAACACGGTTTTGCGCGCGATCTCCCCTGGGAAGTCGCCGAACGCATTACCGAAGGGTGTGCGGGACTCACCCTTGTTCTCGATAGCACCGAAAAAACGCGCGCGGTTTATCCCTTTGACTTCCAACTGGAAATGACCTATCAACTCAAGGGTAACACCCTTACGCTGCACCAAACCTGTACCAATCGTTCCGGTTCAGCAATGCCCTTTTCGCTCGGGTTGCACCCTTATTTTTGGAGTGGAGATAAAAATCGCCTCGAATTTGAGATTCCTGCAACCCAACTTCACGACCAGCTTACTAAAGAATCTCGTCCCTTTGACGGAACCTTCGATTTCGAGCAAGATGAGATTGATGCGGCTTTGAGTCCGGTTACAAGCAATACAACGGCAATTTGCGATCGCCGTCGCCATCTCAAAATCTCCCTCCACTACTCCGATCTCTACTCCACCCTCGTCTTTTGGACCATTAAGGGCAAAAACTACGTCTGCCTCGAACCCTGGAGTGCGCCGCGAAATGCTCTCAATACGGGAGAAAATCTAACCCATTTAGAGCCCGGCGAAAGCTGCGAAGCGGTTGTGGAAATGAGCGTGAGTTACTTGCAGGAGAAGGGATGAAATTTTTTTGGCGGTTGGGCTTGCTGTTTTGCGAAAAGCTGTGCTATATTAATAAACCGTGCGAGCTTTATAAGCAAGCAGGGTCGCTAGCTCAATGGTAGAGTACTCGGCTTTTAACCGATTGGTTCTGGGTTCGAGCCCCAGGCGACCCATTTAAAAACTCGATCGCGTAGAAGTGTGAATTGGGTTTGGAGTGTTACTCTGCAAGGGGTGAAGGCAGAGGACAGAAGCGCTCCCGTCCCCGCGTCGGACGAAGCTCAGTCTAAAGAAGGTAGCTATGCTGAAGGCAGAAGGGGGTGTAGAGACGTTTCACGAAGCGTCTGCTTTAACGCAAAATCGTGGTTTCGGCTTTTATTTCACATTAAGCGTTCTCACGCATTCTGACTATACATCAACGTTATCACCCCGTCCCCCCATCCCCCCCTCTCCCCCTCTCCCCGTCTCCGAAGTGCAACCATTCAAGGATTTCAAATTACCACCCCTGCCTCTCCACGAGTTCGACGCAGAGGCGATCGCTTGCCTCGCCATCGACGCGGGGTGGCAAGGTTGAAGCGTCGCAGGCGACATCGAGTTGTTGGTAAAGTTGGTTAGCCATTGCCATCACCTCATCGTAAGGATATTGCCCCTGTTTAATAGCCAACAATTCCTGGGCATCTCCCGCTTTACGGCGATCGACAATTAATTCCTGGGTTTGCAACACTTCAATTCCCGTTTTTAACAAACGAATGGCTTGCATGGCAAACTTACAGTCGTATCCCACCTTTGCCTCCATTTCCGCCCGCGCGGGATTGCGATTCTTCTTCCACTGTTGATAATTTTTGTACTCCCGAACCGCCTTGTGATAGCGCTGGCTGAGTTGTAACAGTTTGATAAAATCCTTAGAACTATTGGCGAGTTTTTGAGTGTAGGCGAGGGTGGCATCGGGCAAGTCGTACTGCTGTAACAGCGCCTTAAAGTCAATTTCTGCGGTTAAGAGATGGTGCAATTCCTTCGCCGGTTCGAGAAACTGGACGCGATCGCGAACTAATAAATAAAGATACTGCAAAAAGCTATTCATTTCGCTCCTCGTCAGTGGCGACGCATTCTCAAAGCCAAAATCGCTGGGAGTGGGTTTGCGCGTCGGCGGTTCCAACAACCACCGGCGATGAGATTCCAATTTCTTAATTTGGGCGTAACCGTATCCCGAATAAGTATTTTTGATTCGCTTGGAGAGAAACATTCGGCGCTGTTGTTGCAAAATTTTTCCCACTTCCGTCAAGTGGGCGTAGTCCTCGAACCACAGCAACTCCAGAATATTGGGATTGTTATCCACAGAAAGCTTTAGAAATTTCTTCAACTCGTAAATTGCCGTATCTCGACCGAGAAAATCAAACTTCCCCTCTTCTTCCATCCAACCCGAGTCTTTTTGTTGGATTTCTTGTAGTCCTAAATAATAGGGTTTAGTTGCAATAAAAACGCCTCGGTAGTCATAGTCCGAGTGTTCTGTTGCCAGTCCATAGCCCCGAGAACCCGTCAGGGCAAGCAAAATTGTGCGATTTTCGATTTCTAAGCGATTCATTTTTATTTAGTCATTAGTCATTGGTCATTAGTCATTAGTCATTTGTTATTAGTCATTTGTTATTGGTCATTGGTCATTGGTTCTAAAGCACCCCGTTCATAATTAATTACCCATCTCGATATGCTCAAAGCCTTGGTATACTGTATTTACGAAAGCAAGAGGTGTGTAAAAGATTTTGTTGAGGTACTTAAAACCTAAAACCTAAAACCTAAAGCTAAAACCTGGTTTAGTGGGAGGTCTCCTATGATTGCCGCGAGCTGTCCGAAGGAGTGAGGTGCGTTCGCTGCATTCTGCGGTAATTGTTCATTATTCATTATTCATTATTCATTATTTATTATTCATTATTTATTATTCATTATTCACTATTCATTATCAATGACATCTCTAAATTTTAATAACCCCCGTTAGTAACGATCCTTCCTGTGATTCTTTTCTGCCCAACAACCAATAGGAAACCATCGCCCCTTTACCTTTAACATAAATTGAACCGCGTTGTTGCAAAAGATAGCGTTCTTGGAGTTTTTTACAAACAGCAGTCGTCACCTGAATTTGTCCCCCTCGTCCCAGAGACTCCATGCGCGATGCAATATTGACCGTATCGCCCCAGAGATCGTAAATAAATTTACGAGTGCCAATGACTCCAGCGACAACCGGTCCAATATGAATACCGACGCGCAGCGATAAAGGTTTTCCGGCGACCGAAAATTGCGCGATCGCCTCGTTCATCTCCAACGCCATTTCCGCGATCGCCTCGGTTCCATTGTCCTTGGGAATAGGTACGCCGCTGACCACTAAATACGCATCGCCAATGGTTTTAATTTTCTCCAAACCGTGCTTTTCAGCAAGGCGATCGAATTCCGAAAAAATTCGGTTGAGGAGAGCAACTAACTCTGTTGCCGGAATTCTGCTCGACATTTCCGTGAAACCAACAATATCGGCAAATAATACTGTCGCTTCGGGATAACTATCGGCAATATTAAATTCTCCCAACTTGAGACGCTCCGCGATCGAAGAGGGCAGAATATTGAGCAATAACTCGTCGGCTTGCTCCTGTTGACAGCGCAGAGCTTCGTACATAATCTTGCGCTGCGTAATATCGATTAAACTTCCCTCATAATAAACAATTTCTCCTCGAACATTCCGCACCGCCCGAATATTTTCAGAAATCCAAATCGTCTTACCTTGTTTGCAATAAACCCGAGACTCAAAATTGATAACCCGACCCTGCATTTGCAGAAGTTCGAGTAATTCTCTTCGTTTCCGACCATCGACGTAAAGCTGTTGTTCGAGGTCAACAAGCGTCGCCATCAGTTCGGTAACGGAATTGTAGCCTAAAATTTTCGCCAAAGCGGGATTGGCGCTGAGATATCCCCTCCCGTCAGGCGTGAGTTGAAATAATCCTTCGACTGTATTTTCAAAAATACTGCGGTATTTTTCCTCCGCAACGCGCAACTCCATTTCTACGCGCTGGCGTTCGGCGACTTCTTGTTGAAGTTGAGCCATTGCCCTTGACAGTTCGCACGATTTCTGCTCTAACAACCAGCTATACTGAATATCTTGACTCACTTCCGATAGAACAGCCATTACAATTTCTGCACCGGGAAAGTTGAGCTCCTCTACCCCTAACCAGGGCAGGGGTTTGACGGGATATTCGCTGCTTTGAAGAATTTCAAATTGCCCTGATGGTACGACTCGACCGATGCGCCAATGTTTCCAGACGTGATTGTTAGACTCGATAATAACGGTTCCGCCCGGGGCTTCAAAACTTTGACCAAATGCAGCTAGACGTACCCGTTCGATGTCGAAGGAACCGGCAGACTCGACAGCTTGTTTCCACAGATAGATTTGGCTGTAGGCGGCTTCAATGGGATCGGATGTGACGCGATCGCGGCCGTATCGCTTTTGAAAACCCTCGACGAATTGGCGATTGGCGGGAGTCTCCAAATTCTGAAAATAACTCCAACAGGCGTAATGTCCGACGGCTGTCTCGACCATTTGCTGGATTTCTGTTTCGCTGACGCTAACGGCCATAATGGGAATCTCGGCGGCTGAAAGACCGGATTCTTGATATTGACGATAAAAGGCGAGATTGCTTTCGCCGTTGAGGGTGTTAAAGACGGCATCGGGCTGGCTGCGGCGAATGCGGGCGATACTCTCTCGAAAGTCACTGGCATTCAGGGGAAGATAGTCTTCTCCAACGATGCGACCCGCGTTTTGCTGGAGGGTGGCTCGAATAATTCGGTGCGCCGTGCGGGGAAATACGTAATCGGAGCCAATTAAGTACAGTCGCTTTCCGTAGTGTTGAATGAGCCACGCGATCGCGGGCTGGATTTGTTGGTTGGGACAAGACCCGGTATAAAAAATACAGGGAGAACCGCCGAATCCTTCGTATTGCAAGGGATACCACAGTTGAGCGTTGAAGGCTTCGACGATGGGCTTGACGGCTTTGCGCGCGGCGGAGGTCCAGCAGCCGAAAAGAGTGAGTATTCGCTGCTGTTCGATGAGTCTTCTGGCTTGATGGGCGAAAGTTTGGGGGTTGGATTCCCCATCGACGATAACTGCTTCGATTTTGCAGCCGAGAATCCCGCCCGCTTCATTGATTTGGGCGATGGCCATCCGCGCCGCATCAATTAGGGCTGCTTCCCCAATGGCCATCGGGCCTGTTAATGAATGTAAAATTCCGACTCGGACTACTGACATAGCTTTTAACAAAACTTCATAGGGAACGCAATCTGTTCCCCATGTTCCTCGCTTTTGCCGAGTCAGACAGTGACGAGAACGGGGATTTTGCGCGATTCTCGTAGGCTTCTACTCCGATCTAGGTACGTCTTAGGGACGATCCCGATAGACGCAAATTTCGATCTAGATAGGCTCGAGACGCGATCGCGATCGCATCCCCCTTTTGAGTTGAGAATTGGTATCGCTACAATCAACTGTTCAATGTTCTTAAACGAACAACGATTCCCCTAGATTTTGGCTTTAAAATGCTGGTTTCAAAAATTCAGGAAACACCGAGCCTTCAAGAAATGAAGGAACAACTCGCGCAGTTTATATTTTTATGAACATTTGCAACTGATAATTTCAGATCGTAACGGTAATAAAACCTTTGTTGAGAAGTTCGTAAACTTTGCTGACTAGGAGCTTTTCACGATCGGAGATGTAAGTTGAAGCCGTACAAGAGAGCAGCAAGTCTTGGTCTTGGCGGGTAATGCGACGAGAGGACAAAATTCCCTCGACGACTTTCTCGACAGAAGTTTGGGAAGAAGATGTTGAAGTAGCCATGATAACTATGTTCGTAAACAGCCAGATCGTGATTTTAGCGAAAAAAAGCATAAATCTATCTACTTATTTTTGCCGTTGGAATGCAGCGATCTCAGTCAGAATAATTCACGACATTATCGCGCAGAATTTGTGATAGAACTCACAATTCCGATAAAATGTAAAAGTTCTTTTGAGACCGATTGCTTCCTTGAACGCCCAACCTCGCAAACGATTCGCCCAACATTGGCTGCGCAGCGAAGCCGTCCTCGATCGCATCGTGGAAGCGGCTGCCATCGTCGATGGCGATCGCCTCCTCGAAATCGGTCCGGGAACTGGCATCCTTACCCAGCGCCTGTTAGAAGAAGCGCGATCGCTCGTTGCCGTGGAAATCGACCGCGACTTATGCAAGCGCCTCGTCAAACGCTGGGGCAACTGCGATAATTTCCTCCTTCTCCAAGGCGACATCCTCTCCCTCGACTTAGACGCTTGCCTCGAAGCCTTTCCCCGCTTTAAAAATCCCAACAAAGTCGTCGCCAACATCCCCTACAACATCACCGGACCGCTTCTCGAATCCCTACTCGGTAAGATATCCAGTCCCCGCACCCCTCCCTACGAAAGCCTCGTCCTGCTGGTGCAAAAAGAAGTCGGCCATCGCCTGACAGCCGGTCCTCACTCCAAAACCTTTGGCGCGCTATCGGTACGAATGCAGTATTTAGCCCAGTGCCAACTCATCTGCGACGTTCCCGCCAAAGCCTTTTCCCCGCCGCCCAAAGTGGATTCGGCTGTCGTGCGCCTAACGCCCTTTAAAAACCGCCAAGCCCAAGGGCAAATCGTTGCTAGCGATCCCCGCAAGTTAGCAACGTTAGTGAAGTTGGGTTTCGCCAGTCGGCGCAAAATGTTACGAAATAATTTAAAAGGGAGTATTGATTGTGCTCAATTGACCCCATTGCTGGAACAATTAGAAATTGACCCCAATGCACGCGCCGAACAATTGAGCGTCGAACAGTGGGTCGCTTTGAGCAATCAACTCGTAGATGCAGTTTGACATCCTCACCGCCGTAAACGGACGGTGATTCCTAAGACTCACGACTTAGGTTTGGTGCTTCACTCACCGTTGCATACCATAGTTTAACTATGTACTGTCTTACACAGAGTCCACAGACTTTCAACCCATTGCACCAGTTCGATTCCGCAAGCCGGGGGGTACGGTGTCCTAAAAAGACTGTATTTGTTGCTTGGATATTTTCCCCGTGTAAGCCTTTCTACACGGAACCCAATATATCCAGTTTTCGAGGTGCTATTCCCAACCGCTTGGTTTTCGCGAGTCAGAACTTATGTATCTTAGCAAAAATTAAAGTCGCCATGAAACGGCGGGGTTTCACCCCCCAGGAGATTTCGATGAATTTAAGTATAATTGCCACGATCGCCTACGGTCTTCTCGCCCTTGCAGGCGGCATCATGGGCTACGTCAAAGTCAAAAGTCAAGCTTCTCTGATTTCAGGTACCGTTAGCGGCATTTTACTGATTTTAGCCGCGATCGCCTCTTTGAACGGACAAGCTTGGGGAATTTTTGTGGCGGCTGCCATTACCGTCGTTTTGATTATTGTATTTGTCATTCGTTTCCTCAAAACCCGCAAATTTATGCCAGCCGGGTTGATGATTGTCGCCGGAATCCCCACCTTCGCCCTGATTTTCTCCCAACTGTTTTGAATCGGAGACTGAAGATATTTGAGCAAGGGCGGGGAAACTAAGGGCGAGGAAACCCCGCCCCTACTACTGATAACTGAAAATGCACTCCTATTCTCTCTTAGCTCCGGCTAAAATTAACCTGCACTTAGAAATTATTGGCGATCGCGCAGACGGTTACCACGAGTTGGTCATGATTTTGCAAAGTGTTAACTTATGCGATCGCCTTGTTGTCGCCAGCAACAGCACCTCCAATTTTCGCGTCAGTTGCGAGAGTCGGCAAATGCCCCCCCAGGAGCAAAATTTAGCCTATAAAGCAGCGCAGTTAATGGGCGAGGAATTTCCCGAAGTATTCGCGCAATTTGGCGGCGTAGATTTGATTTTAGACAAGGAGATTCCCATTGCCGCTGGACTGGCGGGAGGATCTGCCGATGCCGCTGCCGTTTTAGTCGGACTCAATTTGATGTGGAATCTCGGTCTGACGCAACCGGAACTGCAAGGGTTAGCCGCGCGTTTGGGATCGGACATTCCGTTTTGCGTTGCTGGAGGAACGGCGATCGCAACCGGGAGGGGAGAAAAACTCGATTCTCTCAACAGTCCCAATTTACTCTGGGCGGTCTTGGGGAAATATCAAAGTCTGGAAGTATCGACGGTTTGGGCTTACCAAACCTATCGCCAGCAGTTCGGCGAGACTTACCTGCGCGATCCCGACAGCGTGCGTTCTCGCGCTTCCCACGTCCATTCCGGCCCGTTAGTAGACGCGATCCTCCACAAAAATAACGAACAAATCGGTCAATTGTTGCACAACGATTTGGAAAAAGTGGTTTTGCCCGAATATCCCCAAGTCGCGCGGTTGAAGGAAACGATGCAGCAAGCAGGGGTTTTGGGCGCGTTGATGTCGGGTAGCGGGCCGACGGTATTTGCGCTGTGCGAGTCTCAGCAGCAAGCAGAAGAGGTGAAGGAGAAGGTTAGGGAGGCGATCGCGGATTCAGACTTGGGGTTGTGGGTGGCGCAGTTTTCCAGCAGCGGCATTCAAGTTGCGCAGTAAGGGTAATACCAGATTGACATGAAGCTGCACAGAATCAAGTAGGGTGTGTTAGCGGAGCGTAACACACCATTACACTCATCGCGCATTGAGGGGAAGACAATCTATGCAACGTCATCTTAAATTGGTATAAGACTTTAATTGCAAAATTCCCTCACAGTATTGAATTACAGCAATCTTGTAAAAAAGCTGAAAAGTATGTTCAAAGAAATAAATTACGGTCTTCATGAAGAATTTTCAGTGCCCCAGAAAATCGAAATTATGGTTCCTACAAAGAAATTTATCTCCTCTCACTACAATCTAAAGATTCTTGATACAAGAGGTATAGACAAAGATGGTACAGTAATCCGAAGGGATTTAATGGATTGTCTAAATAACCGACGAAACTTAACCGTTCTTTGTTCGCGCTTTAAGGATGCACCAAACAGTGAGATTCGTGATTTAATTGAGAATCTCATTACTCAGGGTTCTGAAAAATAGATGAATACGCAAGCGATTTAGTAAATGAAATACTCAACAATTGGGATAAATGGTATCAGGAATTTCTCACCTACGCGGAAGAAACAGGGAGAGAAATTTTTAGACCCACTTTACTACAAAATTTTGACTGGCGAGAGTGTGAAATGATTAAAGGTTCTGGCTTCCGGAGTAAAGTCATCGAGCAACTTCGTACCTGGTTTAACGATTCTAGCCAAGCTCGCTTACACGCTCTTTTAGATGAGCGAATAAAAGAGGCATGGCATACAAAAGTTTTGGAAAAACTGAACCAACTAACAGAATCCTAGTACCAATATTAAATTAATACAGCAATCCTAGATTAGTCGTGGTATGGTCAAAAGCTGAAACTCTCGTGGGGCAAGACTTCTGGAAACGAGAAATGTGGCAACCTATTTAGGATTGCTATATTTAAGAAGTGCTAAGTCGTGCAGTCGCTAAAAGTACCGCATCCGTCCCGTTTTCCCGCGCTCCTTTGTGCCGCACCCCAAATTACCATGACCCTCACTTCAAAACAACTGACCTTTAAACAATTCCTCGACTTCGACGATGGAAACGAAATCCACGAATACGAACTGGTTACTGGGAAGCTCATTTTAATGCCAGAACCCAGCGAACTGCACGAAGAAATTCTTGAATTCCTATCCTTTGTATTCGAGCTAGCTTACAGAAAACGTAAACTCAAATACTCTGTTCGCAAGCGCAACGCTCTTCAAATTAGCGATCGCCAAAGCAGACGACCCGATATCGCTCTCATCCCGCGACCTCAATTTTACCCCGACGACCGTCCCAGAAGCGGCATTACCACGACTCCCTTGATGATTGTCGAGATTGCCTCCTACAACTGGTCCACCGACCTTATCGACAAACAAAAAGAATATCAATCGCTCGGCGTTCCCGAGTACTGGATTGTAGATTACCGGGGACACATCCCGGCAAAACATTGTTTGCGAGGAAAAGGCAAAAAAGTCATCGTTTTGACCTTAGATGGGAAACAATACCGACGGTCTGAATATCTCGAAGGAGAAAATATTCCCTGTCAAACCTTTCCAGACTTGACATTGAGCGTAAATTGTGTATTGGCAGCCGACGACGAGAATCTTGTATAGTGCCACAAGAGCGAAGAAGTTCTTAAAAAATAGAGGGAATTCTCGCAAGGTTCCTAACCTAGCTCGTTAGAATAAACCTTGAAGACGACTCGCTCTTACGCACTGGAGGGAAATTTAAGACAATGGCAAAGGAAAAAGAAACCGTTCCCGCAGCGCTGCTGACCTTAACCATAGGAATTGCGGTCGCCGGAATTAGCTTCTGGGTCGGGCAAAACAGCAATTTGCTCCCCGAACAAATCTCCGGTCAGGCTCCCCTCGTCGATAATTTATTCAAAATTATGCTGACGATTAGCACGGCGCTATTTCTGCTAGTCGAGGGAGCCATCGTCTACGCTATGATTAAATTTCGCAATAAAGAAGGTGACGAAACCGATGGGCCGCCGACCGAAGGAAATTTCTCCTTAGAAATTTTCTGGACCGCAATTCCATCGTTTATCGTCATCGCCTTGGGACTGTATAGCGTCCAAGTGTACAACCAAATGGGAGGCTTCGAGGCCAATGGAGGCATGGCAATGGCCCATCGCCATCACCCCGCTCTCGCGCAACTTGCCAGCCTTCCAGGAACGAGCGGCCTCATTGCCCAAGGAACAGAAGAAACCACACCCGGCAATCATTACGGCATTGGCGGCCAACCCAAACTCGGTCAACCCGACCCAGAAATAGAAGTGAATGTGACGGGATTGCAATACGCTTGGCTATTTAACTATCCCAACAGTGGCATAACTTCTGGAGAGTTGCACATTCCCATCAACACCGACGTTCAGCTCAATATCACCGCCCAGGATGTGATTCACGCCTTCTGGTTGCCCCAATTCCGCCTCAAGCAGGACGCACTGCCGGGAGAAACTACCCGGTTACGATTTGTGGCGACGCAAACTGGAACCTATCCGGTTGTATGCGCCGAACTGTGTGGTTCGTACCACGGCGCAATGCGCACGCAGGTGATCGTTCACAGCGAAGAAGATTACGTTAATTGGGTCAAAGAAAATCAAATCGCCCAAAACCCCCAAAGCGATCGCGCCCTGGCGGTTAATCCCCAAACGATGACCGATTCTGAATATCTTGCTCCCTACGCAGAAGAGTTGGGCATCGAACCCGAAATCCTCGACCAGTTGCACTCATAGGGGTTAGGGGTCAGGTGCTAGGTGCTAGGGGTTAGGTGAAAACCTAAAACCTAAAACCTAAAACCTAAAACCTAAAGCCTAAAACCTAAAACCTAAAACCCGAAAATTATTGATGGCACAAGCACAACTTCCTTTGAATACGCCGCCAGCAATGGATGAAGGTCACAGCCACCATCCCGAGGCATGGAAGTGGTATCACTACTTCTGGTACAACGTTGACCACAAAGTCATCGGCATTCAATATATCGTTCTTAGCTTCTTCTTTTACTTGATTGCGGGTGTCATGGCGTTGTTCATGCGCGCCGAACTCTATACGCCCGATGCCGACGTACTAGACCCCACAGTCTATAATGCGTTGCTGACCAACCACGGAACGATTATGATCTTTTTCTGGGTCGTTCCGGCTGCAATTGGCGGATTTGGGAACTACTTAGTCCCAATTATGATTGGGGCCAAAGATATGGCATTCCCCAATTTAAACGCGATCGCCTTTTGGCTCAACCCCCCTGCAGGCTTGTTACTCGCCGTCAGCCTGGTGCTGGGCGGCGCGCAAGCAGGGTGGACTTCCTATCCTCCTCTAAGTCGCATCACCAACCCTGCCGGACAATCTTTATGGATTCTCGCCATTATTTTAGTGGGAACTTCCTCCATTTTGGGGGCCCTCAACTTCTTGGTGACAATCTTTAAATTAAAAATCCCCAACATGAAGTGGGACCAACTCCCTCTCTTTTGTTGGGCAATGGTGGCAACTTCAGTCCTCGCGCTGTGTTCCACCCCCGTCCTCGCCATCGGCTTGATTATGCTGCTGTTTGATATCAACTTCGGCACCAATTTCTTCCGACCGGAGATGGGCGGCGACGTGGTTGTGTATCAGCACTTATTCTGGTTCTATTCTCATCCAGCCGTGTACCTGATGATCCTGCCAATCTTTGGGATCATGTCCGAGGTCATTTCTACCCACGCACGCAAACCGATCTTTGGGTATAAAGCGATCGCCTATTCCAGCTTAGCGATCTGCGTCATCGGCTTATTCGTTTGGGTTCACCATATGTTCACCAGCGGTACCCCAGCTTGGATGCGGATGTTCTTCACCGTTTCGACGATGATCGTCGCCGTTCCCACCGGCGTGAAGATTTTTGGTTGGGTGGCAACCCTGTGGAATGGTAAAATCCGCTACACCAGCGCGATGCTGTTTGCGGTAGGTTTGCTGGCAATGTTCGTCATGGGCGGGCTGAGCGGCGTAACCTTGGCGACGGTTCCCTTTGACCTCCACGTCCACGATACTTATTACATCGTTGCCCACTTCCACTACGTTCTCTTTGGCGGTTCTGTGTACGGACTGTATGCCGGGATTTATCACTGGTTCCCCAAAATGACGGGACGGATGCTCAACGAACCGTTGGGCAAAATTCACTTCGTTCTCACCTTTATTGGGACGAATTTAACCTTCTTGCCCATGCACGAGTTGGGATTGCAGGGGATGCCCCGCCGCATCGCCATGTACGATCCTAAGTTCGAGGCCATCAACCATCTTTGTACCTACGGTTCCATCCTCCTGGGAGTTTCGATCCTGCCGTTTTTGGTCAATATTATCTGGAGTTGGATTGCAGGGCCGGTTGCCGGACGCAATCCCTGGCGATCGCTGACCTTGGAATGGCAAACCACCTCTCCTCCGGCGATCGAAAACTTTGACGAAGATCCCATTATGTGGGCTGGCCCCTACGACTATGGCATCGATACCGAAATGGAAGACGAAGGGGAATCTGTTGAGGATATGTTGGCAACTGTGAAACAGGAACTGAACTAGGACGAGTTCGATGGGAAATTGCCAAGGCTTTAAGGCAGAAGGTGGAAAGAGAAAAGCTTACCCTATCTAGGAAACGAAACTTTTGCGATGTCGCCTTGTAATTGCACTTTGCTGACTCGCTTTCTCAATTCTCTTTCAGGGCTTTGGCGATTTCCCAACACTTTCCATTAAGAATAAGGATCAAAGAGAAATGCAAACCACCATTGATACAGTTAATAACGAGCCGGAATCGGCTGTTGCAGCTCATGCTGAAGTAGAGGGCGAACATTCAGAACACGAGGACTTCCGACTACTAGGACTGATGATTTTTCTCGCGTCTGAGTCCCTGATGTTCTGCGGTTTATTTGCCTCGTACCTGATTTACCGAGGCGCGCATTCAAGTTGGCCCCCGGAAGGCACGGAGGTTGAACTGTTACTACCGGCGATTAACACGATTATTCTGGTATCGAGTAGCTTCGTCATTCACCAAGGCGATGTAGCCATCAAGAAGAACGATGTTAAGGGATTGCGGCTGTGGTACGGCTTGACGGTGCTAATGGGGGTGATTTTCTTAGGCGGACAGGTCTATGAATATTTGACCTTGGGTTACGGATTGGCAACTAACGTCTTTTCAAGCTGCTTCTACGTCATGACCGGTTTTCACGGACTGCACGTTTTCGTGGGAGTGCTGTTGATGTTGGGAGTGATGTGGCGATCGCGCCGTCTCGGTCATTATACTGGCGCGAAGCACACCGGCCCGGAAATGGCGGAAATTTATTGGCACTTTGTGGATATTATTTGGGTGATTCTGTTTGCCCTTCTCTATATTCTTACTCGTTTGTAACGGTGAGGGCGGGGGACTCCCGCCCAAATTGCCCTTAGTCGATATAACCGATCATCGTATCGATATCTTCAATTTCGTTAGAAGCAACGGGGCGATTTCCCATCACTGTATAAGTTTCGCTAATGGCTAGGTGGCTTTTGGCGATGGGACGACTGCCCGAAGCGACTATACTACTGCTAATATCCATCGTACTGGCGAAAACAGGACGATTGCCGTAGATGGAACCGACAATCTCAACGTGACTCGGATCGATGGGTCGGTTTTGCGGTAAGGTTGGGCGTTGATATAAATCTAAACTAGCAGCTTTAGAGGCTTGCACTAAACCGCCTTCGGATGCTGCCACTTCAGCCTTTTCTTCCTTGTCCTCGGTCGGTTTTTCAGTTCCGTTGGTTTCAACCGCTTCTGCGCTCATGTTACTTTCCTCTGTATTGCTACTTTTGGTTGTTTTTCTGCGAGTTGTTGTTCTACGCCGTCTGGGGGTTTTGCCTGTGGCTTTGCTTGCAGTCATTGTCAATTGGGCTTTTCTACCGGATGGGACAGTCTCGAGCGACGAGATTTTGCCCTTGGCTTTAATTTTGTTTTAACATTTGCTTTGAATTCCTGATCCCAGAGTACACCTATCTTTAGAAAGAGTCTACAAAAATTTATCGATCTGACGAATAAATATAACAAGCCTTCAAGAAAGCAACTCTCTAAATTGTTTCTATGCCCTTAAAATAGAGTACAGGCGTATCAAGAGCAAATTGCGATGTCCCTCTTTCATCTGCGAGCCCCCTTTGAACCGACTGGGGATCAACCCAATGCGATCGCGCAACTCACCGAAAATCTGCAAGCCGGACACCGACTACAAACCCTGCTGGGGGCGACGGGAACGGGAAAAACCTACACCATCGCCCGCGTCCTGGCGAACCTGGGCAAACCCACCCTCATCCTCGCACATAATAAAACCCTTGCCGCTCAATTGTGTAACGAATTGCGGCAATTTTTCCCCGACAACGCCGTCGAATACTTCATCAGCTACTACGACTATTACCAACCGGAGGCGTACATTCCCGTCACCGACACCTACATCGAGAAGACGGCATCGATCAACGAAGAAATCGATATGCTGCGCCACTCGGCGACGCGATCGCTATTTGAACGCAAAGATGTCATTGTCGTCGCCTCCATTAGCTGCATTTACGGCTTAGGCATCCCCTCAGAATACCTCAAAGCGGCCATTCCGTTGCGCGTTGGCGAAGAACGCGATCAGCGCAAACTCCTACGCGACTTAGTTTCCGTCCAATATACCCGCAACGATGCCGACTTAAAACGCGGTAATTTCCGTCTCAAGGGCGACGTATTAGAAATTGTTCCTGCCTACGAAGATCGCGTTATTCGCATCGAATTCTTTGGCGACGAAATTGATGCCATTCGCTACCTCGATCCGACAACTGGGGAAATTCTCAATACTTTAACCGGTGTTAATTTATATCCCGCCCGTCACTTCGTTACGCCAGACGATAAACTAGAAGCAGCGTGTAATGCCATCGAAGCAGAATTAAAACAACGGTTAGAAGAACTCGAAGGAGAAAATAAACTCCTCGAAGCCCAACGTTTATCCCAACGGGCGCGCTACGATTTGGAATTATTACGAGAAGTCGGATATTGCAACGGAGTCGAAAACTATTCGCGTCACCTTGCGGGGAGACTCCCTGGAGAACCCCCCGAATGTTTGATCGATTATTTCCCTAAAGATTGGTTGCTGGCGATTGACGAATCTCACGTCACCGTACCGCAAATTCGAGGAATGTATAACGGCGATCGCGCGCGCAAAAAAGTCTTGATCGATCATGGATTTCGCTTACCCAGCGCCGCCGATAATCGCCCCCTCAAAGCCGAAGAATTTTGGACTAAAGTTAATCAGTGTATTTTTGTTTCCGCTACGCCAGGAGATTGGGAAATCGAGCAATCTGAAGGGCGAGTCGTCGAACAAATTATTCGTCCCACCGGCGTAATTGACCCAGAAATCTTCGTGCGTCCCACTGAGGGACAGGTGGACGACTTGCTAGGAGAAATTAAGGAGCGAGTGACTCTTCAGGAAAGGGTTTTAATTACAACTCTGACCAAACGTATGGCAGAAGATTTAACTGAATATCTACAAGAACGCGCAATTCGAGTCCGTTATTTGCACTCAGAAATTCAGTCCATCGAGCGAATTGAAATTATTCAGGGGTTGAGGGAAGGAGATTTTGATGTTTTGATCGGGGTGAATTTATTGCGAGAAGGATTAGACTTGCCAGAAGTCTCTCTTGTTGCTATTTTAGATGCAGATAAAGAAGGATTTTTACGCGCAGAACGTTCCTTGATTCAAACCATCGGGCGTGCGGCGCGAAATGTGCGCGGACAAGCTATTTTATATGCCGATAACTTGACGAATAGCATGATGAGGGCGATTGAAGAAACCGAACGTCGTCGGGGAATTCAAATGGCACACAATAAAATGCACGGGATTACGCCTAAAACTATTGTGACGCGATCGAGTAATTCGATTTTAACTTTTTTGGATATGTCTCGACGATTGAATGCCCAACAATTAGAGCAAGTGTGCGAAAATGTAGAGGATTTGGCCCTTGATAATATCCCTGATGTCATTCAACAATTAGAAGCCCAAATGAAGGAAGCGGCGAAGAGTTTAGAGTTTGAAGAGGCAGCGAAATATCGGGATCGAATTAAGAACTTGCGCGATCGCCTCCTCGGACATTAAGAAGTAGAGTCCGATAAGACAGCGTTGAAACCGGGCAAATTCAAATCGCTCTATAGCTTGTTGCCTTAATTTCTCCTCAAATCTAAAGTTCTGTAACAACTTTGCCCGGACTGCGTAAAATGCAACGGAAAAAAGCGAGTTAAGCATAGAAGGTCTTCCTTTCGATCCAAATTGGATTGAAGCTGTGCTTTCATCGTTGACCCTGTTCTAGGGAAATATCATGATGCTCGACAAAAAACTCGCGATCGGTTCCGAAATTCTCTTCAAAGTCGAATTCCAAGGAGAGTTTGGCTTCCGTTCTAAGCACTTACACAAAATAGATTACTTATGACACTCGCCAAAAACTCTCGCTGTGCCTCAGTTCTCAAGAATTGCTATGTGTAATTAATTTTGGCTAGGTCCTTAACGTTAGTCTCTGGAAAGAAACCGGTTTGGTGTTTTTCGACTCGGGCGACAACACCTTTTCCCACGTTGGTTTTAATTGGAAGGGGGACCTTTACGAATCTAGCTTGCCCTACACCGGTGGAAAATATTGGGATGTTGCTCTCCAAGGCGATCGGACGATTAATCCCGACAATGGAGTTTAAAAAGAGCATTGGTTCGCAGTTTGTGAAGCTATTAAAAGGAGGATAGATTACATGGAAACTGTACTGAGCGTCATTGCAATTTCAATTATTTCGGTTCTCTTCTTCAAAGGCGCGCCTGAAAAACCGCCCCCCAAAAAGGATGATGACGAACTCGTTTACAAAATTGAAGTGAAGCGACCCAAACCGAAGAGTTAGTTTCAACAATTCGTAGGGTGTGAAGTGCGAAGTACAACGCACCACCCAAAGCAAGATGGTGGGTTACGGTGCTAAAAATATTGTTTTTTTCGGTGAATTTATCCCGACACCTAACCCACCCTACTTCGCTAAACTCAATCGAAAAAACCAATTGAATTCACTTTTACGATTTGTCGAAATCCCCCCAATCCTCAATAATTTCAAATAGAGACATCCAGAGCGCCGGATCGAGTTTTTGGTCGTAACAGTCGGGATACTCGGGACTCGGTACGAAGAGATACAGCGTGAAGCGATCGCCTGCATAGGGAAGGAGTTTAAAAGCAAAATTGCGCGCAGCCGTGCGAAATTCAACAACATTAGGGGCTACTCTCAGCGATTGAATTGCATCGACCCCCAAGCCATAATTCTCCTTCATAAAAAAGCGCAGTCGGTTGCCTTGATTCCAAGCTTCCTCAATAACAGAGCGACTAGAAATCGTTTTCCACGCTGCCGGATAGGTGTACAAGGTAAAGCCCATTGCGCCGCTTAACGCTAATTGCCAATAGCGAGGAGAGTCGTACGGTGCTAACTCGACTAAGCGAGTCGGAGTTGGCCCATCGTACTGCATCTTGCAGACGATTGCGTCGTTAGGCTGCAAGTTGACTTCGAGAGAGACTGCTGCTGCCGATTCGGGCTCCCAAATTAATTGGTGTCTTCCCGGAGGAACGGCATCGAAACCGCGAAACCCACCCTGGAGTTCTACAGTCGTACCATCGATGGCTAAGTGCGTTTTGGGCAGATCGCTGAGGACAATATAACCGCGTCCGTACATTCTTGTCTCCTCCAAAGATAGGGATGAAGGGCGGTTTTTCGATCTTTTAATCCTATTTCCTCTCAAGGCGCGCCAGATGCGCGATATCATTGCTCTCAAGGCGTGCCAGATGCGCGATATCATCAAGGAAAGAAAGTGAGTGGCGTTTAGCAGTCATAATAACAAATGGAGTTGAAATTGAGGCGGCGATCGCGCAACTCTCAGAAAATGTCGTTTGGCAACTGGCGATATGGCTTCAAAATCATCTCGATGAAAAGTGGGATCGGCATATAGAAACCGATTTGCGATCGCAAAGATTAATACTAAGTTTGTTAAAATACTAACGCAAGTCTACTCACCCATACTATAGCCATGTTCGGCACAACAGTCAGCGATACCGGGCAAGTTACTCTCCCCAAAGAAATTCGAGAGCATCTTAAACTGGTTAGTGGTAGCAGAGTCGAGTTTGTTATTGATGAAGACGGTCAAGTAAAAATATTTTCCCTCAATGTTGCTGTAGAAACTCTATCAGGGATTCTGCATCGACCCGGAATCCAAGCAACCACTCTCGAAGACATGGAATCTGCGATCGCGTTCGGGTGCCAATGATTGGATTTGACGCTAAAATTCTTGTATCGCGAGCTATATTGGGCTGTGACTTCCGCACCCCCAACTCAAACAGCAGCGCGGTCGCGCTAAAATAGAGAACGAGAACTTTTCCAACCTCAATGAGTGAAGCCGTTTACATCGAAACCAGTATAGTTGGATATTTGACTGTTAGACCCAGCAATAACTTGATGCTTATGGCTAATTCAGCGGCGACACAGGAATGGTGGAATACTCGGCGCGAGCGATTTACACTGTATATCTCCCAAGTCGTCTTAGATGAAGTAGCACGAGGTGATACAGAGATGGCAACTCGACGGCTTGAACTTTTACAAGGTATTCCCTTAATTGATGTAAATGAAGCTGTCCAGGTTCTAGCCGCGCGATTTTTGGCTCAAAGCAATTTACCATCAAAAGCGGCTGATGATGCCATTCATATTGCCCTGGCTACGGTTTACGGTCTAGACTATCTGTTAACGTGGAACTGTCGGCATATTGCTAATGCTCAAATTTAGAAAAAACTGTCAAAAATTAGCAATGAGACAGGATACGAACTACCAATTATATGTACGCCTTACGAGTTGATGGGAGAGTAACAATGTGGAAAGATGAAATTCTTGAAGAAATTTACAGAATTCGAGAAGAACATGCCAAGTATTTTAACTACGATATAAAGGCAATTTGTAACGATCTGCGCCAACGACAGACTGCTAGTGGAAGAACGATCGTCTTACATCCTCTTAAACCTCGTCGGAAATCCAACAGCCCAATACATCCAACTGTTTAATAAACCCCTAAAAAAAAGCCCCAACCGCTAAGTTAGGACAAACTCTATGCTACTCGTCAAGAGGAGAAAAGAAAACTTAATATTTGTTTGAGTAGCTCGCGCCGCGATCGCAAAGTTGCATTGATTCGCCTCCCATTGCTTATACTTCGATCGTCGCCCTTTCAACTCGGCAGAACGGCGATCGCGATCGCCTCAACTCAACCCCAAATCCACCGCAATCCGATGGGCGCAAGCAAACCCCGAAAACGCCACCGCATTTAACCCCTGTCCGGGAAACGTACTATCCCCAACGCAATACAACCCCGGAACCGCCGTTCGATTAAACGGCATCCCTAACAACCCCGCCAGTTTGCGTCGCGGAATCGGCCCGTACGTCCCATCCTCGCGTCCCAAAAAGCGGCGATGGGTGCGCGGCGTTCCCACTTCCTCATAGTCGATTGCCGCCTCAATTCCGGGAAAAATACCCTCGAGTCTGCCAATTAATCGTTCCGCCGCCTCTTCCTTTTTGCGTTGATAGTCCCGACTCGCCAGTCCCCGCCACTCCTCAATCCAACTCGGCGTAAAACAATGAATAATATGATGCCCCTCTGGAGCTAAACTTGGATCGAGTAAGGTGGGAATCGACACAAAAATCGTCCCTTGTTCGTCCTCCATCTTCTCCCACTCTTCCAACAAAATGTGATGGCATTCGGTCCCCCCAGGCAACACTTCTGCCTTCACTCCCAAATGCAGACTGAGAAAACTGGGCGACTTTTTATACCGTTTTTGCCATCGCCGTTCTCCCGGCGGCATCTGTTCGGGGGGAAGCAGTTTCTCAAATGTATCCCAGCGCGTGGCATTAGAAACAATGCGTTTCGCTCGATATTCCCGACCATCTGCCATTTTCACGCCCACCGCTTTCCCGTCCTCAACGAGAATCTCAGTCACTCTCGCTTTATAGGCGATCGCGCCGCCCGTTGTCTCCAACCCTTCGACTAATTTTTGCGCGATTTGACCGACACCGCCTTTAGGATAGTTAATTCCCCCATAATGGCGATCGCTAAACACCATCCCGGCATTAATGGCAGGCGTTTTATCCGCTGAAACCACCGACCAACAATAACATTCCATATCGATAAACTTCAGCAACCGCTCATCCTGAATGTAACGCCGCGCAATATCTCCCGCATTTTGAGGCAAATACTTCACCAGTCCCAAACAAGCCAGAGGATGTTGGAAAAAGACGCGCGCCAAGTACCGGGGTTCTTCTAACGACAGCAATTCCATCGCATTCAGGCAGTTAAACACCTTCCAGCACTCGTCGTAAAAGCGGCGAATGCCTTCCCGTTCGTGAGGAAAGTAAGCAATTAGTTCTTGCAAAAAATTCTCATAATCGCGGTGAACCTTTAACTCTAAATCGTCGGGAAGATGATAGTGAATTTGGCAAGAGTCCGGCACCGTCTCCAGACTCACATTAACCGCATCCAGCGCGCGCGTCAGAAGATTCGTCGTTCCCTGAGTCCCGAAGCCAAAAATCATCGACGCGCCAACATCAAAACGATATCCCTGACGCTCGAAATATCCCGCACTGCCGCCAGGAATCAGGTAGCGCTCCAGCACGAGAACGTTAGCTCCTCTAGCGGCAAGTTGAGTCGCCGTAACGAGTCCCCCAATCCCGGAACCAATAACAATAACGTCGAAAGCCGACGAAACTAACTCCGGAGTCGAGCGAGAGACAGAAATTGCGGTCATAGCAGTAGGTCAACGACAAAAAGCATCAACTTTCCAGTTTACCCCCAAAAAGAAAGAGGGGACGAGCTCGCTGCCGCTGAGCCGTCCCGCCTGCCGATCCTTAAATGAGAGGAGAACACTAAAATTGAATATAACCTTATTGCAATAATATGTCAACAAGAAAGTTAAAAACAATGTTCGGTCGTTCGCTCGCTGAGAGGATTGTCCTCAAATTTTGCTAGAGCGTTACCGCGCCAGACTCTCCTGTCGATAGGGTTCCGCACTGTTGCCCGCAGTCACAGCGACCTCTTCACAAACCCGCAGTCGCTCGCAGGGGATAGTATCGTGGGTCATGCCAATGCGCGTGTAACGATGAACTTCTAACTCGGCGTTAGGCGGCGCAGAGAACATAAAGCGCTCTTTGGGAAATACGACGCGCTCGCAATACCAGTTGGGAATATTGGTAATGCGGAGGACGGCGACCTTTTTGCTGTCATTGACAAAACAACAGAGATTGCTTGTCGTTTCTTCGGTGGGGGTGGGAAAAAAAATTGTTGTCATGGTTTTTTATAGTGCAGATGCTCGAACTCTTTTCATCAAAACATTTTACTATAGCATTTCGTGTGACTTATGTCACCCCTGCCTGGGCGAAGGAGGGATACAACGTCAAGCCGCCATCGATAAACAGCGTTTGTCCGGTGATATAGGCGGCATCGTCGGAGGCGAGGAAGGCGGTAACGGCTGCCATTTCTTCGGGGGTTCCTACTCTCCCCATCGGAATAAAGTCAGCAACTTGCTTTTGCTTTTGGGGGTCTTCTGCCCAATCATTAATATCGGTGGGCGTTGCACCCGGCGCGATCGCGTTCACCCGAATTTTTTTTCCTGCATATTCTAGCGCCAGGGTTTTGGTCATATTTTCCATGCCGCCTTTGCTCATCACGTAGCTTAAATAGCCCGGTCGCGGGATAATTTCGTGGACGCTGGAGACATTAATAATAATGCCTTCGCTCTCTTGTTTTAAGAACTGTTGAATTGCCTCGCGCGCGCATAGGTACGCCCCTCGGAGATTGACGCTAATCACCTTATCAAAGTCATCAATTTCGACCTCGTGGGAGTCCTCTTCGAGTTGAATGCCAGCGTTATTAATTAGAACATCGAGACTTCCCAATTGCGCGATCGCCTCGTCAAACATCCCAATAACTTGGTCTTCCTTCGAGACATCCCCTTGCACCGGAACAATCTTCAGTCCGGCATTGGGGTCGATATTTTCATTAATTTTGGCGCGAGTTTCGTCGAGGGAGGATAAACCCTTGCGATAATTAAGAGCAACATTAGCCCCCTCTATCGCAAAACGCACCGCGATCGCCTGTCCGATGCCCGAAGTCGCCCCGGTGACGAGGACATTTTTACCCCTTAGACCTTCTATTGACATAATTCTCCTCAATTTATTCTCAATGCAAGCAAAAAATCGGGCTGCGGTCAAAGCTACAACACTTTTTGTACCGCTCGCCCGACGGGGGGAGTATTACTGCCCAAAGAAATCTTTGACTGCATCGACCACATTATCCGATGCGTCGTCCAATTCCGAAGCTGCCTTATCCGAATTGCGCTGTACGGTATCGATATCGCGATCCACTTTATTTTTGACTTGACCGATACCTTGTTCGGCGCTTCCCTTCACCTGCTTAGCCGCACCTTCAATTTGTCCCGATGCCTTGCCTAAGTTTCGCTGTACGGTACCGATGTCTTTTTTTACTTTACCTTCAATTTGCTCTCCCGTTCCTGGTCCAAAAGCATCTTCAATTGCCTCAATAGGATTGTCTGCCAACAGAGGATTCGAGGCATGAGCTGCGGGGGGTGCGAAAGTGCCTACTCCCAACCCAGTCAATACTCCCAACATCAGAGGCAAGCAACTTAAAACTAATTTTTTACCACCTTTTGCAATATAGTTCGCAATTTTGCTAAGTTTCATTGGAATTTACTCCTACTGTTTTTAAACCTAACTGCCAATCTAACTGAAATGCTTCAACTCGCTGGTCGCTCCTGCGACAGAATTACGAGCGAGGCAGGGAGAGCTGTTGACTACTCCCCTAGATAGAGCGGGGCATTGGGCGAGGTTCTCGCCGTCAGTCGAGTTATGGATTTTCGGGAATACACCTTGAGATAGAAGACGCTCGCTCTTGATTTTTGGTAAGTTTTAGGGGAATTAAATAACAGGATTTTTCCCAAGTCAAAAACAACAGACGAAGGGATTCTCAAAAAAACAAAACCAAATTTCAAATAGGAGAAATTCACTCATGAGTCTTGAAGATAGAGCTAAGGCAACAGCTAAAAACGTAGAAGGTAAAGCCCAAGAAATGATGGGAGAAGCAACTGGCGATCCTAAAGATAAGGCGGAAGGGAAAGTCAAGCAGGCTGAATCGGAAGCTCAACACACAGTAGAAGATGCTAAAGACGAAGTCAAAAAAGCAGTTGACTAATATTTAACTAAGCCTTCTTTCGGGAAAGGGAGCTTGACAAAATTGGGACAGTACGATCCACTTGTTTTCTCCCAGTTCCCGGAATACATATTTGATTAGTAAATAAGGAGAAATAAAAATGAGTGTTGAGAAAAGAGTAGAAGCTACTGCCAAGAATGTCGAAGGGAAAGTTCAAGAAATGGTCGGCGAAATGACCGGCAACCCTAAAGATAAAGCTGAAGGACAAGCTAAGCAAGATTCAGCTAAGGTTCAACACTCTGTAGAAAATGTAAAAGATGAGATTAAAAAGGCGATCGACTAAACGAAACTCGAGCAACGCCAATCCTAAACTATAAGGTATAATTGTCAGAACCGTCCCAACTCGTAATGAGTTGGGGCGGTTTATTTTAGAGAAAAGAGACTGTATATAGCGTTTACAAATGAAATATAAACAGTAAAAAAATATTACATACTTTCAATAACTCCTCAAAGCCTCTTAAATTCTTCTATTCTTCCATTCTTAATCCTTCCGTCAAGATTTTACAACTCAAATAAAAACGCTAGATAGCATTTCTGAACGGGATGTAAACCGTTTCAACGTAGGGACGTTCAATTGAACGTCCCGGAGAGAGCGCGGTGGATTTGAATTCTGGACTATTTATTGTTTACGTTTCGTTTAAAAACGCTATAGTATCGGATAAGCATTGTACCGTCAATCCCAAGAATGGACTCAAATTTTCCCGACAGCATTATCATTTTTGACACCACAATGCGCGACGGCGAGCTTGCGCCCAACATCGAATTTAGTTTGCAGCAAAAAATAACGCTTGCCCAACTTTTGGAAGAAGTCGGTGTAGATGTCATTGAAATTGGCTATCCTGGTCAATCGGCTAAGGATTTTAAAGAATTTCCAGAAATTTGCCGCTCCCTCAAAAAGGCAGTTGCTTGTGGGTTAGCAGGAACGAAAGAATTAGAAATATCAAGGGCAGCACAGTGTTTAAAGCTTTGTCTGAGAGGCAGAATTCATACGTATACAAATGTTCGAGTGAATTCTCAAAATCGAAATCATAAGGAGATAGTTTTACAAGAAATCGAATCGAGTATTTCTTTAGCTCGTCGTTTTTGCGAAGATGTTCAGTGGAGTGCTTTCGATGCCCCTCGCAGCGAACCTGAATTTTTATTTAAGGCCATAGAAATAGCGATAGAAAGCGGGGCAACGACAGTGAATATTCCCGACAGCTTAGGACTTTGCAATGTCGAGCAGTTTTCTCAACTGATGGCCGATATTTTTAATAATGTGTCTAATTTGGACAAAGCGGTGGTATCAGTTCATTGTCATAACGATAAGGGACTAGCTGTGTCTAATTCTCTTGCGGCTTTAGAGTGGGGCGTTGGGCAGATCGAATGTTCGATTAATGGGTTGGGTGCAAGAAAAGGGAATGCCGATCTTATTGAGATAGTTGAAGCGATTGTGGCTCAAAATAAGTATCGAGTGAACTGCGATCGCGCTCTTCTGTATCGAGTCTCCGAGTGGCTTCGCGATGCGATTCCAGCTTGGGAGGGAACCTGAAGAGATTATGATAAACTGTTGCGAGATTTTAAGGCAAACAATAAGTTAAACTCTCTCTCAATGGACCTATGCTTGCAAAACGAATTTTACCCTGTCTGGATGTGAAGGCGGGGCGCGTAGTGAAAGGTATTAATTTTGTCAATCTTCAGGATGCTGGCGACCCGGTGGAGTTGGCACGCGCTTACAATGAGGCGGGGGCTGATGAGTTAGTGTTTCTCGATATTACGGCAACCCACGAGGATCGCGATATTATTGTCGATGTGGTTTATCGCACAGCCGAACAGGTTTTTATTCCGCTTACGGTGGGCGGCGGCATTAGTTCCTTAGAAATGATTAAAAATTTGTTAAGAGCAGGGGCGGATAAAGTGAGTATTAATTCGGCGGCGACGCGCCGTCCCGAGTTTGTGAATGAGGCGAGCGATCGCTTTGGGAATCAGTGTATCGTGGTGGCGCTCGATGCTAAGCGCAGAGAGGCTTCGAGCGAACCGGGATGGGATGTATACGTACGCGGCGGCCGCGAAAATACGGGGTTGGATGCCCTGAAATGGGCGAAGGAAGTGGAACAGCGGGGAGCGGGAGAACTGCTGGTGACGAGTATGGATGCGGATGGAACCCAGGCAGGGTACGATTTAGAGCTGACACGCGCGATCGCCGAACAAGTGGAAATTCCCGTTATTGCTTCGGGCGGTGCGGGGAATACGCAGCATATTTACGAGGCGGTGACCGAGGGGAAAGCAGAGGCGGCGCTTTTGGCTTCCCTCTTGCATTACGGACAGTTGAGCATTTCGGAAATTAAAGCTTATCTCGCCCAGGAGCAGATTCCCGTGCGGCGGTAGTTGGGTTGAGCAATTGTGCGATAACGTTCGCTAAGTGCGGCTTCTAGGAATTGCGCGTCCTCAATTGTTTTTATTTTTAGCACTTCCTGCGCGAGAAAGATGTATTAGAATAGACGAAACGTTACGAAACTTAAAATATGTTGATTCCTATTCTAATTTTTGATGTTGCTTTAGTCGCCTGGTCGCTGCACCTCATGCAGGAAGCCTTCGAGCAGCAGGAGTTTTCTCTAATGCTGGCTGGAACCCTCGTTGCTCTCGCTGCGGCTTCCACCCTAGTGGTCTACTTTCTTGTGGATCGGTGCTTGGGATACTTAACTCACCCGAGCATTTCTTTATACTATTGAGCGATTTTTCAATAGGGCTTGACAAGACATAAATAGAAGAAGTATAGTTAAAAACGCCTTCTTAAGGGGTTATAGCTCAGTTGGTAGAGCACTGCAATGGCATTGCAGGGGTCAGCGGTTCGAATCCGCTTAGCTCCATCTTAATGTACACAAGGGTTACAGCTCTTTCTCACCGTTTTATTAGACACATTCGTTCCCCCAATTGCGACCAAAATGTGTCCAAAAGATCGAGAGAGTACGTTTCACTCAAAACCAATCCCGCCAAAGTTCGAGACGCAGGCGGAGTAGGTGTTGAAGATATTCGACGTACTGCTTGAGGGTCACTTTACTTTTCCCTTGCTGGCGTTCTTGGAAAATATACCCCACTTCTGCAAGAGAGCGAATTTTACCCCGGGCGAGAACTTCTAGCAAAATTTTATAGCCCACCGGATTCATTACTGCGCCCGCGATCGCGTCCCGACGTACCATAAAATAACCGCTCATGGGGTCCGAAACGCGCCCCACGACTTCGGGTAAGAGAATCAGTCCCAAACCCTGCGCGCCTCGAGACAACAATCGACGCGGCAGACTCCACTCGCTGACACCGCCATTTTTAACGTGGCGGCTGGCGACGGCTAAATCTGCGCCCCGCGCCATTTCCGACCACAGTTCCAGTAGGGTTTCGGGGGGATGTTGGAGGTCTGCATCAATTGCGCCGAGAATCTCTCCGGTGGCGATTTGCCAGCCGCGAATGACGGCAGTGGACAGTCCGCGCTCTCGAGTGCGCCGCAGGACAGATAGTTGAGGATAGTCAGATGCGATCGCTTCTGCAAGTTCCCAGGTGCGATCGGGACTGTCATCATCGACGATAATCAGTTCGTATTGGTGGGGGAGAACTGCATCGAGGAGAAATGACAGTTTTTCGAGGAGGGGGCGAAGATTTTGGCGTTCTTTGTAGGTGGGAATGACGAGAGAAAGGCGAATTGAGCGGATCGCATTAGTTGGCAGAGATGAAACCGCCAGGGGGTTGGGGGTAGCGGCACGGATTGGCATTGGGCAATAATTGACTCGTGGGAGGCGCACAATTGTCCTTTGAGAGGGTTGAAGGTTTTCAGTTGAAGCAACGGGACGCGACTTTTTACAATAGCAGAGAAGGATGAACGGCGAGTGCGGTTAATGGATATATTTGAAAATTGGAGACGTAAAATTGTGCTTAAAGAGAGGAAAATGGCTCGGTTTAGAGGGGGATGCGACAAAGGACAAATGGCTTATGTTGTTAAAATTTGCCTCCTCTCGCTGGGTTTTGTGCTGATGTGCGGTATTCCCGTCGTTAATGCGGGAAATACTGATGTTTCTGAGGGACGGATGGTTCGCAGCGATCGCGATCGCTTTGCCCAACTCTGGGATGCCGATATTATTTATCTGGCTGAAACCCACGATAGTCTTGAAGATCATCGAGCGCAACTTGAAATTATCCAAGCGCTTCACCAACACCAGGGAAAGATCGCGATCGCGATGGAAATGTTCCAGCGTCCGTTCCAAGAAGCCCTTGACCGCTATCTCAATGGTGAAATTACGGAAGCCCAACTGCAAGTACAAACGGAATACGATCAACGTTGGGGGTTTGACTGGGAATTTTACGCACCCATTTTACGCTATGCCAAAGCCCATCAATTGCCCGTTCTTGCTTTGAATACGCCAACGGAAATTTCGAGAAAAGTGGCTCGCAATGGCTTAGAAAGTTTGACAGAAGCGGAAAAACAGTATATTCCGCCCTTTGCTGAAATTCGACTCGATAACGAGGATTATCGCCAACAGTTACAAGGAATTTACGAACTTCATGCTGGAGCAGGACATGGCAATAGTAGTAGCTTTGAGCGCTTTTTTCTCGCTCAGGTATTGTGGGATGAAACGATGGCAGATGCGATCGCGCGTTTTTGGCAAAATAATTCAGAGTATCAAATTATTGTGCTTGCGGGGAGAGGTCACATTCAATACGGATACGGCATTCCCAGTCGCGTCGAACGGCGGTTATCGAGAACAGATTTTGTACAGCGTTCTGTGTGGTTGGGTTCTTTCCCCGAAGGCGAACCGCAACCTGCCGATTTGGACTGGAAGTTTGAATGAGGTTTGTCATTGGTCATCGGTCATTTATCGTTTGTTAGTTGTTGCTTTTCTCTTTAGTATTAAAATATTAATTGATGGGGTTAATATGGGGAACGCGAATTTAAGTTTTTCGGTTTGCTCGTCTCTCTTGCAAAATTTGAGAGAGCAGAATTCAGATGACAGTAAAAGGCGGAAATCAGGAAGCAAACTAGACGATTTACATCAATGCTTACCTTTTTAATTTCAAAGCTAATAACTGACGGATCGACGCTGACAAATAATTGCACTCAACTTGCGATCGCGCCTCTGTTGAGTTTACCATAAAGATAGTCTAATTTCTTCCCTTTACGGTTATGCTCGCCCAACTTCCATCCCTCGAAAAAATTACTCAACAACGCCAGTTTTTCCAAACCGGTGAAACTCGCAATATCGAGTTTCGTCTCAGTCAGTTAAAACGCTTAAAACAGCTTATTCTTAAAAATCAAGACGCGATCGCGCTTGCCTTAAAAGCTGACTTAGGTAAGCCGCAATTTGAAGCAATGGGGGCAGAAATTCTTTTATGTGTGGAAGAGTTGAATTTAACAATAAAAAATCTTAAAAATTGGGCTAAACCACAACGAGTATCGGCTCCTTTATCTCAATTTCCGAGTTCGGCGCGAGTCATTTGCGAACCTTTGGGCGTTGTTTTAATTATTGGAGCGTGGAACTATCCCTTTCAATTGGTTATTGCTCCGTTAATTGGCGCGATCGCGGCCGGCAATTGTGCGATCCTTAAGCCATCGGAACTCGCAGCAAATACCTCTAAACTTATTGCCGACTTAATCGCTAAAACCTTCGATCCTAAATTGATCGCCGTTGTTGAGGGAGGGAAAGAAACCACTCAAGCTTTACTCGCCGAAAAATTCGACCATATTTTCTTTACGGGCAGTCATCGAGTTGGTAAAATTATTATGGAAGCTGCCGCTAAACATTTGACTCCCGTTACGTTAGAATTAGGGGGTAAAAATCCCTGTATTATTGAACCCGATACGCCAGTCGAACTGACAGCGAAACGAATTGCTTGGGGAAAGTTTATCAATGCCGGTCAAACGTGCATTGCTCCCGATTATTTGCTCGTTCATAACAGTATAAAAGATGAACTTTGTCAAGCTCTCGTAGGAGCAATTCGGGAACTTTACGGCGAGAATCCCGCGAAAAGTCCAGATTATGCCCGTATTATTAACGATTTTCATTTTGAACGTCTACGCGCTTTATTGAACGAAGGGAAAATCGCAGTTGGCGGCGAAACAAATGCAGAAGAACATTATATTGCCCCCACTGTTCTCGATGGGGTGAATTGGAACTCAGAAATTATGGAGGAGGAAATATTTGGACCGATTTTACCTTTGATAGAATATAGCAATTTAGAAGAGGCGATCGCGGAAATTAACGCCCGTCCCAAACCTCTCGCCCTCTACCTCTTCTCGAAGAGTAAAACAACGCAGCAGCGGGTATTAAACTCAACCTCATCGGGAGGTGTTTGTCTCAACGATACAATCGTTCACTTTATTAGTCCCGAATTGCCTTTTGGGGGAGTGGGAGAGAGCGGAATGGGGGCTTATCACGGTAAATTGACCTTTGATACATTCTCTCACAAAAAAGGAGTGCTAAAACGGTCATTTTTACTCGATTTGAAACTGAGATATCCTCCCTATGGGGGAAAAGTGAAGCTTTTAAAGTGGTTGTTTAAATAATTAGAAAAGATGACGCTGTAAAGATTGTCGTTCGGCGGCAGATAAATCGCGCCATTGTCCTAATTGTAAACCGTCCAAACTCAATAAAGGATAAGAATTGGTGGCGAAACGCGGTGGAGTCTTGGGAGAGTGTTTTTGGGACGCGATCGCGACTCGAACCAACCTTAAAGTCGGATAACCAATTGCGGCAGTCATACGTCGGACTTGGCGATTTTTTCCCTCGCATAGCGTCAATTCTAACCAGGAGGTGGGAATATTTTTGCGCTGGCGAATGGGAGGTGTTCTTGGCGGTAATGGGGGTTCGACATCGAGTCGGGTTGCGCGCGCGGGACGAGTAGTGTAATTTTGAATTTGAATACCCGATCGCAACGGCGCGATCGCGCGTTCGTCCGGTATCCCCTCCACTTGAACCCAATACGTGCGTAAATGACCGTATCGCGGTTCGCACAGTCGATGTTGCAGTCGTCCGTCGTCGGTGAGGAGTAACAATCCTTCGCTGTCTCGGTCTAAGCGTCCGGCGGGGTAAACTGAGGGGACGGGAATATAGGATTTTAAGGTTGGACGCGCGGCGTTGGTTTCGTTGTCCTTGTCGCTAAATTGGCAGAGAACGCCGTAGGGTTTATAAAATAAAAGATAGCGCATATTCGGGGTATAATAAGGAAGCGATCGAGCAAAGTAAAGACCTTCCGGAGGCTAGCAAAACTTCATTTTCTCCCATTCTTCTACCGTAACCGGAAGAAAGGCGATAATTTCCTTCAACTCATTAAGTTTCTTAATTCCTGTGGGTTTTTCCCTCTTTTGTTCCAACTTTTAGCACTTGCCTTACTTTGCGATCGCATATATCGGAAGTAAAAATATTTACTCCTCGGGTTAAAAGTTGATAAAGCCATTTTTCGCACTTAATTCCTTCGTCCGAGGTTTGGGGTCTACATAAAATTCCTAAAACTCCCGTTTCAATTAGGACAATCATCAATAATTATCTTCAGCATAAACTTTGTGTCCAGCAGCTCTAAAATTATCTATACTTTTTTTAAAGCTTTCTAAGTGTTGTTCGCCTTCGGGAGTAGAAATTTGATTCGATTCAACCTTCTCTCTTAATCTTTCTAGGGCTTCCTTGCGTTTTTCCTCTTGTTCTTGTACAATTTGCTTCTCTTTTAATTCTTGAATTCTCCACAAGGTAAAACCAGCTATTTCTCTAATCGCTTGACGGCGCTCTGGAATCAGCTCTAAAGTTTCTCCTGTTCCACTTCGATTGTTGCTACTCAAAGTCCATATTTCTGTGTGTATAGTTTCTACTATTTTCCTTTGCTCTAAATCCAGAAAAAACCAATATTTATCTGCAACTTTAGAGGTATTTTTAATGCCTTCAATGAGCCTGCGATAACGATCGTGTACTCCCAATCCTCGCTCGGAAAAGAGGAATACCACTCCTTTGTCGAATAAAATCTGAGCGATTAGTTTTTCTTCAATCCAGAAAACAATTTTTTGTTGGTTAGTAGTGCATAGCAACTCTAAATATTTGTCTTTTAAATAAGTAAATGATTCTAATACATTTTCTAACTGTTTTGTCCGAGCTTCCAAATCATTGTCTACCCAATTTTGTTCTAGCATTTCAGCAATTACCTGAAGCTGGCGGCGAATTTCACACTGTTTTTTTGGGTTGCTATCAACTTTTTGCGAACCGATAGACTCGAGCTGTTTCCGCACCGATACGAGACCTACCGGAAGTTGAGATTTGTTTTGTTCTATATATTTTTCTAAATAATTCAATAGAATCATGAGTTAGCGTCCTCCGTTTTCTAAATAACGAGCAAACCTAAAATTGTACTTATTTAAGGAGTCCCCCCTTTCTTTTGGGGGGGATTAATCATATTAGACACCTCCAGAAACCCATAATTGCGCGCGGTATTATTGGGTTACAGCCCAATTATTGGAGATGTCTATTCTACTATGCCCTCACCTTCGTCCGCTTTAACTTTTGAGCATAAAAAGATGCTGCTTCATCCCCGCGCGCGCACTCCTTGGCAAACTCAATTAAATGATGTCCCACCAACCCCACATGAATAATTCCCTCAATTTTTCCCGCTTTCAATTTCGGTTTTGCCAACTCCCAAAACGTCTGGCGATAGCTGCCAAAAACTCCCACCCGCAGGAAAATATTTGATAGCATTTTCAATGCCTTGCGAATATTTTTACCCGAAACCCGCGCCGGACTGTTGGGAACCTTAATACGATTGGGATAGGTATGCTCCATATTATAAGCAAATCGCCGATACAAAAACTCCGGTTCGTAGGCAGTTTCAATACAACGCCGCCACATTTTAACCACCTGTTCGTAGGGCAATAAAAACTCAACATTGGACTCGCGCGTTTCATCAAATACTAAGCGTCCTTCTTGTTCCAACCTGCGCCAAAGGGGAGTCCTCGGTAAAGCATGAAGTAGGTTAATTGTGAGCATGGGAATATTAGACAGGCGAATGAATTCGAGAATTTTATCCGCTGTTTCGGGCGTATCGGTATCGAGTCCCATAATGATTCCCGAAACCACTTCCATTCCATAACGATTGAGAGTTTTCACGCCTTCAAGGATAGGCAAACTGAGGTTTTGCTGTTTGGAAATCGACTTAAGGGCATCGGTGTCGGGTGTTTCAATGCCGCAAAACACAGTACAAAAATAAGCTTCTCGCATCATCTCCAACAATTGAGGACTTTGGGCGAGGTTTAGGGTCGCTTCGCAGGCAAACTGAATCGGATATCCCCGACGTTTTTGCCAGTCGATGAGATGGGGTAACAGTTCCATGACAGCGCGCCGGTTGCCGACAAAGTTGTCGTCTACGAAGTACACCGCGCCGGGGTTGCCGCTTTCGAGCATGGCATCGAGTTCGGCGATAACCTGTTGGGGGGTTTTGAGGCGGGGGTTGCGTCCGTAGAGTTCGGGAATGTCGCAAAATTCGCAGCGATAGGGACAACCGCTGGAAAATTGAATGTTGGCGAGGAAATATTGGTCGAGGTTAATCAGGTTGTAAGCAGGGGTGGGAAATTCGCTTAAGGGGAGGCGTTCTTGGGTCTCAAAACGCAGTTGTTTTTCGGGCCGTTCTGTATTGAAGTCGAGATATTCGATGAGTTTGTCGGTGGCATCCCCTAACTCGCCAATACTGAGAATGTCGAAGTCGGGGTAGTATTCCGCACAACCGGAAACGGAGGGGCCGCCCAAGATTGTGATTTTGCCCTCTTTGTGGGCTAATTGGTTAATGCGGTTAATTTGGGGACGTTGGATGTGCATTCCGCTGACGATGACGGCATCGCAGTTGCGATAGTCAGACCCCTTGGCGGGTTTAATGTTTTCGTCGATGAAGCGAATCTCCCACTCTTCGGGCAAATAGGCGGCGACGACGAGGATGCCTTGGGGAGGCATAAAGGCACGGACGCGACCGCCGGTGAGGGGGTAGGCGTGGTGTAGAGTGCCGAAGGAACGGGCGTATTTGGGAAAGACGCAGAGAATGCGCCGGCGGTTTTGGGGAACGTAGCGCTTTCGCCCCGGTTCCATTTCGGGAATGGCAATTTCAAAGTCTTTGTCGGTTAAATTGGCAGTCATAGGTCGGATTTTTCTCTCACGCGCTTAGTTTTTTGGTGACCATGCTAAGCTGTCTGTGTCTGCGATCGCAACTTTTTTTGACTTTTTCCGTACAATTTACCTTGACGGATGCTGTCACTCGAGCAATATTAAAGTTAAGGTGGAATTGAAAACGCGAGCGCATTGACCCTTTGAGTTTAATCTAGATCGTTGTTGGGATTTTAAAAGAAAGATCGAACTATGTCTATTGACAGCTTAAAGCCTGCCTCGAAAGCAGATGCTATCGTCTACGCTCCTTATTTCCAGGGAACCAAGCGCAATATGCTCCCCTTGGCCATCGGTCTGTACCAACAGGGTTCTCTCGAAGGCGAACGTACCATTGAAGGGGGACAAAGCGTCCCTTTTGTGGCGACTTGGTATGTCTCTAAATTGCCTGCTGAGTTGACGCTCTGTCGCTTGCAATTTGATGGCAATGCCGAGTTGAGTTATGAGGTCAAAATGCAAAACTCCGAGTTTGTTGACTATTTGATCGAGTTGCTGATGAGCTATAAACGGAGTCGTCTGACTGACTTTTCTCGTACATTTTATCGCAAATTATTACGAATCGAAGAGTAAAGCGTCATAATTAAGTAATATCGCCGAATTAAGCAAGGAGAGAGGGAGTGGCAAAAGCCAAATATTTATCCATCGGCTCGATCGCGGCCTACAGTGGCAAGTCAGCAACGATTTTGGGTTTGAGCGATTGCCTGGGGGCAAAGGAAGTGACGCTGGGCTATTGCAAGCCCTTGGGGACGGAATTAGCTCGCAATGGCAGCAAAAGCAACGAGGAGGACGTACAGTTTATCGCCGAAACCCTGAATTTGCCGCCGCAGCGCTTGCGATCGCCCCTTTTGGGTCTGGAACCGGGAACCATGACTCAGCATTTGCAACAAGACGGCGTTGTTGATTACTCCTCGGCGCTCATCGACCATCTCCAAGGGGTTGAGGGAGAATTAATCTTGCTCGAAGGGCCCAGAACCCTAGCAGAAGGGACTTCCTTGGGGCTTTCCGTAGCTCAAATGTCGGCGGTGGTAGACGCGGCGATTTTGCTCGTAGCGCGCTATACCTCATCGTTAGTAGCAGACGAACTGCTGGCAGCCAAACAGCAACTCGGCGATCGCCTGATCGGAGTCGCGCTCAACGATATTGCCCCAGAAAAACTCGAAGAAGTTCAAAACGCGATCGCGCCGTTTCTCGAACGCCAAAGCATTCCCGTATTAGGAACCCTCCCCAGAAGCAGTCTTCTCAACAGCGTCAGCGTGAGGGAACTGACTTCAATGTTAAATGCGAAAGTATTGTGTCGCACCGATCGCCTAGACTTAATGGTAGAAGGTCTGGCCATCGGCGCGATGAACGTCAACTCCGCCCTCGAATACTTCCGCAAAGGACGCAACCTCGCCGTCGTCACCGGGAGCGATCGCACCGAATTACAATTAGCAGCCCTCGAAACCTCCACCAACTGCCTGATCCTCACCGGTCGCAACCCCCCTCAAGACTACATCCTCAGCCGCGCCGAAGATTTAGAAATCCCCGTCTTGGCTGTCGATCTCGACACCCTGACCACCGTCGAAATTGCCGATGGCGCATTTGGCAGCACGCGCATCCAAGAACCGATTAAAGTCGATTGCATTCGAGAACTCATGGGCGAACACTTCGATCTCGAGCGCTTGCTCGCCCAACTTGGTATGGAACCCGCCTATTCCGGGACTTAACCGTTTCTGTCCGTCGTCCGTCGTTCGTAGTAGGGACTTCAGTCCCTGCCATTCCTCGTTCGTAGTAGGGACTTCAGTCCCTGCCATTCCTCGTTCGTAGTAGGGACTTCAGTCCCTGCCATTCCTCGTTCGTAGTAGGGGCTTTAGCCCCTAAAAACCCCCCTCCAATTTTAAAATTGCATTAAGCACCCAACTCTCAGCCCCAATTTTGGCAAGATGTTTGAGACAATAAGGACGCGATCGCTATTTCTTGACCGAATATCGCGTACACCCCCCATAACTTAAGCGGGGAATAACAATAAAGCATCATCAATTCCAACTTATGCAAGCCCTTACCGAACCCAAATCTGTAACGCCCAAAGCCCCTCCCATTGATACTGTTATTCGCCGACGCAAAACCCGAAGCGTCAAAGTGGGCAACGTCGCGATCGGTAGCGACCATCCCGTCGTCGTCCAATCGATGATCAACGAAGATACCCTCGATATCGAAGGTTCCGTCGCTGCCATCCGCCGCCTCCACGAAATTGGCTGCGAAATCGTGCGCGTCACCGTTCCCAGCATCGCTCACGCTAAAGCCCTCGCAGAAATTAAGCAAAAACTGCAATTAACTTACCAAGATGTTCCCATCGTCGCCGATGTCCATCATAACGGTATGAAAATTGCTCTAGAAGTGGCAAAACACATCGAAAAAGTACGCATTAATCCGGGGCTATACGTCTTTGAAAAACCCGGCAGCCACGACGAATATACCCAAGAAGAATTTGACAAAATTGGCGAAAAAATCCGCGAAACCCTAGAACCCCTCGTTGTTTCTCTGCGCGACCAAGGGAAAGCCATGCGCATTGGCGTAAACCACGGTTCCCTCGCCGAAAGAATGCTCTTCACCTACGGCGACACCCCCGAAGGCATGGTAGAATCTGCCCTCGAATTCATCCGCATTTGCGAATCCCTCGACTTCTACAACATCGTCATTTCCCTCAAAGCATCGCGCGTCCCTGTCATGCTAGCCGCCTACCGCCTCATGGCCCAGCGCATGGACCAATTGGGCATGGCCTATCCCCTCCATTTAGGCGTAACCGAAGCGGGCGATGGCGAATACGGACGGATTAAATCCACCGCAGGCATTGCCACCCTCCTCGCAGAAGGCATCGGCGACACCATTCGCACCTCCCTCACCGAGTCCCCCGAAAAAGAAATTCCCGTTTGTTATAGCATTCTCCAAGCCTTGGGATTGCGCAAAACAATGGTCGAGTACGTCGCTTGTCCTTCCTGCGGTCGTACCCTATTCAACCTCGAAGAGGTGCTGCACAAAGTGCGAGAAGCCACCAACCATCTTGTGGGATTGGATATTGCGGTGATGGGGTGTATTGTCAACGGGCCGGGAGAAATGGCCGATGCCGATTACGGTTATGTAGGCAAACAACCCGGTTATATTTCTCTGTATCGCGGTCGGGAGGAGATTAAGCGCGTTCTTGAAGACCGAGGCGTGGAGGAGTTGATTAATTTGATTAAGGCAGATGGTCGTTGGGTCGAACCGGAGTCGTAATTTTTGGGAAATGGGAAAAGCGGAGGGAGGTTTCGGCTAAACTCCGCACAGCAAGCGTGACGCTATTGGTTTATCCCTTAAGTTTCAACGCGACTAGGATTTACGCAAAGCTCTATCTGTAGGGTGTGTTAGCGCAGCGTAACGCACCTTGGTCGCTATATGTGGTGTGGCCGCGTAAATCCTGGCGACATCCTAATTTTTCCTTCTCTCTTCCATCAGACGTAAAGTTTTGTTGAAGTTGACTTATTATTCAATTTCAATATTACAAGATCGTGTTACAGTGACAGGAGCAATTGGATAAGTACGGTTATTCATATTGGGGCGGACTTTCGTTCCCCCGAGAAAAAGCCGTCTCGAGCGCATTCTACGGTTTGTATTTCCCTAAAGCCGGTGTGTTTACTAGGAGGTTTTAATGATTAGTGGTTCTCAATCGAGAGATTCGTATTTGAATAACGTATCAATCGAGTTTTGGTTACTTCTTCAAAAGAATAATAAACTTACCGATATTCCATTACTGCGCGAGTTGATTACGTTGGTTTTGGTTCTTGCTGGTAGCGTTGTTACAATGCCCAGCGTTTTAGCTAAACCGGCAAGAAGCCTCACACTGTATTCTTCGGTCGGTGTTGAGATGAATTGCCGACAGCGAACTCGTTCATTTTGGATAGCCATTGGGGAGCCGTATATGCTAACCTCTTGACAGGTCAAAGCAACCCGCAAATGAGAATTTCCTACCAGTACCGATTAAGACCCAATAAGCAACAAAAAGAGAACATTAACAAGACTCTCGATTTGTTGCGCTGTCAGTACAACTATCAACTGGCTCAAAGGTTTGATTGGTACGAACAGAATCGCTGTTCTGTCGATCGGTGTTTAATAAATATTTGCCATTTGCCACAATTAAAAGAAAACCCGAATTACTACACTCAAAAAGCCTCCTTAAAACAACTAAAAATAGACCGCCCTTGGTACAAAGAAATCCATTCTCAAGTGCTACAGGAGGTTTCCAAGAAAGTTGAGAAAACTTTTGAGAGGTGGCTCAAAGGCGACGAGCGCGGTAAAAAATCGGGTAGACCTAGATTTAAAGGTGTAGGACGTTACAGAACGTTTACCTATCCTCAATTCAAACAACACCACTTCGCGGGCAACAGAATTAAGTTGTCAAAGATTGGAGATGTCAAGGTTATCGTTCACCGCCCTATTCCTGTAGGTTTCGCCATCAAAACTGTATCCGTGACCCAGAAAGTAGGAAGTTATTATGTAACCTTAAGTCTTGATAACAAGACAGTGCCAACGGTCAAACCAGACTTCGACCCTAATAAAATTGTGGGGATTGATGTCGGGCTAATTGACTTTTATGTGGCTTCTGACGAGACGCGAATTGCAGCGCCCAAACACTTACGCTCTGCTGAAAAAAAACTCAAGTCAGCACACCGCAAAGTCTCGCGCCGCGTTCGAGGTTCCAATCGTCGAAACAAAGCCATCAAAAAGTTAGCTCGTCAACATCAAAAAGTGGCTGATACTCGCCGAGACTTTCACTTCAAAACAGCTAAGAAGTTGCTCGACCGTTATGACGTGATTGCTGTAGAGAAATTAAACATAAAAGGACTATCTCGTACAAGACTAGCGAAATCCGTGCATGATGCTGGCTGGGAACAGTTTATCAATATCCTTTCATTCAAAGCTGAAAATGCTGGGCTGAAAGTAATAGCTGTAAACCCCAACGGTACAAGCCAAGAATGTTTTAGCTGCGGTCACAAAGTCAAGAAGTCGCTATCTCAAAGAAAGCACGATTGTCCAGTCTGTCATGCTTCTTTGTGTAGAGATTTAAACGCAGCGATAAATATCAGAAATAGAGCGGTGGGGCATCTCGTTCTTAAAGCTCGGTCAATGTCCTCATAGAGGAGTCGCCGAGAAGCCTACGGTACAATCTCTGATTTACCGTAGGAGTATGTCACTACGCCTATTCCGGGAGCGCTTGTACCATTTGGTTCGAGCCCATCTGGTCCAGTTGCGTTAGAATCCAACGCTCCTGGAGGAGCGTCAGGTCAGGTTACTGTGACTTGTAATTTTTGCTGAAAACTTGCGCGAAACTAGGGACGGTGGGGGAAATAATGTGGCAATTATTACTCGCATCGGCGCTACGGTATACGTGCGTCAAGGAGATATTGCGCCGGAACTTTCTGTGGAAGGTGCGAGTTGGAATGCCGAACAACAGCAAGTTCAACTTTTAGTTAAGAATACAGGTCAAGCTTCGGCAAGACCGGGTATTAATTGGACGCTTCGACGGGGAGAAACCGTTGTTGCTACGGGGACTGTGGATCCTCAAGGAATTGTTGCCCAAAGCGATCGCTATTTCAGTCTAGACGATTTTCAACCCTCGCAACCCAATTTTGGGTCGGGAGAATATCAACTGGAAGGGGAGTTGGTTTGGGGGGGTTACGAGGAGCCGAAAACAATGCCGTTTAGTACGAAGTTAGCGATCGATATGCCGTCACAATCGGTTCAAAATTAATGTTTCTCATTCAATTTCTCAAAACCTCGAACTCTTTATGAGAATTTCAATGCGTAAATTTTGAATTTGTCAAGGGGTCATTTGTTAATTTTTTGTGCTGTTTGCCCCTACTCTTCGCTCCGGTTACTGCTCGCGCTAACCCTCCCCTCGGAAGCGAAATTGACTTTGTAGTTTTTCCCGTTGGCATCAACTTGGGTCAGCGGAACGTCATTCCTAGCACTTTGATACGCGGCTTGGAAGATGGAACTCAAGCTGTTAATTTTGAGGATTGGTTAATCCCCTTCAACGATGTTATTACCGCCCTTCAATTAGAAGTTACGCCGACTGAAGACGGTCAGTTAGAAGTGCGATCGCCTGGTTTAGTCACTCGCATCGACCCCGATGAGTTACCTACCGATTCAGAATTGGGTTTAGCGATTTCGATTCGGCAAGTCGAAACGCTTTTCAACGTTCCCACAGAATTCGATCTCAACGAGTATGCCATTCAGTTTAACCCGCCTTGGTTAAATTTACAAGGGAGACCTCGCTTTCGTTCGGAACTTCCCGTGGTTATCGAAGGATTGCCTTTAATTTCCCCGCCTAACTTTACACTCACCAACTTAAGTCAGCGAATTGATATAACGGGAACGGAAACTAACTCAATTGATTACCAAGGAGAATTAGCCGCAGTTGGCACAATTGGGGTAGTAGTTGGTTTCTTCGGTCGCAACAAACGGATTTAAGGGATAGTCGAACTTGGCAGTTAAGCGAAGTACAAGTTATGAGCCAAAGCGAGTCAGCAGACTATGTTTTGGGGTCTCAGCCGACTTTTTGGCGCTCTTCGGACGGACAAGATTATTGGGGAGTCACGACGATTCAACGCTGGGGTTTTACACCTCCGATTAGTTTTGGCGGAGGCGGGTTTGTTCCTAGCCAGCGGTTACAAGCTAATCTCGCTCGACGGACGATTTCGGGGGAAGCAGAACCGGGAACTTTAGTTCAATTAACCGAAGGATTTAGCGATTTCGCGATCGCGGAAATTTTAGTCGATTCTTCGGGTGTTTATCGTTTCGACAATATCCCAGTACAAAGGGGAAGTTATCGCGTTTTTCTCTATCCCAACGGTCAATTGACTGGCGAACCAGAAATTCAAAATGCCACTTTTTCAACCATACCCGGTCAGTTGCCTGTGGGTGCTTCTGCCTTAATTGTTTCTGGGGGTAGCCGTCGTGAATTAGCGCGAACTTCCAATTTTTCAGGAGAGTTTGCAGAACTCCAAGGAGGAATAGCCTATCGTCGCGGCGTGACGGAAGAATTGACTTTAGGAATGGGGCTAATTTACGATGAAAATGGGAGAGGTTTGGGAGAATTCTTTTATCAACCGAGCAATTTTCCCTTAGAAGTTTCCGTTTCCGCTTTAACTCCCGGTTCGGATCGCGATTGGGATATAGATGCGGCGCTTAACTTTTATCCAACCTCAAACTTGCGCTTTAACTTAAATAGCGATCGCTTATCTCAAAGATTTACCATCGATTGGCAACTCTTTAACGGTTTCGCCTTAACGAGTAGGGGAAATAATCGCGATCGCTCCCTCGAAACGGGTTTTAGATTTTTTAAAAGTAGCCGCGATTTCTCAATTTTTGCCAATGCTACTATCGATCTTAATCGTAATTTGCGCTGGAGTCTAAATTCGCGCTGGGGTAATTTACGTTTATTGTACCAAGGAAACGAAATTGCAACAACTTCTGAACTGAGCTACGGGTTATCGGGTCGAAATTCTCTCTTAGCCGGTCACAGCTTATTTTTGGGTTACGATACTCGCAACTTAGATAATTTAAACAGTAATTTACTCAGTCTTGGATGGCGCTATCGCTCGTTTTCCAGAGCAGCCGATGGGGAATATTTTTGGACATTCAATCTCGGTTACGCATTGGGTTTTCAAGGGAGTGGAATGTTTGCTTCCGTTTCAACGACGGTTGTTCCGGGTATCGATTTGCGACTGCGCTATCAACAGGTTTCTCTTACCACAAATTCTCCCACCTTTCGCATCGAATTAGTCCCTAGTGTAAACTTACAGTCAGGAAGAATTAATCCAGGCGATCGCCGTTTTGACGATTTTCGCAACTAAGGAGGTTTGTGGATTCAACCCTTTTTCGATGACAATAATAATGGTAAGCTAGATTTAGGGGAAAAACTTTATATCCAAGAACCCGAATTATTATTGCTCGTCAACAACCAACCCCTTCAATCCTTGCGACCGGAGATTCGTTCTCATGGAATTTTTCTCTTTTTACCTCCCGATACTTATCGCTTGGATATCGATCCCGCAGGCTTTCCCCTCGATTGGCACAGTCCCGTTAGCGCCTATGGCGTAGAAGTTGAGTTAGGAAGTTATACGCCCGTTTCAATCCCCTTAAACTTGGCTTATACGGTAACGGGTTTGGTAACGGATGAGGAAGGAAATGCGGTCAATGGAGCAAAAGTCGAAGCGATTTCTGTGGGAGGAGACCGAAGAGTTTTTTCAATTACCAATAATGCAGGTGTCTTTTATTTGGAAAACTTACAGCAAGGGAGTTACAATTTATTGATAGACGATTTACCAGCGATTCCCAAGACTTTGATTTTAGATGAATCTTCAAAACCCTTTCAAGAAATTAACTTGGAAATAGAGGAAAAGTAGAAATTCGTTTTGTAGTAAGGGCAGGGACTAAAGTCCCGACTACGAACGGAATGGCGGTTTTTAACGAAATTCGGGGTAAAATCATTGGATGAGTTGTAATACAAACAGTCACCGATGCGGGTTCCGTTCCGTTGGAGCATTAAATTAATCGTCGATCCCCCTTATGCCTCACTGCACGCCAGCCCCATTGACAGCCGCTAAAATTGCCATCCTCTGTCTTCTTTTGTACGTGCTGCCAGTCGATGGCGCGATCGCGGCCCCCCCTCCAGACCTCCCCCCCATCGAACACTTCATCGACAGCGACTTTCGAGTGCGCCTCAAAGCCGCCGATACCCTGGGTTCAGAAGGCGCATCGGCGGTTCCCTCCCTCATCCAAGCCTTGAGTGCAAGCGATCGCCAAATGCGCGCCCTTGCAGCCGAAATCTTAGGACGCATCGGCCCAGAAGCCGCCGCAGCCGTCCCCGCCCTCACCGCCGCCCTCCAAGACGAAGATGCTTCCGTGCGCCGCATCGCCGCCTACACCCTCGCTAAAGTGGGACGCAACGCCTCCCTCGCCGTTCCCATTCTCGCCGACCAATTGAGCGATCGCGACCCCAATTTGCGCGCCACGGCTGCCTACGCCTTGGGTCAAATTGGCAATGAAGCAGCCACCGCTGTTCCCAATCTCGTGGCGCGTTTGGGAGATGCAGCGCCGCCCGTTCGCCGCAACGCAGCCTATGCCCTGGGCTGTTTTGGCAGCGAAGCCCAACTCGCCGTCCCCGCCTTAATTTCTAGCTTGCAAGACGACGATGCTGGGGTGCGATCGCGCGCGGCCACCGCCCTCGGTCAAATCGGCCTCGAAGCCAAAGGTGCTGTCCCCAGTCTCATCGAAAGCTTGCAAGACCCCGAAGAAACAGTACGCCAAGATGCCGCCGATGCTCTGGGCCGTATCGGTGCAGAAGCCTCCGAAGCCGTCCCCGCGCTCATTTCCGCCCTTAGCGATGAAAAACCAGCCGTGCGCCAAAATGCAGTTTTAGGCTTAAGCGGCATTGCAGTTGTGTTCCAGGATAAAGCCAAAACCCTCTCCATGCCCGAATTAGAGGCCGCGATCGCGCAACTTCAACCCGCCCTCCAACTCGCCGAAGACCCCAAAACTGGCTTAAACCCAGAAGATATCGCCGTTTTGCGCCGTCCCCTCCTCGCCTTGGAAGCCCAACGCCAAGCTCGACTCTTCGATCGCGCGGAATTTTGGCTGTTAGAACGCAAATGGATTTTAGGAACCGCCCTCTACCTCCTATTAATGCCCTGGTTGGGAGTCCTTCTCCTACGCCTGCGTCCCTTGTGGCTGCTACGTCTCAACAACTTCCTCAAACCCTACACCGACGTTCCTCTCCCCATTCTCGGCGTTAGCGTCCCCATTCGCTACGTCCTATTCGTCGGCTTCTTTCACTATCGCGATCGCGTCCTCGATGCCTGGGTTAAAAAATATATCGAGTCGGCGCGGCGAGAATTTCAAGCCAAAGAAACCGTTAAAACTCACCGCCTTTATCTCCCCATTCCCTTTCTCAAAGACGAAACGCAACTATCCCATCTGACTGTCGCCGATTTGCGCCCCACCTTTGCCAAAAAGCGCTTTTGCCTGCTAATTTGGGGCGAAGGCGGCTCGGGAAAAACAGCCACAGCCTGTCAAGTTGGGCGCTGGGTAATGGCAGAAGAGGCGCAACAGCGTCCTTCCACATTAATGCTGCCCGTTCTTATCGAAGACGACTTGCGGCCCAGGGAAGATAAACAACCCCTCCTCGAAGCTATTCGCGCCCAACTCCAGTATCTTATTGACGAAACCGAACCCGTCGCCGAAGAATTGCTCCTGCAACTATTGCGCAAGCGGCGTATTTTGGTCATTGTCGATGGCCTTTCAAAACTGAATGAGGTTGCGCGCGAAGCCTTGGACTTGTCTTCGCCTGATTTTCCCGTCAATGCCCTCGTCGTCACCTCTCGCGTTGAAGAACCTCTGTCGCGGGCGAACAAAACAACCCTTCACCCCTTGCGAATTGAGGGAAACCAACTCTCCTCGTTTTTAGAAGCCTACGTGCAAGGGCAGCAAATGCGCGATCGCTTCTCCGACTCCGAGTTTGCCCGAGTGCGCGATCGCTTGTTGCAACTTGTCGGCAATCGCGCCTTTCCTATCTTGCTAGCCAAGTTGTATGCCGAACAGTCAATTGCCGCACAGTTGGGAAGTGAAGGCGCGCATTTGCCCCAGAGTATTCCCGATTTAATGCTGTCCTACTTAGACGAACTCAGTCGCGATCGCGTCCCTGAAAACGGCGATCGCACTGCTACTCTCGCCCTCCAACAAGATGCTAAAATTATTGCTTGGGAATGCGTTAAATCTACCTATCAACCCGGCGTTCCCTCCCGAAAAGATGTTCTCGAAGCGTTAGGGGAACAGCCCGAAGACCGACTTCAAGTTTTCGAAAATCGCCTGCATCTTATTGAAGCCGTGGGTTCGGGCAAAGACAAAATCCGTTTTTCCCTTCCAACCTTAGCCGAATATTTAGCAGCATTGTATCTCATCGATTGTTACGCTCAAGATCGAAATAAATGGCGCAACTTTTTGAGAAGTGCCGATAACATCGAAGGCGCGCCCGAGAGCATTGGAAGCTTTCTTATTGCCCTTCGCGATTGCGATTTGGCTCCATCGACAGAATCTTCCGTTCCTCCCTTTGTTTTAGAAGAATTAAACCGGCGAATTTAAATTTTTGTCCCTTCACTTTGAATCATTCCTCCCTCGCTGCTTAAATTCTTCCCAAAGTTAGGGTGTGACAACTCAAACAAAAACGCTATAGTAGGAGCGGAATTAGGACGCACCATCCACTCATGGCATTACGACTCGAACGCATCAGCAAAATCTATCCGACTGGCGAAGTTCTTAAGGACGTGACGTGGGAGGTAAAACCGGGCGATCGCTTGGGATTAGTCGGCGCAAACGGCGCGGGAAAAACCACGCAGTTGAAAATTATTATGGGCGAGGAGGAACCGACAACGGGGGAAGTCGTGCGTCCGACAAGTTTGCGCATTGGCTATCTCACCCAAGAGTTTGATGTGGATCCCGAGCGAATTGTGCGCGAGGAGTTTTGGACGGTGTTCGAGGAAGCCAACGCCGTCCATCAAGGCATCCTCAAAGTCTCCCACGACATGGAAACGGCAACCCCAAAGGAACTCGATCGCCTCATTCAAAAGTTAGATCGCTTGCAGCGCCAGTTTGAGGCAATGGATGCCTACGGGTTGGAAGCGCAAATCGAGAAGATTTTGCCGGAAGTGGGGTTTAAACCGGAGGACGGCGATCGCGTGGTGAGTTCCTTTAGCGGCGGTTGGCAAATGCGCATGAGTTTGGGCAAAATTTTGCTGCGAGAACCCGATGTCTTGTTGTTGGACGAACCGACAAACCATCTCGATTTGGAAACCATTGAGTGGTTGGAAACTTATCTCAAGGGTTTAAAAACACCGATGGTCATTGTGTCTCACGATCGCGAGTTTCTCGACCGCCTTTGTACCCAAATTGTCGAAACCGAACGCGGCGTTTCGACAACCTATCTCGGCAATTATTCGGCATATTTGCAACAAAAAGCCGAATCGCGAGAGGCTCAACTTTCTGCCTACGAACGACAGCAAAAGGAGTTAGAAAAACAACAGGCTTTTGTGGAACGTTTTCGGGCGAGTGCGACGCGCAGCACTCAGGCAAAAAGTCGAGAGAAACAGTTGGATAAAATCGAGCGCATTGAGGCACCGACGGGCGATGTGAAAACATTGCGGTTTAAGTTTCCCCCTTGTCCGCGCGGCGGCAGGGAAGTCGTTGTGGTGCAAGATTTAGTTCATAGCTACGACGATGAAATTTTGTTTTTAGGAGCCGATTTGTTTATCGAACGAGGCGATCGCGTTGCCTTTCTCGGTCCTAATGGTTGCGGCAAATCGACGCTTCTCCGTCTAATTTTAGGGATGGAAAAACCGGACGAAGGGATTGCGCGTTTGGGCGACCATAATATTATACCAGGATACTTCGAGCAAAATCAAGCAGAAGCTTTGGATTTGCATAAAACTGTTTTTGACACGATTCAAGAAGATGTTCCAACCTGGAAGCAGGAGGAAATTCGCACGCTTTTGGGTAAGTTTTTATTTAGCGGCGATACGATTTTCAAAAAGGTGGATGCGTTGAGCGGGGGGGAAAAGGCTCGTCTCGCGATCGCTCACTTTTTACTACATCCTACTAATGTTTTGTTGCTCGACGAACCGACGAATCATTTGGATATTCCTGCTAAGGAAATGTTGGAGGATGCGTTAAATGATTATGAAGGGACGGTTTTGATTGTTTCTCACGACCGCTATTTTATTTCTAAGGTTGCCAACAAGATTGTGGAAGTGCGCGATGGCGAGTTGATTTTATATCGCGGCGATTATCATTATTATTTGAGTAAGTTGGAGGAGGAAAAAGAGCGGAAACGTCAGCGAGTCGAGGCGGAGAAAAAAGCAGCGAAGAAAGCAGAAAAGGCGGCGAAGCAAAAAGAAAAACAAAAACAGAAAAAAGCGAGTAAAAAAAGTTAAATTTCTGTTTTTGTTTGAGTCGGCGAGGGGATACCCGTCCTCACTGATTCCCGCGTAACTCTCGAACAACTTCCACAGTCAATCCCGTTAATTGCGCGATCGCTTCGTCATCGAGTTGAGCGAGTAATTTCCGAGCAATAGCACGTTTTGCTTGCTCCAGACCTTCTTGGCGACCTTCTTCTCGACCGAGAGCAACTGCTCCTTTCTGGTCGTAAATAAATATTTCTCTGCGTTCAAAATCATCGAGTTCTTCGGGCGTTAAATTGGCCTTGTTAGCGATTTCAAAAGCTCTATGGAGTTCGGGCGGCTCGTTCAGACTTTCGGGAATTTTTGTTAGCGATCGCGCGGATTTAATAAAGTATATCCATTTATCGGTAATCGTTTTAAGCTGCTTGAGTCCTTTCCTAAACTTCGGCAACTCAATAAATACCAGTTTCATGTCGTTTTCAGGATATATTGAGCCGTCGGATACTTCTCGGTAAACAAAGCGAGATATAAAATGTTTGCGCTTATCGAACATTTCAAAATCAGTTAAAGTTAAGGCAATAACAGGTTTGAGCATTCGGTAGCCTTCACCTGCTTGTAGTTGAAAGGCATAAGTTTTAGCCGCGTTAAATAACACTCTTTTACCAAAGGACTGTACGTTTAACACTTGCATTTCAATAATGACAAGCGTTCCATTCTTCAATTTGGCTTTAACGTCCAAATAGGTATCTTTTAATCCTTGAACTCTGGGCGGTAAGTTGGGATTAATAATTTCCAGGTCTTTAATTATAGAATTACCGTTATAAATTAAAGCATTGAGAAAGCTGATGAGAATATCTTTGCTTTCGGCAGAGCCAAAAATTTTCTTAAAGGCATAGTCAGTTTTAGGATTAATAAATCTCATTCTTATTTTTATGTCTCAACTGGATATAAAACTGTTAACGCTATTAGAACCAACAATAATTTTAAGATCGGGTACCAAAAGGCAGAACTAGAAAGTGGAGATCGGGTTACGAAACGGCAAACCCGGTTATTTCCCGCTGCCCGAAACTTCTAAAACCCAAAACAATTTTCTTTTCCGGTATGCCAGCCCCAACTAGCTCTAAAGCAACTCCGTCTTCGGTTCCGTCGTGCTGAATCCAAATTTTACCATCAATGATATCGAGGTGTAGCACATTTCCATAAATACGATACCCATTTTGCCATCCCGCTTCCACTAAAAGATAGCGATCGCGTTCTCGATCGAATACTAATTCGACTTGAACTTCCTCGTCGCCTCCTAGAAAATCAGCATATAGCGTTTCTATTTGGGTTGTGAAACTCCCTGAAACGTACAGAATTCAGAATTCTGAATTCAGAATTCTGAATTTGAGAGAGGAGCGAGGAATTATTAAAAGTAGACGAGTTCTCATCCCCGTTTACGTCTCATTTAGAAACGCTATAGTCTTTCGACACTTTTTCAATGGTATCGCGGTAGGGTCAAGGGTGAATCTATCGAACGATTTCCTCCTTTAATTTGTCAAACGTAACTAAGCGAATTCTATCTTCAATTATAGTTTTTCCTGCTTATTCCTCCAATGCCCTCATATAAACAACTAAGTTCCATCTAAACGCGATCGCGTTGTTGTCGCTCTTGCAATTGTAGGCGAATGTTTGCATGAATCTCGCGGGTTAAGGGATAAAAGTACGCTAAAATTAAACCGAAAATTAGAGAAATAGTTGGTAGAGGACCGATTGCCAAACGAATGACCCAAAGCACGCTATCCGGTTGTTCGAGAATGGGAACATCTCCAACGGGTTTAATATATCCCGCCCATCCTAAAGCTGTTAGCAAGGCAGTAACCGCCAATCCCAAACAGACTTTTTGGGCAAAGGTAATGAAACTATAAAAAATACCTTCCCGTCGCTGTCCGGTGTTGAGTTCGTCCAATTCAATCACATCGGGAAGCATGGACCAAGGAACGAGATAGGCGATAGAAACTCCAAATCCTGCCATAACAGCTAAGACATACATTAATCCCAATTGACCCGCTTGTACGAAAAATAATCCTCCTTGAGCGAGAATCCACAATGTCATTCCCATGAAATAAATTCCTCGTTTGCCAAAGCGCTGACTGAGTTTGCTCCAAATGGGTAACATAACCATCGCCGTTCCTTGGACGCACAAAATTGTTGTTCCTTCGATTAACGGTTTCATTGAAGGGTCGGTAATTTCCATCCGATAGAGGATGAAGTAAGGAATGATAACTGCCGTAAACTGGACGCTTAACCAGGAAAAAAGATAAATTCCAACGACAAATAAAAACGGACGATTGCTCCCAACGATGCGCAATTGTTGTAAAATGGGTAGGGAAACTGGAGTTTCTGCGTCGGGGTGGATTGTCGCAACAGAAAGCACTCGTCGGCGCGTTCCCCAGATGCACAAATAAATGGGAATGACTGAGAGGAAGGTGAGGACAACTCCCATTACTAAATAGTGTTGTTGGGGATTGGGAATAAGCGGGCGAATGATGTAATTAAAGATGACAATAGAAAGAATACTGCCGCCGATGGAGAAGAAAAAGCGGAAACTGTTGAGGTTGGTGCGTTCGTCGTAGTCTTGGGTAAGTTCGGGGGTGAGGGAGGTGTAGGGGACGTTTACGACGGTGTAGAAGGTGTTGAAGAGGATGGAGATGAGGGTGTAGTAGAGGAGGAGTCCCCATTGATTGGAGAAGGGGATAATCCATTGGAGGAAGAAGAATAGTCCAAAGGGAATTGCGCCCCACAGCATCCAGGGATAGCGCCTTCCCCACCGTCGGTTTTCCGTGCGATCGCTTAATACGCCGACAACTGGGTCGTTGATAGCATCCCAGATTTTACCGATAAATAGACTGATTCCCGCCCAAGCTGGCGCTAAACCGGCAACATCGGTGAGGAAGGGGGAGAGGTAAAAGACGAGGATGTTGGCGGTAATTGCCGAACCGAGATCCCCGGAACCGTAGGATAACTTAGTGAGGAAGTTGAGTTTTTCGCGTTCTGGAATTGGAGGGGTTGAGGGTTTTGGAAGTGCGGAATCGTTCATGAAAAGGGTGAGTCAAATGGGGGATAAGGAAAATGCTGGCGACGAACAATCGATCGCGGCCAATTTTGGCATACTGTAGTAGTTTTAACATTGACGCGATCGCTCTTTTCCCAAAACTTATGCCAGAACTCTATGTGTCTTGGTCCGAGTACCATCAAAGTATTGAAATTTTAGCGGCGAAAATTTATCAGTCGGGTTGGGATTTTCAACAAATTGTCTGTATTGCCAAAGGCGGTTTGCGAGTTGGCGATTTGCTGTGTCGCATTTACGATAAACCGTTGGCGATTCTTTCGGCAGCGTCCTATAGTGGCGCAGATAACCGCAGTCGGGGACAGTTGGTTTTCTCAGAACATCTGTCGATGACGGCGGAAAAGTTAGGCCCTCGCGTGTTGTTGGTGGACGATTTGGTTGATTCGGGGATTAGTTTGCGCTCGGCGATTAAATGGTTGAAGGTACGGTATGGCGAGGAGATTGAGGAGATGCGGACGGCGACAATTTGGCACAAAAGTTGTTCCGCGATCGCGCCGGATTATACGGTACATTATCTTGAGGACGATCCTTGGATTCATCAACCCTTTGAACCCTACGAACGGGTGACACCCCAAGAATTGGCTTCGCGCTATGGGGAGTGGGTGGAGGCGCGCAATGTTGTGTCTTTTTAGAGTAAAATTGAGCGGAGAGTGGTTAAGTGGGCGTAAAATCAAATCGTGGCGCAGCCGATAAACATAGTTTTTTAATTTCCCACCTCTCCCTCGACCCGACTCAAAAAACAGTATATCCTTTAGAATTGTTGTACGATCGCCAGCGCGGTAAGGGAATGTTTCTTTATCGAGAACAACCGGTGTGGATGAAAGGTTCCTACGAGGAAATTAGCCACAGTTCGGGCTATGTTTTTGGAGAGAGTCGAACGTTTAAGCGATTTACTCGATGTAAGTGGTTGTCTTGTTGGAGGTTGGCATCTTGGCTTCGCGATAAACCCCAGTGTTATTCGAGGGAAGATATGGCTGGGGAGCATAATCAGTGGTATGGTGAGGATGGCTTTAAGTTTGACGAAGCGACGCAAATGTGGTGCAATTGTTGGCGGTATAAAGAAGCGTCTGATGTTTATACCACGACTCATCGTACTGTTGCGGAAGTTAAGTTGAGTTTTGACGCGATCGCGAATAAAGGGAAATATATTTCTTACTCTTGCAAAGAAACGCTTGACTGAGGAAGGAGAATATCTATTACCGAGTCAGTCTATATCAAAGGGGGAGTTTGGCAATGCGATCGACCCACTCTTCTGCACTAGATACCGCCCAAACGATTAATAGTTCCTCTATAATAACTTCGAGAGGTATCTTTCGGGAAACGATGAGAACGCCTGCACTCTAAGTGGTGGTGATGAACGCTGCAAATTCTGATGGCATTGTTCTGCGATCGTGACTAACAAGAATTCGTCCCTGTCGTGCTGCAATTGCTAAGACTTCTCTATCTTTAACACCTTCTAGTCCAGCAGTAAATGCTGTTTGGAAGTCAATCGTAGGTTCTCGTCGCAGAACTCCCGTTACAATTACTTGATTCAAATCAGCATCGGCTTGGTAGCAAACCTTCATAAACTTACCTACTGTCTTGTCAATTTAGCTGCTATAAGTTTATCGTACAAAGCCGGATCGCTCGTTTTCAGGGGTTGAGGCATCGCATCAAAAGCGGCTTCCTCGGCGGCTAGATACGCATCAATTTCAGCACGATTCGCTAAGTAAAACGCGATCGCACCATAAATTTGCTCGAGGGTTAGCAATGGGAAAGATTGATTGATACTTTCGGGCGATAATCCTTGTTGGAAGGCGCAAACAACGGAGTCTAAGGAAATTCGAGTTCCTTTCACCCAATAAGCTTCATTCCGATATTCGGTATACGATTTGGCGGTTGAGACTGTCATTTCAGTTATCAGTTATGGAGCAAGAGTACAATAAAGGGATTTAAGTTGATTTCAACTATATAGTTAGTATATAGGCACAAACAAAGGAAAGTCGTTTCAATCCCTCATAGGGATTAAGGTGCTTTGCGACGGGGATATAGTGGACGAACTCAAGGAGATACTTCAGTTTCAATCCCTCATAGGGATTAAGGTGCTTTGCGACATCAGTAGCCTCTTCAAGCTGGCGCAGTGACAGGGATAGAGTTTCAATCCCTCATAGGGATTAAGGTGCTTTGCGACTTTTTTTTATCTGCGTTGCGTTAACCCAACCGGTAGTTTCAATCCCTCATAGGGATTAAGGTGCTTTGCGACAACCTCGACTACAAAATCCCACCGCGATCGGTTGTTTCAATCCCTCATAGGGATTAAGGTGCTTTGCGACACGTTCCGGGCAGGCAGCACTAATCAGTTCTAGTGTTTCAATCCCTCATAGGGATTAAGGTGCTTTGCGACTTGGAGCAGGAGAGACATTGACGGGTTTTACTTTTATCGTTTCAATCCCTCATAGGGATTAAGGTGCTTTGCGACTGCTTGGAATCAATCAAGCGAAGGACGGTTGCTACGCGTTTCAATCCCTCATAGGGATTAAGGTGCTTTGCGACTTTGTGCGGACAAGGGGCAGCCAACCAGCTTGAAGTTTCAATCCCTCATAGGGATTAAGGTGCTTTGCGACGGGCATGAGCCTCGCGCCTATTGCTTTTTCGCGCGCCGTTTCAATCCCTCATAGGGATTAAGGTGCTTTGCGACTGCAAATGCTACGGAGAGCGTGTCTCTTCTCATCAGTTTCAATCCCTCATAGGGATTAAGGTGCTTTGCGACGCCGTTTGTCTTATTTTTCCCCATTTCCCATTCAAAGTTTCAATCCCTCATAGGGATTAAGGTGCTTTGCGACTGCCCCCTCCTGGAAGCCCGATGATATGTGGTTTTCAAGGTTCATTTGCGCGAACGTCCTCTCATTATACCCCAAAATCGAAAACCGACAACCTCCAAATCGCCGAAACCCTTGCCCTGACTGGTGCGCGACCGATTTTTCACAACAAAGTGCCTCAACTGCACGACTGACGGACAATCCAGCCTTTTTTTCTCCAATCCATTTTTCCACACCTTACCCCTCGCGCAACTCACCCAAAAATTGACGCAATTCTCACCTTAATCCCCAAACCGCAAATCTTCCCTCATGTCAAATGCGCGGTCGCGCCAATACCGCACGAGTTGGTACAATAGTTCTGTTTTCAATGGGAGGGGAGCGATGTACGCTTTACCAGAATTGGAGGTCTATCTCAAATCCTTTTTTGGACACGAGTATTTTCGTCCCGGACAGCGGCAAATTGTCGAAGAATCGCTCAAAAACCAAGATTTGTTGGTGATTATGCCCACGGGAGGGGGAAAATCGCTTTGTTTTCAACTTCCCGCCCTTCTCAAACCCGGATTAACCGTCGTCGTGTCTCCCCTCATCGCTTTGATGCAAGATCAAGTCGATACCCTTGTCGAAAATGGCATCGGCGCTACCTTTATTAATAGCAGTTTATCTCCCCAAGAAGCGCGCGATCGCGCCCGCGATATCCTGGGGGGCAACATCAAACTCCTTTACGTCGCCCCAGAACGCTTGCTAGGAGAGCGATTCCTTCCCTTTCTCGACGACGTGCGATCGCGTATTGGCATCTCCGCCATCGCCATCGACGAAGCCCATTGCGTCTCCGAATGGGGACACGACTTTCGCCCCGAATACCGCCAACTCAAAACCTTACGCCAGCGTTACCCCGACATCCCTATCTCTGCCCTCACCGCCACCGCTACCCAACGAGTCCAACAAGATATTATCGCGCAACTGAACCTGCGCCAACCCAGCGTTCATCTCGCCAGTTTCAACCGTCCCAATCTCTACTACGAAGTCCTCCCCAAGGAACGCCACAGCTACAACCAACTCCTGAAAAAAGTCCGTTCTGCCGACGGTTCCGGCATTATTTATTGTCTCAGTCGCCGCAACGTAGACGATCTCGTTTTTCGCTTGCAAAAAGATGGTATCGCCGCCCTACCCTACCACGGCGGCATGGCCGATAGCGCCCGCACAACCAACCAAAACCGCTTTATTCGCGACGATGTAAAAATTATGGTGGCGACGGTTGCCTTTGGTATGGGCATCGATAAACCCGACGTGCGCCTTGTCATTCACTACGATTTGCCCCAAACCTTAGAGCGATATTACCAAGAATCCGGTCGCGCCGGACGGGACGGAGAACCGGCAAACTGTACCCTCTTCTTCAGCCCCGGCGATATCTACCGCGTCGAACATTTTATTAAGGAAAAGTCCGATCCTAACGAACAGCGCGTCGCCCGCCAGCAACTCCGTAAAATTATTGACTATGCCGAAGGAACGGAATGTCGTCGTATTATCCAACTGAGTTATTTCGGAGAAAATTTTAAGGGAAATTGCGGCAATTGCGATAACTGCTGCAATCCCAAACCCATTGAAGATTGGACTATTGAAGCGCAAAAATTCCTCTCCTGCGTTGCCCGGTGTCGAGAAAGATTCGGCACCATTCATATTATCGACGTATTGCGGGGGTCGCGCAAGAAAAAGATCGAAGAGTACGGACATCATTTATTATCAACCTATGGCATCGGCAAAGATAAAACCGCCGATCAATGGAAGAACTTAGCGCGATCGCTTCTTCACCAAGGATTGATGGGCGAAACCACCGACGGATATCGCGTCCTTAAACTCAATAAGCGCAGTTGGGAGATTTTGCGCAAACAGCGATCGGTGGAAATTGCCGTTCCTCCCAAAACCTCTGCAACCCAAACCAATGCCAGTCCGCGCGCGGTGGAAATCGAGATGTTAGTCGATCGCCTGCGCAATTTACGCAAACAAATCGCCGATACCCAGTCTGTTGCACCTTACGTTATTTTCGCCGATTCTACCCTGAAAGTGATGGCGCAACTCAAACCCAAAACCTTAGACCAATTCGCTCGCGTTTCTGGGGTGACAGAGTATAAACTAGAGCGATACGGCGATCGCTTTGTTTCGGAAATTCGCACCTTTCTCAAAGAACACCAACTTCCTACTCCCCTCCCCACATCCACCCAACTCACATCGTTGCAATTGTATCAACAGGGATTAAATTTAGAAGAAATTGCCCAACGACGGGGACTGAAACCCAGAACCATCGCGACTCATCTCAGCGAAGCAATAGAAATGAATCAACCCGTCGATCTCAATCGCCTCGTGGAACCTCATTTGCACGAACCGATTATTCGCGCCATCGAAACCGTCGGCGACTCGTCGTTGAAAACATTGCGCGATCGCCTGGGCGAAGAATATAGTTATGCTACGATTCAACTCGTGCGTGCGTGGTGGCGCAGGCAACAGAATGAGGAACTTTGATAATGAATAATGAATAATGAATAATGAATTTCCTGCCTTAGAGCGATACCGTTATCGAGCTAGCAATTGCGCATAGGACACAAAATGCGGCTCTCGAAACCCTTAATATTAAGAGAGCTTTGTCGAAGCTATTTAACTTGCTCGGTAGGATTCAACTTAAAACATTATACCGTATACTCCCAAATATGCTACTTTTACCCAAACTGCAAAACTTATCCAAAAGCTTACCCATTGAAGGAGCAATCCGTATTGAGTTAATTGAAGGAATCCCTATTTTTCGCGCTTCCAGCACTATTCAAAAACGAATTGACACGCTCTTAGAAAAACAACAAGATTCTTTTCTAAATTCTGAAGAAGAACAAGAACTCGATCTCTATGAAGAAATTGACGATTATCTCAGTTTTGTCAATCGAACTGTTCGCAATCTTTACTTAAACCAGAATCAATCCGCTATCTCATAAAAAATGCCCGCACGTCGTCCAATTTCTCAAGAGGTCAAAAATCAAGTCCGTCAGCGAGCTAACTTTTTGTGTGAATACTGTCATGCGTCCGAACAATGGCAGTATGTAGCCTTTACGATTGAGCATATTATTCCTCTCACAAAAAATGGCTCGGATACCCTTGACAATCTAGCTCTAGCCTGCTTTCATTGCAACCGCAAGAAGTCCAACAAGACGAAAGCTATCGAACCCCAGTCCAATATAGAAATTTCGCTATTTAACCCAAGACAAGAGCCTTGGAACTATCATTTTACTTGGTCTTCTGATGGACTATTCATCATGGGCTTAACCCCCACTGGAAGAGCTAACTGTTGCGGCATTAGCTTTAAACAGAGAAAGGGTCATTAATATTCGTGCAGCGGACAAAACAATAGGACGGCATCCACCATTAGGCGATCCAATCGATCCCGAAAATTGATAGAATTAGAATTATTGATGGTGCACCTGCGCTGCGCCAATACACCCTACAGATACTTTAGGAATTCAAAATTAAAGTCAGCTCCCCTCCCCACATCCACCCAACTCACATCGTTGCAATTGTATCAACAGGGATTAAATTTAGAGGAAATTGCTAAAGAACGGGGACTGAAACCCAATACCATCGCGACTCACCTCAGCGAAGCAATGGAAATGAATCAACCCGTCGATCTCAATCGCCTTGTGGAACCTCATTTGCACGAGGCGATTATTCGCGCCATTGAAACCGTCGGCGACTCGTCGTTGAAAGTGTTGCGCGATCGCCTGGGGGAAGAGTATAGTTATGCTACGATTCAACTCGTGCGAGCTTGGTGGCGCAGGCAACAGAATGAGGAAGTTTAATAATTAATAATTATTAATTCGCGGATTCAAATTTTCTGCCTTAGATCGATCGCAAACCCATGACCCGAAAATCCTCAAGACGTTGGGCTTTACCTACGGTTTTTCAATTGGTTTGGCATCGCTTTGTCCGAGACGCGCGATCGCTCCCTTCTCAGGCATGGCGGCGATGGCGAGGAACATTGGCTCTCGGATTTGGAATCACTTCCATTATTGCTTACATTGTTACTCGTTTGGGTCAATACTACGTTAGCCGAGGACTGCAAACCTGGGACGAAAAAATGTTGCCGATCCTTGCCCGAGAAACGCCTCTATCCTTTGCTCGGGGAGTGACTTGGGAATCTCCGGGAAACTTAGTCGGGGCGCTGCCTGTCGTCATTTGCCTCGTTCTCTTTTGCGCTTGGATTTCTCGCCCTCTACTCGCGGCAAGTTTTGCATCGGGCTATATTTTACAATTTGCCTTTGCCTGGGTTGGTTGGGGAACGTGGAATCGCGCGCGTCCGGACTTAATTGCCGAAGGACTCGCGGCACCGGAACTGCATTCTTATCCATCGGGACACACAATTATTGTGGTAACGATTTATGGTTTGATTGTCTACCTCTGGTTTCGAGCATCGCGCAGTATTTTAGAACGACTATTGGCTGTTGCGATCGGCATCGCCTGGATTGGTTTAGTTATCTTAGCGCGGATTGTATTGGGAACCCACTGGCCGAGCGATACAATTGCAGGTTTGGCGATCGGTATTCCCTGGCTGATTACTCTAATTGTGGCACTCAATCGGGCAGAGAGCGCGTTGTGACTGTTAAATTCGAGAAAAAGAAGCCCGGAATTTAAAATTTGGGACGACTGGAAACCTATGAATCCACATTCCGCAGATTCTCTTGAGGATTTTACAATTGAGATGAGCAATCCTACTCAGTTGTGGAGAAAACGCTCCGCGCGATCGAATCTTCATTAGCGTTCGCCAACAGCATATATTGTTATACTGCAATAGGACTACCGTTTCTAGCGTCTGACCATGAATCTCCGCATTCCTGACAAACTGGTGCAAGCTTCTGGCTTGTCTGAGAGGGAACTCTTTCAAGAATTGGTGCTTGTGCTGTTTCAACGCGAGAGAATCACCCTTGGAAGTGCGAGTCGGTTTCTCGGAATGACCCTACTCGAATTTCAAGCACTTCTGGCGGAGAAACAACTTTGCGTTCACTATGATGTTGATGAGCTACACGAGGATGTGAAAAACTTACAAGAGCTTGGTTTGTTGTGATTGTTGTCAGCGATACTTCACCTATTGCAAATTTGGTCGTTGTTGGTTATATCGACCTACTTCCTCAACTGTTTAGTTCAGTCATCATTCCAGAAATTGTCTATCAAGAGCTGCTCGCCAATGGAACAGAGCATCTTGTCACTCGAACGGTAACAGCAGCAAATTGGTTAGAAATTCGGGCAGCCAACGATCGAGCGCAGGTGACGACCTTAGAGCGCGATCGTCATCTCGATGCGGGGGAAGCCAATGCCATTGTCTTGGCGCTGGAATTAAAAGCAACCCAACTTCTGATTGACGAACGTCTGGGACGCTCGGAAGCCAAACGTCTGGGATTGAGAATTACAGGAATTTTGGGCGTATTACTTGCGGCAAAACGGCAGGGGTTGATTGAGAACGTTCGCCCCATTCTCGATAGACTCATTGGCGAGGCAAATTTTTGGATGAGCAATCGGTTGTACGATGAAACGCTGATTCTTGCTGGAGAAGAAACTCAACCCTGAGTGATTTTAGGGGTTCTTTTTCAAGGCGGTTGGGGGTGCGCGATCGCTTCCCAGTTGAGGACAAACGATAGTGTTTAATTATTCATTATTCATTATTCATTATTAATTACCATCATTTGTCGCCCGATCTAAACGAGCTGCTTGTTCGATCGCGGCCTTCTCCCTCGCCCGACGCGCATAGGGTTGCAGTTGCTCGATTTCCATCCCGCTTAACAAACTCAAATTCTCCACATCCATCCCCTTAGTTAACATCGCCACGCACCACGTATCCCGCGCCTGTTCTACCCTGGGAGGATGGCCTTGGGGTACCATTAATCCTTCAGTCAACGCCTCCCACGTCTGCCGCAATTCCTCCTCCTTCAATGGTTTCCCCTCCCCATTGAGAAATAGTGCCGACTCGCTATCTTTGCGCTGTTTGAGCCATTGAGTTAAAGGATTATTACTCGAAGAACCGTAGCGCTTGTCCAAAATCCATTGGTTGAGGGGAACTTGGCGCGCCTTCCCTTGGGTAATTTGTAGTAGGTGTTGGTTGGACTCTTGAACCGATTGCGATCGCGCTAAGTTTACCACCTCCTCTGCCGACAGTCCCGCCCCAAATAGCACGTAAACCCAAGCATAATCGTTGCGACTGCTCTTTTTCGCCCGTTGCAGAATCTCGCGAACGAGACTTCCCGGCAAGTCCGCCACTGCCTCCTCGTTCCCTCCGTCCGATGGCAGCGCTACTGCCCCATTTAACAATAATTGCACGATGTGCGCGATCGCCTCTTCCCGTCCTTGCCACAATTCCCGCCCTTCGCTGGTAATTTCAATGGCAAAATACCCCAGCAACAAACTCTCGAACAAACCCGCCAGCGCCTCTGGGGGCAAGGTTGTACGTCCCCCCGCCCGTTCGATCGCTTGGGCTAAGTAACGGGCAACGTACTCATTCGCCGTCGTTAAACCTTCGCCCAATGCTTGGCGAATTTCTACGGAAAACTGTCCCCCTTCCCCAATTAGCGATCGCACCAACTCCGGCGCGCGATCGAGCATTTGCAAGCGGCACTTGACTCCCTCTCTCAATGTCTCTTCCAACGTTCCGCAATCGGGCGCTTGTTCGACTAGCTGCTGACCCAACTGACTCAAAACATCGGTTTCTGCAAGTACCGCTAACAATAAGCCGTGCTTGTTGCCAAAATGCCGAAAAAGCGTCACTTCGTTCACCTTTGCGCGATCGGCGACGGTTTTAGTGGTGGTTTCTGTAATTCCCCGGGCGATAAAGAGTTCCAGAGCAGCCTGAATTAAGCGGTTTCGAGTTGAATTGGGTCGAGCTGGCATTTTTTGATGTAAGCGGTACTTGCAGTTTTTGAAAATTCCTGCTACTGTAATAAATGTAAGCAGCACTTACACCCGCACCTTCAATTGTACGGCACTAGAGAGGACATGAAATCTAAAAACCCAGCAATCTAAGTACCTCAACAAAATCTTTTACACATCTTTTGCCCTCGAAAACACGATATATAAAGGCATTGAGGAGATCGAGATGGGTAATTAATTGCGAACAGGTGCTTAGGAAGCATTGACACAGAATGTATTCCTAACCATTGTAACGGCTTCAGCTCCCCTCGCGCTCTCAAAAATTCCCAAGCCTCGAGGCAACGGACTTTTGCTGCCGACACCCTTTGAAGGTTAATTTCTCGCTGTAATGCGTGCAGCACTATCATTCTCTTCCAAATTTTCCATAACACAAATATCAATCATGACGAAAACAATCTCCACTCCTGGGAAGGAGCAAACCTTGGCGCTTTCCTGGCCCACCATAGCCCTTTTTAGCGCAATTCACCTGGGCGCAATCGCCTTAGCCCCCTGGTTCTTTTCCTGGCAAGCCGTCGGCGTAACCCTAGTCCTGCACTGGCTTTTAGGCAGTATCGGCATCTGCTTGGGCTACCATCGACTCCTCACCCATCGCAGCTTTAAAGTGCCAAAAGCCCTCGAATATTGCTTTGCAACCATCGGGGCGCTAGCGTTGCAAGGGGGACCCATCTTTTGGGTAGCGGGACATCGCCTGCACCACGCCCACACCGAAGATGAAGAAAAAGACCCCTATGCAGCCAGTCGGGGATTTTGGTGGAGTCATATGCTGTGGCTATTCTACAAGCGAGAGTCCTTTTTTGATTACGACTCCTACAAGAAATTCGCTCCCGATTTAGAACGCGACGGGTACTATCGCTGGCTAAACCGCCATTTTCTATGGTTGCAACTACCTTTGGGCTTAATCTTATACGGTTTGGGCGGATGGTCTTTTGTTATCTACGGGATGTTAGTGCGAACGGTTGTGCTGTGGCATAGCACCTGGCTCATTAATTCCGCGACGCATCAGTATGGCTATCAAAGCTTTGAAGTCGAGGACAATTCGCGTAACTTGTGGTGGGCGGCGCTGTTAACCTATGGGGAAGGCTGGCACAACAACCATCATGCCCGTCCTCGCGTTGCCAAAGCAGGACAGCGCTGGTGGGAAATCGATATGACTTGGTGGGCGATACAAGGGTTGCGCGCTCTGGGTTTGGCGAAAAAAGTCGTCCTGTAGTTGTTAGAGGCGAAGTGGGGAATTTCGGCAAAACGCCCCCACTTCGCCTCCCATCTTCTACCTCTTGTCGCCAGGTTCAAACACTGAAACCCTTAGCTTATCTGGAATTCTCCATTTTTAATTTTTAATTTTTAATTTTTAATTGATTTCACCCATTGCTCCTCATTTTTTGCTAATGTGAGCTAGACGCGATCGCGGGCTTCGGAGGCTCAAACAACCTCATAGGTTCGACCGCTCGCACAGCCCTGTGCAAAGTTGAAGAGTCCGTCAGGCGTGGTGCGCTACGATAGGGAATAGCCTCACTCAGGCTGAATAGAACGAGGCTTTCGCGCTCTATTTGTCCCCCATCTGAAAGTTTGTGAAGTCCTTGGGAATCGTATGAAAACAGTTTTGCTCGTTGAAGATAGTTTGACCGATAGAAACGTAATGACTTCTTATTTACAACAAGCGGGACTACTTGTTGTGAGTGCCGGTAGTGTAGAAGAAGCACAAGAAAAGCTATCTCAAAAAAAACCCGATTTGATCGTTTTGGATGTGATCTTGCCCGGTCAAAGTGGGTTTGAAATGTGTCGGGAGCTGAAGACGAATCCCGAAACCAGTAAAATCCCGGTGATCATTTGCTCGACCAAAGGAACAGATGTTGACAAGATTTGGGGTAATATGTTAGGAGCAGACGCTTATTTAATTAAACCCGTTCAAAACGACGAATTGAAAATAACGCTACAAAAATGTCTGGGCTAACTCAGTTCGATTTCGGGTAAATAGACGGCAAATCTCGCTGTCTTGGCATTAACAATTAAAAATTAACGATCTTTTTCTCACCGCGTCGCAATCCTCGTAAGATTGAACAGAGGGAGGGTTGAAAAAGAACGAACGCTAAGCCAATGTCCAGGATCGCCTTTGAGAATCTGTCGGCAAGCGGCGCCCTCGAGCAATTGCTCGATTGCAGCCAATCTCAGTTTACGGGACGATTGACCCTTCGAGATCGGCGCGATCGCCAATGGCAGTTTTATTTGGGGTTGGGACGTATCGTCTGGGCAACGGGAGGAGTCCATCCCCATCGTCGGTTGCGCCGACTGCTAGCTCGATACTGCCCTCAAACCCAGGCAACAGCGCCTTTGTCCCAGAAGCGCGTCGAGTGCGGGGACTACCAACTGCTTGCGATGATAGCGCGCCGCGATCGCATTCCCTTATCTCAAATTCGGGCAATTGTTGCGCGCGTTGTTGTGGAAGTTCTCTTCGATCTCCTTCAACAAGGTCATTGGACTCAACCCGCTTCCTCAGCGCCATCGCCCGCGTCCGACGAGGATATGCCCACTTTACTGTTATTTTCCCAGACTCCAGCCGAATCGTCCAATCAATTTTGCCTACACTTGGAAAAAGGCGTGCGTCCCTCAAAGCAAGCAATCTTACCGGCCAATTGCTTTATCAATCTCCCAGAAGCATTAAACCAAGCCCAAAAGTTGTGGACAAACTGGCAACAAGCTGGATTACAAGACATTTCGCCCGATGCCGTTCCTCAATTGGTCAAACCGCAACTGTTGCGCCGACAAATGTCGAAAGCGTCCTATAAAAATCTCGTAACACTGATCGACGGACAGCGAACGTTGCGAGATTTAGCTGTTTTATTAAAATCCCAGCCGTTGAAAGTTACTCTTTCTTTATTTCCCTATATTCGCCAAGGAACAATTGAGTCAATTATCATTCCCGATATTCCTTTCTACGGGGCAACTTCAACCGCACAACTCAAAGGTCAAAAGAAGAAAATTGCTCCTTCTTTGTCCCCATCCCAACCCAAACAACTGATTGCTTGTATCGACGATAGTCCTCAAATTTGTAGCGCACTCCATCGCATTTTTACTAAAGCGGGTTATCGATTTATCTCGGTTCAAGATTCAACTTTTGCCCTACCTGCGTTACTCGAATCAAAACCCGATCTCATCTTCCTCGATTTAGTGATGCCGATCGCCAATGGTTACGAACTGTGTACGCAAATTCGGCGTATCTCATGCTTCCAGAGTACGCCGATTGTAATCCTGACCGGACGGGAGGGCATTATCGATCGCGTTCGTGCGAAAATGGTAGGAGCCTCTGATTATCTGCGCAAACCTTTTAACGCCCAACATCTTCTAGAAATTGTGGAGCGATATTTAGTAGCTAAATCGTCTTTTAGGGATTAAGCTGTTGGGTGGGGTTTTGAAAAACCGCTAAAATTATCCTTCTAACAGCAACCCGTTCGTAAACAGGTTGAATCTCAGTCGCTATTTTACGGATAATTACGCTCACGTAACTTAAGGTGTGATAGGTAAGGGTAGCGAGTAATCTTCTCCTAAAATATGAGCTACAAACTGAGTTCGAGCATAAAAAGCTCGAGAAGTGCTTCCATGACCTCGCCCCTTCGTTCTAGGTTGTACAAGTTTACCCATGCTTCCACTGAGGGCACTAAATCCCTGAGTTCTAATAGTTTCTCGCACAAGGTTATAATCCGCCTTAACCCGATCGTAAATTTCAGGACTATCCAAATCGAAAGAGGCTATGGAATGTACAAGGGAACGTCTATCTTCTTGACTCTCAAATATTCTCGCTACAACCAGAATTTTCTGTAATTTATTAAAGAGGTGACTTTCTTCAAAGTTTTTATTGACTACTTCCACTGGATCTATCATCGTAATTGCCATCGTTTCTTTCACTTTTAAGATTTTAGATCGTTTTGCAATTTTCAAGGATACAACTTTAAGCTCCCAACTTCCGAAATTGGGAGATCGGGATGAGTTCAGAGCTAATCCTAAGTGGCGTTCTATTGTATGTCCAGGCCAGCCTTTATTTTTTTTTTCTTCTTCGCTCCAAACTGTTACTTGATACAAATCCGCTAGTTCTCTAAGATCGCGTCCTACAAGTATTGTTAGCTTCTCAATTGCTTCTAATCTTTCCATAAATTGCCTTGTTTTGGGACAGCCGGTGGCTCTTCTATTTTACCGGGATTCGTCAACCGATTGATTGAAAGTTCTATATGGGTTTTATCTAATTCACAACCGATAAATTTGCGAGACATCGCCAAAGCTGCAACTCCCGTAGTTGATGAGCCAGCGAACGGATCGAAAACAAGGTCGCCTGGATTCGTACTTGCCCGAAGACAACGTGAAATCAAAGCTAACGGCTTTTGAGTTGGATGCTTACCATAGCATTTTTCTTTTTTACCTGGTACAGATATTCTCCAAACATTCTTCATTTGCTTATTTCCATTCTCTGCTTTCATCGTCTCATAATTGAAAGTGTATCTCTCTTTTCCTTTACGCGCTTTTGTTGCCCACAGTATTAACTCTGTGGAGTGGGTAAAGCACCGACAGCCCAAGTTAGGCGGTGGCGCAGGTTTTTCCCAAATGATATCGTTGAGGATACGAAAACCAAGTTGTTGCATTGCAAAGCCAACTGACGGATATACGTGCATCGTACCTGTAACCCAAATCGTACCTGTAGGTTTCAGAAGACGATAACAGGAAGCTAGCCATGCTTTATTAAATTCATGGTCGTTCTCTATCCCTTGACTGCGATCCCATTCGCCTTTGTTGACTGTGACCATGCGACCGTTTACACAAGTAATGCCATCGTTAGAAAGGTTATAAGGGGGATCTGTCCAGATACAATCTACGCTTTCAGCGGGTAACGAAGCCATTATATCGAAGCTATCACCATGATATAGATAGGAGAAACCATCTTCAGATGTCCATGCTAAATTTGTTTTAACTTGCTTGAGTTCTACTTGTGTCGCCATAAGAATCTTGTACTGCCAGTTTGACGAGTATTATCTTAAACGAATTACTGGTATAGTTCAAATGTACGGTGTTAGTTCATATCCAAAACTTAATACAGTTAACCTTAAACCCCATCGCACAAAAGCCGATCGCGATCGCTTAAATTCGGATTCGCCTGCAAGTAATCCTCAATCCACAAACACCCTCGAACGAACAACCGATCGAGGTCAAAATCCCACACGCTAGCGGTTCGGTTGTCGCTAGCGGCGGCGAGATAGCGACCGTCGGGACTCCACGCCACGGCCGAAATGCTTCTGCGATCGCCTTTAAACGTTTTCAACGGTTTGCCTTTGCGACTCCACAGTTTCACTGTCCCGTCGCTGCTACCAGAGGCTAAAATTTGACCGTTGGGTCTGAAAGCGACGCTGTTGACGCGGTTGAGATGTCCTTTCAGGGTATGAGTGGGACGCAGTTGAAAGTTCCCCCGGCGATTGCGCTGCCACAATTTAATCGTACCGTCCAAACTCGCCGAAGCGAGGGTTTGACTGTCGGGACTCCACGCAATATCCCAAACGTCGCTGGTGTGTCCCGAAAGCGTCGCCGCAACTTGAAACATCCCATAAGTCCCGCGCTGCCAAATTTTCACCGTTTCGTCTTTGCCGATCGCCGCCAACATCTTCCCGTCGGGACTAAATTTGACATCCATTATCTCGAAGTGGGGTTCCCGCAACGTTTGCACGATTTCTCCCGCCTGCGATCGCAGTTCGATGGCGCTGTCGGAACGCAACAGGGCCATTTCTCCACCGTCGGGACTAAAGGCAACGGCTGAGGCGGCGATCGCATCCCCCGTTTCGCTGTCGAATCCAAAGGGAAGTTTTTGAGGATTATTTTCAAAGTTACGTATTTCCCCGGTTGCGCGCGGCGCAGAAGACGAACTCAAATTCTTAGTATCGGAAACCGATCGCGCGGGGAACAGTCGAACGAAACCATCGGCACTTGCCGCAGCCAGAAAAAAACCATCGGGACTCAAGCGAATTTTCCACAAATTCCCACTCCCCGTTTCCAGAGTCTTTCCCCCTTGCGAACCCACAAAGTCCCAGAGGCGAACCTTTCCCTTGGCATTGGCGATCGCCAAAATTGGAGGTTGAGACGCTTCCGACGCGGGAATAAAAGCGAGATCGCGCAACCCCGCGCCAGCATCGGCGAAAACCGTTTGCGCTTTGGGGAATGGATGCCAAAATTTGACCGTTGTATCGGCACTTCCGGTGGCGAGGGTTTGTCCGTCGGGACTCCACCCAACGTTGTAAATGGATGCGTTATGGCCTTCGAGAGTGGCGATTAACGTGCCGTCGCGCTGCCAAAGCTTGAGAGTTCCGTCGCGACTGGCGGTGGCAAGGGTTTTGCCGTCGGGACTCCAAGCCGCATCCCAAACGCGATCGCGATGACCTTTCAAGGTTACCATTAACGTTCCATTTGCATCCCACACCTTCGCCGTACGATCGCTGCTGGCTGAAACCAACTCTCCCTGGGGATTAAAGGCAATGCGATGAACCGTTCCTTGATGGCTGCTAAGGGTTTTACGCAAACTACCATCTAAGTTCCAAACTTTAATGGTGCGATCGCTACTTGCCGTCGCCAAAATTGGACTCCCCGGACTAAAACTCACTCCCGTCGCCCAAGACTGATGCGCCATCCAGGATCGCAGCGGTTTTAAATCGAGACTCCGAACTTGCCACAGTGTAACTTTACCATCGGTGTCAACAGCAGCCAAGATTTTCCCATCGGCACTGAATTGAATTTGATTGACTTGCCCTTCTAGGGTTAACGTTTGGGTAACAACCGGTTGTTTGCCCGCTTCCAACTGCCACAGCTTCATCGTTCCATCGTCGCCAACCGAGGCAAAGGTACGACTGTCGCTATTCCAAGCAACGCTGCGGATGCGATCGCGATGGGCTTCCAAACTCGCTAATTCCCGACCGTTGCGCTGCCACAGTTTAATGGTATCGTCATCGCTACCGGAAAGGAAATATTGGCCGTCGGGACTCCAAGCAACCGTCGAAACCGTTGCCTGGTGGCTTTCGAGGCGGTTGTACTCCCGAATGCCATACACCGCTTGGTGCAAGGCGGCGACGGTACGCGCGCGGGTTTCAGCATCGGTGTCGCGCGCCGAACGCAACTGTTGTGCGGCGCGGAGGCTTTCGAGGAGTGCGTCGATTTCTTTTTTCGAGGCAAAGAGTTCTTCGGAGGAGGCGAGAAGGGTTTTCACTGCCGATCCCAATTCGCTAAATTGGGCGCGCTGCCATTGCCAAGCGGCTAATCCCCCCAGACTGAGGGAACCAAAAACGGCGGCAAATAGGGCGATGGCGGCGGTTTTGCGCAAATTGACCCGAACTTGCCGTTCGCGCCGGTCGAGGGCTAAACTGGTTTGGATGTAGCGCGTTTCGCGATCGCCGAGATCGTTCCCTCGTTTTTCGAGCCAGGTTTGGGCTTCTAACAACGGCGTACCGCGCAATAGCAGTCCTTCTTCCCCGTTATTTTTTTCCCATTGGTTCATTGCGGCGCGCGATCGATCTTGCCAGGTGCGAAAAGCGCGATCGGCTTCTACCCACTGACGCAGGCGTTGCCACGTTTGTAATAAGGCTTCGTGGACGAGTTCGACGGTTCCGCTACTGTCGCAAATTAATAAACGCGCATTTATTAAGTGTTGCAAAACGTCTTGCAATTGCAAACCCAATTCCTCGCAAGTTGCCCTGCGGCGCGTATCGGCGGTGCCTTCTCCCGGTCGCACCAGTTGGGTTAAAATGCGTTGAGCTTGTTGTTGGTGTTGGGGGTTCAGTTGGGCGTAGGTTTGTTCGGCATAATCGACGAGCGCTCGTTCTACTCCGCCGATGCTATCGTAGGCTTGGTGGGTTAACCAGCCGTTTTCCTGGCGTTCCCACAGCAAGGTGAGGGCAAATTCTAGGAGGGGGAGTTGTCCGGGTTCTCGATGCAAAGCGTCTAAGATGCGTTGGGTGAGTCCGTCTGCAATGCCAATGTTGAGTTGCAAGGCGGGTTTTGCGATCGCGTCGTGCAATTCTTGGCGATTCATCGGCCCTAATAGAAGGGGATTATATTGACCTAATTTTTCGGCGAAGGGACGATGGGTAAGGGCTTTTTCTAAGAAGTCGGCGCGTAAGGTGAGAACGAGGGTAAATTTCTCGGTTTTTTCCACCGCTTCGAGGAGGAAGTCGAGAAAGGGAATTTTAGGTTCGCAAAGGGTGTAAAGTTCCTCAAATTGATCGGCGACGAGGAGGAAAGGGGTTTTTTGGGGATGTTTGTGGCGAAGGCGATCGATAATTTGTCCGAGAGTAATTTCTTTGTTTTGCCAAGCGAGAACGAGTTTATTGATTTCGATTAAGCGATCGGTTTCCCTTAAGTCGGGTTCGAGTTGGGCAATGAGCGATTCTGCCAGTTGAAAATAGGGGTTATTTCCCGGACGAAAGCTGGCAATTATCCAAGTTTTTAAGCGGGGAATTAAACCGGCACAAATAAGGGAAGACTTTCCACTGCCCGACGGTCCAATCGCGGCGACAAAAGGATGCTTTTTTACCGCTTCTATTAATTTTTCGACAAATCGCTCTCTGCCGAAGAAAAATGGGGCATCTTCTGGGGAAAAGGCGGCTAAGCCTCGATAGGGACAAACTTTTAGTTGTTGGGATTCTATTTCTTGTGTTAAATAGGGTTTAGTTTCTCTGGACAAATCGACCAATTCTTGCCAAGTTACGGGGAGTTCCGTTGGATTTTGGCAAAGGACGGGCAACCAAGTGGCGCAAGGAAATCGGTCTTCGAGACTTTGTAATTTTTCTCGCGCAGTACGTACCGATAAATACAGGGAATTTCCTTTAGAAAAAGCATCTAAGAAGTGAGTGAGGAAGGCTTGGGCGACGGCATCGGGAATCGGTTCTCGCATGACAATAGTTTGAGGAATGTTTAACCGTTCCAATTGTCGTGCCAATCCTAAACCATCGCAAGAGTTAAAAATGGCAATTTTAAGTCCGTTCTCAACGCTTTTTTTGAGGGCGTAGGTTAATTCATTTAAAGATAAACTTTCTCGCGCATTTAGTTCGAGGCGACCGCAGTTATCTTGCTCGAAAGTCGTGCTGTGACCGGCAAAAAACAAGATATCCCAGCCTTTATCGTCCCAAATTGCCCGGTCTAAATCTTGGCGATTGGGTTCGGTTAAAAATTCGATTTCGACGCGATCGCGGAGTTTGGAAAAAAGGGCGCGATCGCGACTGATATCAATCCCTGCGTGATGACCAAAAATAGCGAGAATTCTTGCTCGTTCTCGCTCTACTTTTCGGCGAACCGGTAACTCGTAAACGCTGGAACCAATAGCTAATTCGACTTGAGAGTAGCGTTGGATCAAATCCCATAAATGCCAAGGAAGCTTCCGAATAAAAATCGATTCAACTTGAAGGATAATTCGTGCTGTTCCCCGATCCGATATCTTTTCCAATATTTTTTCTCGAATGGGACGAAAGGATTCCGCTTTTAACCAATCATTAAAGCGTCGAACTAAATCTCGGGCAGCTTGGCGACAAGCATCAAGGGGATCGCCGGAAAAGTCGCCTTCGTTACCATAAAACCGCTCTTCTAATCGAAATAAGATTCCTAAACGATAATATAATTTCTGCCACTTTTGATACAGTTCTAATAAATCGGGACAAGGCGGAAGTTTGCCCTTGACGCGAGTTTGAACGAGAGCGCGCAATTCTCCTTCTGCTCGAATTTCTAGGGTTGCCGTCGTTTCTTGTTTTAAGTCGCCGTCGAGATCGAGGATAACTAACATTTAATAAGTCATTTGTTATTTGTCCTTAGTCATTTGTCCTTAGTCATTTGTCTTTCGTCATTTGTTCTTGTCGTCAAATTCTCACCAAAGGCAGAAGGCAAATCCTAATTTAAATGCGCATCAGTTTAAATGCCGAATAGCTTATTCAGATTGTAAAACTTTCAGTTAAATAATTACCTTCTGAAACAACTTTAAGTTTGAATGATTCGCCCCTTTCGCCGCTCAATTCATAGGAAATAAATCGCTCTCCTTCGCGCGATTCAATTGCCCGAAAAACCTCTCCTGTTTCCGTCAAGACAATCAACTGAGTGGAATAGGGTAAAGTAGTGGTGGTATCTCCAGGGAGAAGTTGAATATAAACAATGACGACATCGCGCGCTTCTAATTCCAAGGTTAGCAGTAAAATAAGGGGAGTTGCCAATTCGAGACGCTTGGCACGCCAAACGGTATTGCGTCGAAATGCAACTATTGTTGAAGTCGATAAAAGGGTTTCGACTGCCTGCCAAGTCGGGGAAAAGGTATTTTGTAACCATTGACTTAAACAAACCCGCGTCCCATTGGATTCGGGAATAGAATCTAGCAAACTCTCTAACGGTTGCAATTGATGCAAGGAAATAGTTTTTAAATGTTCGGAACTTGAAGGATAGAACCCCAGAATTTGTGCTTCTTTTAAAGAAGGATTCAAGCGAATGGCAACGTAACCTCTACGTCCTTGGGTTGCTTCTGGAGAAAGCGCGATCGCGTCCTCTCCCTCCAAAACGGGACGACATTCGAGTTTTCCCCAGTCGGGAATCATAAGATCGGCAACATCAAAAATTGCTCGTAATGCCGCATTTCCTAAGTCTCCCGCCTCCATATCGGCTTCAATATGTAACCATTTAAGGTAACGATGGACAGCCCAAACTGCTAAAGTATTGAGATAAACGCGAAGTCCCTTTTCCGGCGTTGCTTGTTGGGCGGCGAAGTGACGCGCGCGATCGCGGATTGTAGAATTTAGGGGTACGATTAAAGGAGAAGGTGTCGTCCTATTCATAGAGATTCACGTTGGAGCTATGGTTCTTATCCTAGCAAGAGCGCGCGATCGCGATCGACAATCGATACAAAAACTTAAATCGATAACTGCTTATTGTACGAGCAAGCCAACTTAATAACAGCTTACTGTTTACTGATAACTGTTTACTGTTTACTGATTCATGTCTCTTCCCCCCAAACCGCAAACTCCCGCGACGCTACGAATGCTCCAGTTAATTTTTCGTCCCCTTGCCTATTTCGACAATTATGGCAAGCAGTATGGCGATTTCTTCCGAGTTGGTAGTGCGGAAATGCCTTTCGTTTACGTCAACCACCCCCAAGCCATTCAAACTATTTTTACCGCCTCTCCCGATACCTTCGATACAACCCAAAGACAAGGCTTTTTGCGTTTATTATTGGGGGACAACTCCTTACTTTTTTCACAAGGCAATCGCCATCAACGCCAACGACGACTATTAATGCCTCCCTTTCACGGCGATTGCTTGCGCGCTTACAGTCAGTCGATTTGCGAAATTACCCGCCAAGTGACGCAGCAATGGGAAATCGGTAAAGTCTTTTCCGTCCGCGCTACGATGCAAGAAATTACGCTGCGGACGATTCTCCAAGTCGTTTTTGGCATCCAAGAAGGAGAACGCTACAATCGTTTGCGAAGACTCATGAGTTCGATGCTCGACTCAATTGCCTCTCCTTTAAGTTCCAGTTTAATGTTTTTTCCTTCCCTCCAAAAAGATTGGGGAAATTGGAGTCCGTGGGGGCGTTTTTTACAGCGGAAACGGGAAATTGACGAACTGCTGTATGCTGAAATTAGAGAACGGCGATCGCGCAGCGCGTATCGGGCGACATCGCGATCGCAACAGCAAGATGATATCCTAAGTTTACTGCTGGCAGCGCGCGACGAAACAGGGGAAGGAATGAGCGATCGCGAATTGCGCGACGAGTTGATGACGCTGTTATTCGCCGGACACGAAACCACCTCTTCGGCGCTGTGTTGGGGTTTGTACTGGATTCACGCGCTGCCGGAAGTAGAAGAGAAATTGCGATCGCAACTCGCCGATATAAAAAGCAGCGACGATGCAATGCTGGCGACTTCCTTGCCCTATCTTACCGCCGTTTGCCAAGAAACCTTACGCATTTATCCCATCGCACCCACCACCTTCTTTCGTCGCCTCAAAGTTCCCCTCCAAGTGATGAACTATCGCCTCGAACCCGGTACCTTTCTCGTACCCTGTATTTATCTCGTCCATCAGCGGGAAGATATTTATCCTCAACCCAAACAATTTAAACCAGAACGCTTCTTAGAACGCTCCTTTTCCCCCTACGAATACCTTCCCTTTGGCGGTGGAACTCGGCGCTGCATTGGCGCGGCGTTGGCGATGATGGAAATGCAATTAGTTTTGGCTACCATTTTAGAGCAATTTCAACTGACCCTGACGAGTTCGCGTCCCCTTAAACCCGTGCGTCGGGGAATAACTCTTGCTCCTCCCAGTTCTTTAAAAATGGTTGCGATCGCTCGGCGTTAAGTTGTATAGTATTGTCGCTCCGAAATACAAACAGTCATGGCGAATCGTCCACTTTTTAATGATTCCTCCCTCGTCTCTTAAATTCTTTTTAGCAGTCTTTCACGCGAAAACAGTATTCTATCTCAAATGAAAATGCTGTAGCGATTGTCTTAACTGTCAAGGGGCGGGAAGCATTAGCTTTTAAGAATCCGTTCAACTCATCCCTTTTGCTCGATGCCCAATGAAGCGCTTAACATCTATTCAACGTAAAATCAAAAACCTTAAATGGCGAGGTATCCTAACAATTACCCCGAGCGTCGCGGGACTGGTCATTGTGGGCAGTGCAAGCGGGGCATTTCGCTTATTGGAATGGGCTTTTTACGACCAACTTTTGTTATTGCGTCCTCCCGAAACAATGGAAAAACGTATTGCCATTGTCACCATCGACGAAAGCGATATTCAATATGCCCAACAATGGCCGATGAGCGATCGCCGCCTATCCCAATTAATTCGCAACTTAAAAGCGCAACAACCGCACGCGATCGCCCTGGATATCTATCGCGATATTCCCGTCGAACCGGGACATTCAGAATTAGTTGAAGTCTTTAAATCGACTCCCAACCTCATTGGCGTAGAAAAAGTAGCCGGAGACTCAGTGAGTCCGCCACCAGCGTTACAGGAGTCGGGACAAGTCGCCGCCGCCGATCTTATGTTCGATGGCGATGGTAAAGTGCGTCGCGGCTTAGTTTTGGTCGGAGAACGAGAAGGACTGGGGATTAAACCGGCTTTAACCTATTTAGAAAAACAGGGAATTTCCCTCGAAGTTGTCGATGCCGATCGCCAAATTTTTGGACTGGGAAAAGCCGTTTTTGTTCCTCTGACGGGGAAAGAAAGTATCTATCGCCGTTCGGAAACTGGCGGCTATCAAATCTTATTAAACTATCGAGGCGAGTTAGACCGTTTTCCGACAATTTCCCTAGAAGACGCGCTCGAAAACCGCATTCCCGAAGATTTTTTGCGCGATCGCATTGTTTTTATCGGCGGAGTTGCCCCGAGTCTGAATGACCTTTTTCAAACCCCCTACACCAGCAAATTCTTCCAAACTCCTCGTCTTACCCCCGGAGTCGTCGTCCATGCTAACCTTACCAGTCAGGTGTTAAGTGCTGCCCTCGAAGGTCGTGCGATGTTGCGTCCGGTGGGGAAACTTCAACTGTGGCTGTGGATCGTTCTGTGGTCGGGGTGCAGCGCGGTTTTGGGCGCAACGATCCTGCGCGGACGTTGGGTAACCCTGGGTGGAATTTTACTCTGCGGCGCTGCGGTAGCGATCGCGTCCTACGTTGCCTTTCAAGTGGGTCTTTGGCTGCCTGCTGTCGCTCCTCTCCTCGCCGTTGCCGGTTCTGCGATCGCCACCATTGGCTACGTTCTCTGGGACAACCTCATGCAATCTTACCGCCAATTAGAGGACTACGCCCAAACCCTCGAACAAAAAGTCGAAGAACGAACCGCCCAACTCGCCGACGCTAACGCCGAAATTACTCTCCTCAACCAACGCCTCCAAGCAGAAAACCTGCGCCTCAGTGCCGAACTCGACATCGCTAAACGACTGCAACAAATGGTGTTGCCCAACACTGAAGAATTACAGGCCATTGAAACATTGGAAATTGCTGGATTTATGGAAGCGGCAGACGAGGTGGGAGGCGACTACTACGACGTTTTGCAAAGTGAGGATGGCGTGAAAATCGCGATCGGCGACGTGACCGGACACGGTTTAGAAAGTGGCGTATTGATGATTATGGCACAAACGGCAGTGCGAACGCTGCAAAAAAGTGGAGAAACCGATCCCGTTAAATTTTTAAATATTCTCAACCAAACGCTATATGACAACCTTCAACGCCTCAATGCTCGCAAAGAAATGACATTGGTGATGCTCGATTATAGCGAGGGAACGTTTAAGATTAGCGGACAACACGAAGAAGTTCTTCTCGTTCGCCAAAATGGGGAAATTGAAACTATTGATACGATGCTTTTGGGCTTTCCTCTCGGTTTAGAATTCGAGATTGCCGATTTTATTGACCGTCAAGAAATTACGTTCGACAGCGGGGATATCCTTGTCTTGTATACTGATGGAATTACAGAAGCAGAAGATTTGAATCGGAACTTTTACAGTTTCGAGCGACTGTGCGAAATCGTGCGAGACAATCGCCATTTATCCGCCGAAGCCATCCGAGACTTAGCAATCGATGACGTGCGGCGACATATTGGGCAACAGAAAGTCCTAGACGATATTACCTTAGTTGTACTCAAGCAAAAGTAAGATTTTTATTTCTTTTTTTCGCTCGTCAAAATCTCTGGTATTTTTTTGGGCTACAAATTTCCTTCTTTAAGGTATAATAAAGCTATTATGTCTTATGACATATTCCCTTTTAAAAATAGATTAAAAAAATGAAAAAAGTTCAAAAAGTTCGCTGTCCCAACTGTGGAAGTTTTGCCGAGCGACATTATTTCCTCAGTAAATCTCTTGTTCAAACTCAATGCCCTGCCTGCGATTACTTCATGGTGAATTGCCTGCCGACTTGGAGTGTCGTCGAGGCTTACGCTCCTGGCATTTCAGCACGCTAAACTCGACCGCGAAAAACCCAGGATCGATACGATTAGCGGACGGATTTGAGGGTGCATAGCTTTACCTTAGCCCTTAATGCCTCCCCTAAAAGGAGGAAAATTTCTCGGTTTAGCAATGGAAATCACTAAAGGCTGTTTCGCTGAGTTTCCGTCTGCATTGCTTCTATAGCGTTTTTATTTGAGTTGTAAAATCTTAACGGAAGAATAGAAGAATAGAAGAATAGAAAAATTCAAGAGGCTTTGAGAAGTTATTGAAAGTATGTAATATTCTTCTACTGTTTACATTTCATTGGTCAACGCTATATCAAACGTTTAAATGCGTAACAGCTTACCTTTATTTCTGTCTAGGTGCGTAATCTCTTTTTGAAGCAGCGATCGCGCCGTATTTTTCCTCGTCTTTATGCCAATCGCTCGGTAAGTAGGTGGGCAAAAATAAACGCATAACCTCGAAAACCGTATTCCTTGCCAGGTAAGGGTTTTAGCTGGAGATATTGTTCTTTTAATTACGCCCACCTACTTAAATATCTTTGGCAATCTTATCGCGTCCTGAAAATTAAAAGTTCGCGCATTGGTGCGTTTCACTTGAAGTGAATTAGCTTTTGTCTCAACTTACCCTCGAACAGAAGGGCATTGCATTGCAATGCCCGCACATAACTCAACAAATTTTAATCTTAATTGTTTCAATCCGACTGGATTCGTAGCGTCGCTAAATCAACCTTCTTCACCTCTTTCTGCCGTCGTACTCGGCGACGAATTGTACAGCGCGTCAAGACGAGCGCGAGCATCGTCCACATTCTCAGAACGCACGACCAGTAGCGGTTCGTTGACCAGTTGACCGTTGTCGTCGAGGAGTTCGGGGTGAGGTGGGGAGGAGCGTTGGTAGGAGGCAAAGGGTGGCGCTGAGGAGTAGCGGCGTTGGGATTCTACACTTAAGCTAATTAAATTGCGAATAAGATTGCCGATCGCGAAAAAGGCAATAATTGTAAAAGCTAAGATGTAAAGAAGATGTAACATTTTCGGTTTTCCTTTTGACGAGAGACTCGATACTTACGTATTTATACTTGATTTGAAACAGTAAAGGTCTAAATTGAATTGGATTTAGAGCCAGCGGGCGAGAGAAAAGAGCAATCGCTTCTCTATTATCCCAAAAGAGTGGGAGAAGCGCGAAAACGGCAGCTTTTTTGAAGTTATTCCTGTTGCTGTTGCTTTTCGACAGAGCGCCACTTCCTCGACACCTGCCAGCATTCCCCGACCAAACGATGCCAGGGTTTTAGGGTTGCCGGGTCGATACCCGCACTGCCGTCTGTTGCCCGGAATAGCATCTTCGCCGCGCCAACTTCCTGCTGGGCTTCCTTCAGACGCGACAGCAGATGGTCTTGTTCTTGGGGCGAAAGAAATGTGAGTCTCTCAGATTCTAGCAAAGTTTGCGATCGCGAAAACCAATATTGAAAATCTTCTAACAGCGGCTCCAGGATAGTCTTGAGCAACTCTTTCTCCGGCGGCTCGGTCAACGACATTGGCGATTTGGTTCATTGAGTGACGGCAGTTCCCTCAATCTTAACATTTTTTACAAAAATTCATAAAATTAGTCATTTGTCCTTCGTCCTTGGTTCTTGGAGCGTAGTACGATCTAGCTATGACGTGATACACGCGATCGCGATTAACGATCTCAGTGTCATACAGCCGATCTAAAATAGACGAAGGAATGCCAAAAATCCGAGCATCTCCCAGCATCGAACACAATTAGACAGAAAGTAGAACCCGTTTGCGGGAAGAAAAAAATCAACCATGTCCCAGGACAACAACAACGAACAACCCATCCGACTCCCTCGCAGCAGCGAATCCGAAGCCCTTCAAAAAATTCGCCACACCGCCTCCCACGTCATGGCAATGGCGGTGCAAAAGTTGTTCCCCCAGGCGCAAGTCACTATTGGTCCGTGGACAGAAACGGGATTCTACTACGACTTCGACAGTCCCGAACCCTTCACCGAACAGGACTTAAAATCCATCAAAAAACAGATGGATAAAATCGTCAAGAAAAAACTGCCCGTCATTCGCGAAGAAGTCTCGCGCGAAGAAGCAAAACAGCGCATCGCAACAATCCAAGAACCCTACAAACTGGAAATTCTTGACGACATCAAAACCGAACCCATTACCATCTATCACCTGGGCGAGGAATGGTGGGACTTGTGCGCCGGACCTCACCTCGACAATACCAAAGAACTTAACTCAAAAGCGATCGCTCTCGAAAGCGTGGCGGGGGCATACTGGCGCGGCGATGAAACCAAAGCCCAACTGCAACGCATCTATGCAACGGCTTGGGAAACCCCCGAACAACTCGCCGAATACAAGCGGCGCAAACAAGAAGCCCTCAAACGAGATCATCGCAAGCTGGGTAAGGAATTGGGACTGTTTATTTTCTCAGATCCCGTCGGCCCCGGCTTACCCCTGTGGACTCCCAAAGGGACAATTTTGCGCTCCACCCTCGAAGACTTCCTCAAACACGAACAACTCAAACGCGGCTACCAACAAGTCGTCACGCCTCACGTTGCCCGCGTCGATTTGTTTAAAATCTCCGGTCACTGGCAAAATTATAAAGAAGATATGTTCCCGATGATGGCGGAGAACTCCGAAGAGGCGGCTCTCGAACGGGGTTTTGCTCTCAAACCGATGAACTGTCCGTTCCATATTCAAATTTATCAAAGCGAGTTGCGGTCCTATCGCGAATTGCCCTTGCGCTTGGCAGAATTTGGGACGGTTTATCGTTACGAACAGTCGGGAGAATTGGGCGGTTTAACGCGGGTGCGCGGGTTCACTGTAGATGATTCCCATTTGTTTGTCGCCCCCGAACAGTTGGACGATGAGTTTCTGAAAGTTGTCGATTTAATTCTGTCGGTATTTAAGGCGTTGCAACTGAAAAACTTTAAGGCGCGTTTGAGTTTTCGCGATCCTCAATCGGATAAATATATTGGTTCCCAGGATGCGTGGAACAAGGCAGAAAATGCCATTCGTCGCGCCGTCCAGCATTTGGAAATGGATTATTTTGAAGCGCCGGGGGAAGCGGCATTTTACGGCCCTAAACTCGATTTTATCTTCCAAGATGTGTTGGAACGGGAGTGGCAGTTGGGAACGGTTCAGGTAGATTATAATTTGCCCGAACGGTTCGAGTTGGAATATGTCGCCGAAGATGGTTCTCGCCAGCGTCCGGTGATGATTCACCGCGCGCCTTTTGGTTCGGTGGAACGGTTAATTGGGATTTTAATTGAGGAGTATGCGGGAGATTTTCCGCTGTGGTTGGCCCCCGAACAGGTACGATTGTTGTGCGTCAGCGATGAGTTTTTGGGTTACGCCCGGGAAGTGGTTGGGAAGATGCAAGCAGAAGGCATTCGCGCGCGCGTCGATACCAGCGGGGAACGCTTGGGGAAACTCATTCGCAACGCTGAGAAGGGGAAAGTGCCGGTGATGGGAATTGTGGGCGCGAAGGAGGTGGAGGCGAGTGCGTTGAGTATTCGGACTCGCGCTTCTGGGGAGTTGGGCGCTATTCCCACCGCAGAAGTGGTGGAACGGTTGAAGGTGGCAAATCGCGATCGCGTTAATTTCTAATAGTTCCTATTATCATCGATCGGCTTTTTTGTCAAGAGTCGATCGATGTTTGGCTACATCAAGAGCGATCGCGTAATATAGCGTTTCTCATATATATATATTCTGAATTCTTCCATTCTGAATTCTGAATTCTAGACATCAAGTTTGGCAACTCAAATAGAACCGCTATAAAATGTACAGTCTTTCGGGTTACGGAAAAATGATCGCCGACTCCCGACGAATGGATGCCTACGTTGGGGCGTTGCAACAGGCGATAAAACCCGATTCGGTGGTGGTAGATATCGGGACGGGAACGGGAATTTTTGCGTTGTTAGCCTGTCAATTGGGCGTGCGCAAAGTTTATGCCATTGAACCGTCGAATTGGGTGGAGGTGGCGCGGGAACTGGCAAAAGAGAATGGATATAGCGATCGCATCGAGTTTATCCAAACCCTCTCGACTGGCGCGACGCTTGCCGAACGCGCCGACGTTATTATCTCCGACTTGCGCGGAATTTTACCCCTGTTTGGGCAACATATCCCAGCGATTATCGACGCGCGATCGCGTTTTCTCAAACCCGATGGAGTCCTAATTCCACTGCGCGATCGCCTTTTTGCCACCCTCGTGGAACAAACCCCCGAACTCGACAAATTTTATACCTCGCCTTGGGAAGAACAGCCGATGGGGTGTAACTTACAAAGCGCGCGACGTTTCATCCGCAACACCTGGCAAAAAGCCAATCTTTCCGCTTCCCAATGTTTGGTCCAACCCATCTGTTGTTTAACCTTAGATTATGCCACTATTGAGCGCCCAAACTTCAGCGCTGAGTTAAATTGGACGCTCCAACAGTCGGGAGTCGCTTGCGGTTTGGCGCTTTGGTTTGATGCAACCCTAGCGGAAAACGTCGAATTTTCTAACGCGCCCGGGCAACCGGAGTTAATCTACGGACAAGCCTTTGTGCCGTGGCTGACTCCCCTTCCCTTAAAATGTGGCGATCGCGTTTCAGTTAAACTTCAGGCGAATTTAGTTGGTCGAGAATACGTTTGGCGCTGGCATTCTCGCGTTTTTGATGGGGAAAATTTGACTCAACCCAAGGCGAATTTCGAGCAATCGACTTTTGCGAGTCAACCGCTGTCTTTAGCTAGTTTGCGCAAGCGAGCAAATGATTTTATTCCTAAACTGAATTCAGACGGCGAGATTGCACAATTTATTTTAAAGTTAATGGGTGAAGGTCGTTCGGTTGGCGAAATCGCTCGCGCTTTAACTCATGAATATTCTAGTGCGTTTCCTAACCTTTCTAGTGCATTGCGTCATGCGGGCGAATTTTCTCAAAAGTATAGTTTGTAAACTAGGTATCGTATTTCCACCCCCGAACGCAAACAGCGGTCGCAGGTCGCCAACTTTGAGTCATTTCTCCCTTATCCTTCAAATTGGTAAATTCTCCCATTCTTTTATTCTTCCATTCTTCCATTCTTCCAAAGCTAAAGTTGTACAACCCAAATAGAAACGCTATAAATGAGTGAATTTTAAATCAAACTTATCTTCTCTCCAACAAGCATTCCGCTTATGCTGGCAAAGCAGTCCTTCCTTAACAATCGTCTCTTGCGTTCTTCTTCTAGGTCAAAGTTTGCTCCCCATTGCGTCCCTTTATTTGACAAAGTTAATTGTAGATGCACTTTCTCAAGGACTCCATTGGAACGATATTCTCGTTTTAATTATACTAGCGGCAGGGATGGCGATCGCGACCGATTGGCTCAACGCCCTTGCAGTTGTGGTTGGCGAGGCGCACGCTCGAAATGCGGCTGATTTTATACAAAATCTCCTCCATGCCAAATCAATTGAAATGGATTTAGAATATTACGAAAATGCTCAATATTACGACAAACTACATCGAGTCCAGTCAGAAGCATCCTATCGTCCCCCTTTGATTTTGAGCCGCACGATTCAATTGGTTCGAGGAACGGTTTCTTTGGCCGCGATCGCCGTCCTCCTCATTTCAGTAAACTGGGTTATTACTGCCCTATTATTACTTACATTACTTCCGCTACTCGCAGTTCGCTTCCAGTCAGCTCGGCAACTTTACTTAAATTGGCAGCAGTGGACGGTTTTGGAACGGCGCGCCGGTTATTTCAGCAATGTATTAACCCGCGAGTCCTATGCTAAGGAAATTCGCTTATTTGACTTGGGAAACTTCTTTTCCCGCCAATTTCGCCGCCTGCGCCAGGAGGTTCGTCGAGGCAAGCTGAAACTTGCCCTACGTCGCTTTTTCGCCGAAGCCGTGGCGCAAACTCTGGCGGCGATCGCGGTTTTTGGCGCGCTGGCGTTTATCGCCCAACAAACCCTACGCGGCGCGCTGACGGTAGGGTCTCTAGTGATGTATTTCCAAGCATTCCAGCGAGGACAGGGCTTAATGCGCGATACGGTGAGGAGTATGGGAAATATATATGAAAATAGTCTATTTTTAACCAGTTTCTCCGATTTTCTCTCCCTCGAACCTCGCATTGTGACTCCAGAGTATCCCCGCATTATCCCTGACTCGCCCCAACAAGGACTTCGAGTCCAACAGCTTAGCTTTTACTATCCTCATGGAACTCGCCCTGTTTTACGCGATCTCAATTTCAGTATTTATCCCGGCGAAACAATTTCTCTCGTGGGAGAAAATGGATCGGGAAAAACCACGCTGATTAAATTGCTATGTCGGCTGTACGATCCTTGTGAAGGCAGAATAACGTGGGATGGCACCGATTTGCGGGAGTTTTCGCCCTCCTCGTGGCGCGAACAAATTAGCGCTGTTTTCCAAGATTATGGACATTACGACCTCCTGGCGAGGGAGAATATTGGTTTGGGGAATGTGAGGAAGATGGAGGAGGTGGAGGACATCAAAGAAGCGGCGCGTCGCGCGGGGGTAGAGGGGGCGATCGCGCGCCTTCGCCGGGGTTTCGAGACAATGTTGGGACATCAGTTTGCCGAAGGGGAGGAATTGAGTATGGGGGAGTGGCAGAAAATCGCGATCGCGCGTTGCTTTCTGCGTCCCACCCCTTTAACAATCCTCGACGAACCGACAAGCGCCTTAGATCCTCAAGCAGAAGCCGAAATTTTGCAACAATTTCGCCAATTGAGCGAAAATCGGATCGCGATCTTTATTAGTCACCGCTTGTCTAGCGTGAGACTCAGCGATCGCATCCTCGTTTTGGACGGCGGCGCGATCGCAGAAAGTGGAACCCACGACCAACTTATGGGAAAATCGGGAATTTATGCGCGCCTTTTTGAAACTCAAGCTGAGTTTTATCGGTAAAGGTGGTAAATTAACTGAGAAAAGCCTTGCGATCGAAAGAATTCAGAATCAAAAAATAAGTAAATATAGCATTGTCAAATGAAACATCAAGAGGAGTAGAAGATTGTTGACTTGCGATCGTTGTTTTAATTCTCTTCGAGTCTGTACAACTGTTCTAGAACGCCTTTCGCCTTCTTTGACTTCTCTGCAAAAATCGGATTCAACCACTCAAAAAAAACGCTTTAGCGAGAACAAATCACGAGTTACAGCCGTCACGCTAAATAACCCAATTGCCAAATCACTTGACTCAATGCGTCCCGAAATAGAACTTCTTTTATGTTGCACTCGCACTCAATTAACTCCCGCACAAAAAGCGCGGGCGACTCAATTAGTTCGCAGCAATTTAGACTGGCACTATTTACTCAAAAGCGCCCAGTGGCACAGCCTAACGCCCTTATTGTACTGGCACCTCAAAGAAATTTGTCCCCAGACAATTCCACCAGAAATTTTATCGCAACTTGCTTCTCGTTTTACAGTTAACCTTCAACGTAATTTTTTTCTGACCGCCCAACTACTTAAAATCTTAAAGGCGTTTAAGGAAAAAAATATTCTTGTTATTCCCTTTAAAGGCTCTATTTTAGCAACGACTCTTTACCAAAATTTGGCGCTGAGGCAGTTTTATGATATCGACCTTTTAATTGAAAAACGCGACTTCTTTAAGGCTAAAAGAATTTTAGAGGATTGCGGTTATTATAACACAAATTGCCTTAATTACAATCAAGAAAATATAAAACTAAATGCCAATTACGAACAAGACTTTTTTCACCCAGAATTCAAGATTGGCATCGACCTACACTGGGATATTTCTCCTCCTTTCTTTTCCATTAACTTTCCCATATCGGCAATGCTGAACCGCGTCAAACCGTTGAAGCTAGCTGGAAATAAGATTTCAGTTCTATCGCCCGAAGACTCCTTTATTGTTTTGTGCGTCAATGGGAGTAAAGAAGGCTGGACGAGTTTGCAAAGAATCTGCGATATTGCCGAATTCATTCAAGCTTACTCCGAGATGAATTGGGATCGAATTCTTCAAAAAGCCGAAGCCGCAAACTGTATAATTATGGTATTACTCGGAATTAGTTTAGCGTGCGAACTCTTAGAACTCCCCGTTCCCAAAGCGGCTTGGAAACCCTTAGAAAGGTCGCGCAAAGTCCGGGTTTTATCCGAACAAGTGTACGAACGATTATTTAGCGATCGCGCGCCTCAATTAAATCCCACTCAACTCGCCTATTTTGGCTTGCAACTCCAGCCGGGAATTTGGGCAAAATTGCGATATTGTTGGAAAATTGCACTTCCCCTCAACGAACGAGATTTAAGCTGTATTGACTTGCCAAAAGGATTCTTTTTCCTGTATTATCCCTTGCGGCTGCTGCGACTTATCCTAAAATATGGATTGAACGGATCGGATCGATTCAAGGCATCAATGGGGCAAAATAGGAAAGAGCAACATTACGAGAGAGTTTTGTAGAACGGGGATGGAATCTACGACAAATCTGCCAGAACCACAAATTGTCGCCGAAAACGAACCAGCAGTGCAAACGTGGGAATTGAGTAAGGTGTATCGCACGGGTTTTTGGATGAATCAGAAAGTTGAATCTCTTAAAGGGTGTTCGCTAACGGTTCATCGAGGGGAAACTTTTGGACTACTGGGGCCTAACGGCGCGGGAAAAACTACGCTATTGAAGGTATTATTGGGAATTGTCCGCCGCAGTGGGGGACGGGGAATGGTTATGGGGCATCCCATTGGCGATCGCGCCGTCAAGCAACGTTTGGGATATTTACCCGAAAATCCCTACTTTTACGATTATCTCACAGGTTGGGAATTTCTCGCCTTTGTCGCAGGATTGTTTAAGATTTCGCGATCGCAATCTCAAAAGCGCATTCCCCAACTTCTCGATTTAGTAGGGTTGGCCGAGTCTACCGCAAAAAAGAAGCAGTTGCGCCAATATTCTAAAGGAATGTTACAGCGCATCGGCATGGCACAAGCGTTAATTAACGATCCCGAATTAGTGTTTCTCGACGAACCGATGTCGGGACTCGATCCGATGGGACGCTATCGCATTCGACAAATTATTTTATCGTTGCAAGAAGAGGGGAAGACGATTTTTTTCAACTCCCACGTTTTGTCGGATGTCGAGCAAATTTGCGATCGCATTGCCCTTCTCGCCAACGGGGAATTGATTTGTATCGGTTCTCTTAACGAATTGTTGGGAACGGAAGAAACTTTTCAAGTGCTGGGGAAAGGGGGAAATGAGGAGATTTTACAGCGTTGGGTTGCCAATTTAGAGTTTAAATATGACGGTTGGCACGGACAACTCAAAGGAGAACCCCAAGAGTTTCTCGCAACGCTGCGTTTGATGGATGGCGAACTATTGAGTATGGCGCGCCATCGCCTATCATTGGAGGATTACTTCGTTCAACAATTACGCGATCGCGGAATTGATGTGAGTCGTTAAATTTGAGATCTGTGGGGAATTTCCCTTAAACGTTCTAAATTCAGGCGATTTAAAATTCCGGTCTTAATCGGTCGTTTTTCGTCCCAGAAAATCAAAGAAGAGTAAAACGCGATCGCGGGTTGGGAAAGTAAGCTTTCAAACGTCGTGCGAGCAAGCTTTTCATTGTCAAAGCTTATAAAATAGACTGTATCGTCAAAAATAGTCGATTTATTTTCAATTTCGCCCACCAATCTAAAATCCAATTTTTTATAAAGTCCGCAAATTGCAATTTTCCACGGCTTAAATGTGTAATCGCCAACACCGAAAACAGAAAATCGAGGATTATTTTGATAAATTTTACTTTTTCGGGAATCCAAGTATTCTGCATGGGCAATTAAATACTGCCAAGTCTTAGGCGCATCTTTTTTGATTTGCTCTGTCGGTTCGCCGATTCTAGACTGAGGAACTAAAATATATTTATCGGTTTGTTCGACTTTTCCTTTTGCAACGTCGGAACCTTTAAGCAGAGGAAACACATAATTGTCTTCAATATCGACAACTTTGCCCAATCCATTAATTAGAGAATTATCCACTTTACAAAGTTGCATTACCCTCGAACAGTCGTGCTTTACCCCCGAACGCCACTTTGTATTACTCTTTTTGTCCCATAAAAAACTGACTTTTTTCAAAGATCGGATATCTCGAACAAGCGTTTCGTTATAATATCCAATTTGCTTAAAACTCGAAGTTTCTAAATCCTCAAAGACACTGCAAAAATAAGTGCGAGTTTTTTCAGAGAAATCGCAAAAGAATAAACCAGCATCAACAGTTGTACCAAAATACTTTTTTGTGTCAATTTTATAGATTGCCGAAAAACTTAAGTTAAGTTTTTTTAAGCGTAGATGATTTAAAATTTTACGAGCAACTGCTGTTTTGCAAAGTATGGCTAAATAACCGTTGCGCCCCTGAAGTCTATTAATTAAGTCAATCAGCATCCATTCTGAAATATCGAAATTGCTTTTTCCTGTAATTGCATCTAAACCTTTATGCTTTTGAAAATTAACTTTGGTGGGTAAATTAACGCCGCGAATTTTTCCTTGCTGCGAATTAGTCACCCAAGGCAAATTACCCAAAATCAGTATATTTTGACAAGCGTCATCAATTAAAGCTGACCAATTCAAGTCAAAGAAATTTCCTTGTTTGATGGATATTCTGCAATCGCAAAGCAATTTTTTTTTATTCTTAATTGCTTGTACATAAAGGGGATTAATTTCGACTCCAATGATTTTAGGCGTTAGCTGAAAGATGCGCGAGGCAGCATCTACGAAATTACCAATGCCGCAAGTTGGCTCGATAATTAAGTCGGGATTTACACCTAAGCTTGCAAGTTTTTCACAAACTTTTTCAGCCAAGTCTATGGGTGTCTGGAAATCACCATACTCAATTTTAGTCTTTTGTTGAGCGCGAGTCATTAGTTTGCTCTATAAACAGCCCTTATTCCTTCTTCCCGACCAGCAAGTTCGATAATTCTCCTATATTGAAGTCGCCATTGCAAAGCGTTTGAGATAGTCAATAAACCTTGCTGAGGAGGATTGCTCAAAATTTCACCTGCAATATTAGCTGCTTCAATTTCATCAACAGGAAGATTGCGGTCGAGCATGAAAGCAATTAAGTCATCTTGATTTCCTTCATTAGCTAAGATATTGCGAATTCCGCGAGTCATTTGAAAATCCGCTGTTTTTTCGGCTTCAACATAAATTGTGTGTAGAATATTTAAAATAGCGGTTCGGTTAACGCTATTATCCACTTTCTCATAGACGAAAACTAGCAAAGAGTAGCCTAATCCAAAAATCTTCTGTCTAGCAGACTTAAAGGGACAGGAAGACTGAGGTTGCTTGATACTCGTCACTTTCATGTCTACAAGCAATCCTGGAAAATCAATACCCTTTGCCGAATTACCCATTGAAAATTCATAGTGTTCTCTCAAATGCCTTCTAAATTTGTGTTCCAAGTAGGTTCCAACAGCTTTCCCATCTGTTATCCCATAAAGTGAGGGTTCTAAATGTTGCGACTCGAAAGCTGAAAACTTTGTAGCTTCCGAACAAAGTGCATCTACAGTTAAGGCTCGCATTGTCACAATGTATACTAACTATGCCCATCGGAAACGTTCGAGTTCTTCGGTGTATTCAATAGGCAAAACGGCGACAATATTTGCGGGAGGATTGGGGACGACGTAGTGGGTAATTACTTCGCCGCCGAAGGTTGCCTCTCCTGCGGCAATTCCGGCTTCTTGTGCTTGATAAACTTCCGAAACTGGACCGCGAATGGCAATTAAAAAACGACCGCTTTCGGCTTTATCGCAATACACGAGGATGACTCTTGCGGCTTTAACTGCGGCATCGGCAGCGGCGAGGACGGCGGGAAAGCCTAGAGTTTCAATAACGCCAACAGCTTCGGGCATGGATGTTTTTTTGAAAGGAATAGATGGGTTGAATTATTATATTGTACAAGGTCAGTTCGACAAGTGTCTGCACGGCTCTCGTCGGAGTTTATCGCGATCGCGCCCTTTCTTTAAGTTTTATGACCAAAGCTTGCATTATCGTCAATTTTATAAAACAAATAATCTTTTCCGTTTCGAGCAAGTCTTTCCTAACTTTATGCGAAAATTTTTGGGAAAATGGAGATGTCTAATGAATGACCAACGATCTGCACGGGCGGGGTTACCCCGCCCCCACCTAACCCCTAAGTCGTATACTCAGCGTTAATCTTCACATAATCGTAACTGAGATCGCATCCCCAAGCCTTGCCCGTTGCCGAACCATTGCCCAAATCGATCGCGATCGCCACAGGATTATCGCAACGTTGCAACTGTTGACCATCTCGTTCTTCGGTCGAATTAGCAGCCTTCTGCGCCAAATAATCGCTCGCTGCTTTTCGGTCAAACGGTAAAGGTTGACCGTCCTCCATTAACAAAATATCCCCCAGTTGAACGCGCAAATTCTCTTGGTCGAAGGAAACGCCCGCCCGTCCCGCAGCCGCAGCAATGCGACCCCAATTGGGATCGCGCCCGAAAATGGCTGATTTAACCAAAGACGACCCGACAATGGTTTTCGCCACTTGACGCGCCGCCTCTTCGCTAGGCGCGCCCCCAACTTGCACTTCAATCAAACAAGTTGCCCCTTCGCCGTCGCGCGCGATCGCCTTGGCTAAATATTGACACGCTTCAGTTAACATCGCCTCCAATTTTTCTGCCCCCGGACTCATTTCCGTCAGCGCTGCGGTACGCGACTGACCGTTGGCAAGGGCAATGAGAGTATCATTGGTACTCGTATCGCCATCGACGGTAATTTGATTGAAACTTTTCTGGGCGGCGCGACTCAACATTTGCTGCCACAGCGTTGTCGAGACGGCTGCATCGCAAGTTACAAAAGAGAGCATTGTCGCCATATTGGGATGAATCATGCCCGAACCCTTGGCAATACCGCCAATGCGGACGACGCGATCGCCGATTTTGGTTTCCAACGCGATGGACTTAACAACCAAATCTGTCGTAATAATCGCTTTAGCTGCCGCATCTCCCCCCGTCGGCGAAGCAGCGGCGACAAGTTGGGGAATACCGTTGCGAAAGGCATCCATTTTCATGCGCTGTCCGATGACACCGGTTGAGGCGAGTAGCACCGAATCTGGGGAAATGTTGAGGGCCTTCCCCAATAACTGGGCTGTTTCCAAGGCATCCTGCAACCCCTGTTCCCCCGTAGCGGCATTGGCTTGTCCGGCGTTACACAAAATTGCGCGGGCGCTGGCTTTGGCTTGCAAGCGGCTTCGACAATAATCGACGCAGGCAGCGCGCACTGTACTGGTAGTGAAGACTCCGGCCGCGATCGCCTCGGTTTCCGACAAAATTAACGCCAAATCCGGCGCGCCTGATGGTTTCAGTCCTGCCGCAATTCCTGCCGCCTTGTATCCTTTGGGCGCTGTCACTCCCCCGCTCACAACCTGCCATTCTGCCATAATTGCTCCTCTAAGCCCTGTATGAGAAGCGATTATATCAGTCATTCGGGCATTGGGCATTGGGCAGTGGGCATTGGGCATAAATGAGTTCGCCAGTTCGCCAACTCAAAAACTTGTCACTCGTTACTCATAACCCTGAACCCTGTACGGACGTTTTATAAAACGTCCCTACCTCTGAACTCATAACTCACAACAGGCGGCCAAAAAAAAAGAGAGCCACTTGAGTGACTCCCCCAATCATCAGGGTGCATCTACTGAATTAAATATAACACGAAGGGTGAGGGGTGTCACCCCCCACCCATGATTTTTTTGAAAAAAATATTCCGAGTTGCCTCATTTGCGCTCCCTTCATACGTTTTAGGTGCCGATTGTGCGCTTATTGTAACCGCTCAACCTCAGCGATCGCGACTTCTCGCTCGTTTGAAATAATCTAATATTATACAATAAACTAAATTTATATATTTTGCTAATAAATAAATAGAGAAAAAAAAGGAGAGTCACCTTGGCGACCCCCCAATTATCAGGGTGCATCTACTAATCAAAATGTAACATTTTAGGGGTGGGGGGAGAGTCCCCTCATTGTATTTTTTTGGTAAAGATTTTGGGAATTTTTCGTGAAATTTTGATGAAGGGGGTGAAAAACCCTCAGACTCTCTCCGTCTAAACTAGGAAGCACCGCAGCAGATCTACCCCTTCAACTTCCGACCCAATAACTGGTTGGTGAGTTTGGGGTCGGCTCGTCCGTTGGTTTTCTTCATCACCTGTCCCACAAAAAATCCCTGCAATTTCGTCTTCCCATTGCGGAACTGTTCGACTTCCTTGGGATGGGCCGCGATCGCCTCATCGACAATCCGTTCCAGCTCGCCGAGATCGGAAATCTGAATCAACCCCTTGTCGGCGACCAACTTTTCTAGAGAATCTACCGGCTGAGTCAACAGTTCCGGTAGAATATCCTTGGCAATTTTACCGCTAATGGTTCCTTTCTCGATCAAATCAACCAACTCCGCCAGCCGTTGTGGGGCGAGGGCAATCTCGTTGATGCTGGCGAGTTTGGCGCTGTTGACGTAAGCGGCTAAATCTCCCATCACCCAATTCGCCACCTGTTTGGCATTTGCCCCTTCCGCGACTGCCGCCTCGAAATACTCCGCCGTCGAACGTTCCTCCGTCAGTACGCGCGCATCGTAAGGAGTGAGTTCCAACTGGCTTTCGTAACGATGGCGTTTTTGGGCGGGAAGTTCGGGGAGTTCGGACTCCCACTGTTCTAATTGTTCTTGGGAGACTTCGATGGGTGGGAGATCGGGCTCGGGGAAGTAGCGGTAATCGCTCGAGCCTTCCTTGCTGCGCATACTAATTGTGCGTTGGCTGCCTTCTTCCCAAAGGCGCGTTTCTTGGAGAATTTTTTCGCCGTTGGCAATGGCTTTAATTTGGCGAGCGATTTCGTAGTCGATGGCTTTTTGGATGGCGCTGAAGGAGTTCATGTTCTTAATTTCGACTTTGACTCCGAACTCCTGTTGTCCCGTCGGACGCACCGAAATATTTACGTCGCAGCGCAGGGAACCTTCTTGCATATTGCCGTCGCTAATGCCGAGATAGCGAACGATACGGCGCAATTCCCGTCCGTATTCGGCAGCTTCTTCCCCGGAACGGAGGTCCGGTTCGGAGACAATTTCGAGGAGGGGAATGCCCGCGCGGTTAAAATCAACGAGGGAGTGGGTGGAACCCGAAAGGCGATCGCTTCCGGCGTGAACCAGTTTTCCCGCATCTTCTTCCATGTGCAGGCGCGTAATGCCGATTTTTTTGCGCGTTACTTCTGTTGTTTTTTTGCTAACCAACTCAATTTCCAGATAGCCGTGTTGCGCGATCGGCAAATCGTACTGGGAGATTTGATAATTTTTAGGTAAGTCGGGGTAAAAATACTGTTTGCGATCGAATTTACTGTAGGGGGCAATTTGACAGTTGAGAGCGCGTCCGGTTTTCACCGCGTATTCGAGGACTTTTTCGTTGAGAACGGGCAATACGCCGGGATATCCCAAGCAGATGGGGGAGATGTTGGCGTTGGGCGGCGCGCCAAATTCAGTGGAAACGGGGCTGAAAATTTTGGTTTTGGTGTTGAGCTGACAGTGGGTTTCCAAGCCAATTACAGCTTCGTACTCGGTTTTTGGGGTCGTCTTTGCGGGTGCAGTTTTGGTCATGGACTTGCGCTGTTGTCTTGAATCTCAATGCGATCGATGGCTTTATTGTATCTTCCTCGTCCTTGTCTGTCGCCGCGTATGAGGGGCAAAATAAGTGTTGTGATGAGCAGGAGCAGGGGGAGCAGGGGGAGCAGG
>JAXHVQ010000010.1:0-22277 GCA_034189065.1 Cyanobacteriota bacterium
AATTCTTCCTCGAAGGTGGTTAATAACGCTTTTTGGGTGGGAAACTCCTTTTCTTTGTAACAATAGGCGTGCAATTCGATGACGCTGTTGCCCGTTCGCTGCGCCCATTGAATAAACTGTTCTTGGATGCGATGATACAGGGTGATGCTGTCGGTTAACGCGTAGCCGGAAAGGGAGGTAAAATTGCTGTGTTCCCACTCAAAATCGCGATCGAACCAAAATCGGGCGACGGCGAAGGGATCTGCGATCGCCAATTCTTCAATATTACGCCCCAGTTGTTCGTTTTTGTCTCCTTCCATCACCCTAAATAACTGTTGCGTCCCTGGGACATCGGCAGCGATGACGTAGTAGTCGGCTTTGAGGATTTCTTGCTGTTGGGGAGTTTGGGGGGAGGCGGCAACGAGTTGCACTTGGTTTTCCTCGCGTTGCGCGATCGCGTACTGGGGCAAATCCCGTCGTGCCGGCCCTGTGAGAACTCGTCCCGTTTCGTCGTACAATGCTCCGTGACAGGGACACAAGAATTTTCCGTCATTTTGTTTTTGGACGGTACAACCTTGGTGGGTACAGGTTAGGGAAAGGGCGACCGTTGGGTTTTGGGCGATGAAAACGCGATCGCCTCCTCCATAATACTCCCCATCTTCTAATAAATCATTGCGTTTTACCCAAAAAGGAATATCGGTTTGGGCGTTTCCTTGTTGATAGGTTAACGAGTCAATCTTGCCATTTTTACAGTTAATTTGACTGACGCTTGCTTCGGTAACAATTGTGCCGCCCTTCTTTTGAATCGCGGCGGCAACGGGTTGAACGAGAGACGTTCCCATATCGTCAACTGTCCCGTTAAAAGCGAGTCCTTCGGGGTTGCCAAAGAAGTAAAAGTGAAAAAATTGGAGAAGTTCGCCGGTACTTAAAACATCGGGAGCATTTAAGCTAGATTTGGCAAAGGGGAGAAAATAAAGGTCGTATAACCCTTTGGGAAAATCTTCTTCTGCCCAATCTGCTACGGAAATACTATCGAGACGGTTGAAACTTTTGGGAATTTGGAAGCCGGTAATGGCGCGAAAGACTTGTAGATGTTTGAGTTTAGTTAAATTAATACCCCAGCGGAATCGGTTGGGAGAGGCAATTGCCAGGTCGATGATATTCCAGGGAAAAGCGGAATGACTGGGACGAAAGACTTCGGGTTCGTAGGTTGGATCTCGAAAGACCAATGAGTAGAAATCTAGGGATTTGAAGTGTTGGTCTATACTAAGTTCTTCAACTAAACTTTTGAGATTGTAATATTGAGGAAAAAAGCCGTGGAATCCATGTTCCATCATGAATTCGTCTTCCCCAACTTGGATTTTCCAACTAGCAATCTTTCCTCCCAATTGGGGAGACTTTTCCAGTAAGGTGACGGCAAAACCGCGTTGAGAAAGTTCGTAAGCGCTGGCAAGTCCGGCTAGTCCGCCTCCGACAACGACGGCTGTTTTTTGTTGAGTTAATTGATGGGGTAAGTCGAGTTTGTCGGACTGATGGACGGCGGGTTGGGGTTTGGCAAAGCGAGAGTATCCCAAACCGGCACCGACCGCTCCAGCTCCCATTAGTTTTAGGGCCGTTCGTCGAGAAATTAAGGATGATAACGAAGAATTGGGCGATTGACTCATGAGTTAGGCAAAAGGTTCCGAGCTAGCTAAATTCGTGGTGGGCGCAAAAATATTTTTCCCAGGATCGCACCCTTGCTTCGAGTTGTTGCTGGGTTGACTTCTTTAGCCCAACTTGCATGGGGCTTTTGTGTTAACTAAAGTTAATTCTATCAAGTTTGCGCGACAAAAAACAAGACAAAAATGCTTTATTTGTCCGCAGCATCAGTAAATCCGGTACATGAGTTTATGGGGTATCTTCGTCGCGATCGCTGTCTCCATTGTCCAGACTCGGACGTTTGAGTTCTTCTTTGAACCCGCGCAGACTTTTACCGAGGGCGCTCCCCATTTCAGGAATTTTCTTCGCGCCAAAAATGAAGAAAAAGGCGATCGCAATTACAATAACTTCCGGCCATCCCAAACCAAACATACAAACATCCTTTTGTCAAGTTGACTCGAGCGCGATCGCATTGCGGTTGGTTAAGAACCAAAGAGCGATTCGCGATCGCGGCCTGTCTCAGTATAGTATTCAATTAGATGGAGAGAGAGCAGGCACCTCGATTGCCAGTACGGATATTCTATAAAACGTCCCCCCTCTATCCCCTCAACCTCAAGCATTGGCATGGTAGAAACCTCTAACCCCCCCGTCCGCAAAGACCTTCACCCTCTCATCGGCCAACTGGCTGAGGCGATTGTATCATCCTGGCAGCGCCACCTCGATCTGCGACCCTACTCCCTACCCGAAGGACTCGGTTACATTGAGGGACGCTTGGAAGGAGAAAAACTGCGCATCGAAAATCGCTGCTATCAAAGCCGAGAATTCCGCAAAATGCACCTGGAATTGGCAAAAGTCGGGACTCAACTCGATATTTTACACTGCGTGATGTTTCCCCGCGAGGGATACCCCTTGCCGATGTTCGGCTGCGATTTGGTGGGAGGACGGAAGCAAATTAGTGCTGCCATTGTCGATTTATCGCCTACCGCACCGGACGGCGAATTGCCGGATTCTTATCGCCAAGATTTAAAGGCACTTCCTCCATTGGATTTCTCCCAACCGCGCGACTTACCCGGTTGGGGAGATATTTTTTCCCAGTATTGCTTGTTCGTGCGTCCAAGGGATAGCGCAGAAGAGGCACAATTCCTCGATCGCGCAACTGCCTTCCTCCAACTGCACTGTCAAAACGCGATCGCAACCTCGCCTTTGGTTTCTTCAGAAGAGCGCCAGCGCTACCTCCAAGGGCAGTATAACTATTGTACCCAGCAGCAGCAAAACGATAAAACGCGCCGGGTTCTCGAAAAAGCTTTTAGCCCCGAATGGGCTGAAACTTATATCACTTCAGTGTTATTTGACTTACCCTCATTGGGAAGTTGAACGATTAGTACCGTTGCCTTGGAATTAAAAATTAAAATCGCACAAATATTCTTCGGATTCTGAGTTTTAACATTTATTTATGCCCCCTACTTAGCAATGCCTGCCGATGAGTTGTGGTGGGCAAGGAACTTGAATCAAGAATTATTAAGTCTGGTTGAAATAGCCTTGCCCACCCTACGAAACTACTAAGTACCTGTTCGCAATTGATTGCCCATTTTGATATGTTAAATGCCTTGACATACCGCGTTTTCGAGGGTAGAAGGCGTGTAAAAGATTTTGTTGAGGTGCTTATGAACGAGGACTAACTTGCAGTTACAAGAAAACTGGACTTTTCGGTCAAACAAATAAGCTTAAACCACTCAAACTCCTAAATTTTATTGCCAAGCGATCGCCCTCATCCTCGCCTTATTGCCGCGCGATTGTCTCTGAAAACCTTTTGACCCTCAACAATGGCAAATCAAACTTTGTTGTCTCTCCCCTTCGCCCTTGCCCTTATCCTCGCCCAACTCCCGCGCGATCGCGCGATGTCGTCCGAGACGCGCTTCGCCATCGCCCAACCCCTCCCCCCAGCCGCACCCCTCCTCAACGACGAAGGCGGTCCCACGCGCTTAACCGGACGGGGAACCTGGACCAGTCTCGAAATTCCCATGCAATACGACAGTCCCGTCGTCGTCTTGCGCGATCGCGGCGCAACCCTCGTCCAACGCAACGCCAGCTATTTCGCCCCCGCAACCGGTCAAATCTTTGGCGAAATGTCCTCGGAAATTTCAACGCCGCCATTTACCTATACCCTCGAGCTGCCGCCCGTTCCCCCGGGTCAATATTATGATGTCGATAACAATAACCGACAAGATCCCGGAGTCCAAATTTGGGCCGTAACCCTCGCCAACAACGCCATTCGCACGCCCAACGAACCCTTCCTCTCCCCCGTCGAACAGTTAACCCAACTCTCCGTCCCCATCAGTTCCCTCGCGACAGCGCCGCCGACAAGTATTGATGGTATTGCCCAAACCGTTGGCGGGACGCTGCTAGTTTACGCCGCCGAACCCCGACAAGGTTTCCCTTCAGGCTTTGGCACCGACGGGCGATTATTTACCGCCGACGATCCCATCGTTACTCTTCCCCCGGGGTATACCGTCGTGCGCCTCGAAGCTGAAGGGTTTAAATTCGATCGCGCGCGCGAAGCCAATATCCCCCTCGTCGAACGAGTCGCAGACAGCAAAACCGACTTTTCCCACCTCAGTTACACCGAAGCTTTCAACGCGCTCATCGACCTGCTAAAAGCGCGCTACGCCTACACCCAACTGCGCGACATCGACTGGGAAGCGTTGCGGCGGCAATATTTACCCCAAATGGAAGTTGCTGAGGAAAAGGGCGATGCCGTGGCTTATTTCGCCATTCTCGACGCGATCGCGCGCGAAGTCAAAGACGCTCACGTCCAAGTTCTCGGCGCTCCCCAACTCCTTTCCCCCTTATTACAAGCCCAACTCCAAGGGGAACGAGCGTCGTTGGGAATTGAAGGAGTCGAACTCAACGACGGACGCATCCTCATCCAACAAGTCCTCCCCGACAGTCCCGCAGAACGCGCCGGAATCGAGGCGTTGGGGGAACTTCTCGCCGTTAACGGTATCCCAATGAGCGATCGCATTTCCCAACTGCTCGCCGAGTCGTCGCGCGCCACCGCCGAAACCCGACGCTTGGATGCGATCGCGCGATCGCTTGCTTTTGCCCCGGGAGAACGCGCGACGCTGCGCTACCGCAATGCAACCGGAGAGATTGAGGAAACAACTCTAACCGCAGAAGTCCCTCCCCGACGCGGAATGGCGCACAGTTATCCCGCCTCCCGTACCCTTACCTCCCCCGCAGGACAAACCTACGGCTATTTTCGCCTATCCAGTTTCCTCAATAGCACGTCCGCGATCGCCCGTTTCAGCGATTTCCTCAAAACCCTCAACCAACGAGAAATTCCCGGCTTGGTTATCGATTTGCGCGACAATGGCGGGGGAAGCGTCGCCTTGCTCGTCTCGTTGCTATCCTTTTTCTGGAGTGCCGAAAATCCCCTCCTGCTCGACGATACCTTCAGCCAGCGTCAAGATATTGAAAGTGGGAATGCGATCGCCTACGGTTCCTTTGAAATTCCCCCCGATTTTCCCATTTTCGCCCCTACCCCCGATCTCCACTACAGCGGTTCGGTGGTTATCCTCGTTGGCGAAAACTGTTTGAGTGCCTGCGAATTCTTTGCCGACTGGATGCAGCGTTACGAACGAGCCACCGTTATCGGCACGCGCGCCACTGGAGGGGCTGGCGGTTCGGTAACTTGGGTTCCCCTTCCCGAAGAGGCTCTCTTTACGTATACTTATACCCGCGAAGTCGATCGCCGTGGCAAACCTTATATCGAAGGTCGAGGAGTTCAACCCACAGAGCGCGTTCCCCTTACCCAGCAGTCGGTTCGGGCGATGGGAGAGGGGGAAGACCCGGTTCTCGAAGCTGCCCTTAAACGCCTCGATCGCGATCGATAAAATGTCAAATTCCACAAAATCTACAGAAAATAAAGGCTTCAGCGATCCATTCCGGTCGAGAAGCGCTTAGAATAAGGGGCGTGAAACTTCGGGTCTATGGCGATCTTGGAGTTTTTTGGGGTCGCAGTCGGGACATTTTAGAAAACGTCCTCGTAAAATTGCTCTCAAGTTGCGTCGCTGTAGAGCGAATGTCTTCTCTCAATAAACAGATTCTGACAAAAAAAGGAGAAATAAAAATGAATAAGGGTGATTTGGTGGATACCGTCGCTCAAAAGGCAACTGTTACGAAGAAACAAGCCGATGCCGTTTTGACGGCGACGCTGGAAACGATTATGGAAGCGGTGTCCGAAGGCGATAAGGTAACGCTGGTGGGATTTGGCTCCTTTGAATCGCGCGATCGCAAGGCTCGGGAAGGTCGCAACCCGAAAACGGGTGAAAAAATGGAAATTAAAGCGACAAAAGTTCCTGCCTTTTCTGCTGGAAAGCTTTTCAAGGAAAAGGTTTCTCCTCCCGAAGGAGGGGAAGAATAGGCCGAAGTGTTTTCTCTCTGCTGAGCGAAGTCGGTGGCGAACAGACCGATTCACGGGGGAAACTTAGTATGGGCATCGGCTCTTGCCGGTTGTCCTCCTGAAGAGATCCTCGATTTTTCGGCGAGTATCAATCCTTTGGGACCGCCCGAAAGCGCGATCGCTGCCATTGTTCGGGGACTGGAGTTTTTGAGTGCTTATCCAGACCCCCAGTATTCTTCGTTACGTTCGACCTTGGCTCACAGCCACGATCTCGACCCCGACTGGATTTTGCCGGGAAATGGGGCGGCTGAGTTGCTGTCGTGGGCTTGTCGGGATTTGGCGGCGCGATCGCGGGTGGATTTGGCAACACCGGCTTTTAGCGATTACGAGCGGGCTTTGAGGGCGTTTGGGGCGAAAATTGGGCGTTTTCCTTTATCCCTCGAGAGGGGGCGCGCAACCCTTCCCATTCCTCTGCCGACTTCGACCGACTCTCGGGGTTATGGGCTGCTGTTGAACAATCCTCACAATCCCACGGGGCGGTTATGGACGAGGGAGGAGATTGTGCCGTATTTGGATAAATTTGACCTAATTGTCGTCGATGAGGCGTTCATGGACTTTCTGCCGCCGCTCCAAGAGCAAAGTGTTATTGGGATGGTGGGGGAGTATGAGAATTTGGTGGTGTTGCGATCGCTGACTAAGTTTTACAGCTTGCCGGGATTGCGATTGGGTTACGCCGTTGCCCATCCGAACCGTCTCGAGCGCTGGCAGAGTTGGCGGGATCCTTGGCCGGTGAACGTTTTGGCTGTTGCCGCTGGCATTGCTGCGGTAGGCGATCGGGAATTTCAGCAGCGGACGTGGGATTGGTTGAGGGGGGCGAAAAGGGAACTGTACGGCGCGCTTCAGGCTATGGATGGATTTGAGCCGGAGTGGGGGACTGCTAACTTTTTATTGGTACGAACCGCGCGATCGAGTTGTCAACTTCAGGAATGTTTGTTGAGGGAGGAGCAAATTTTAATTCGAGATTGTCTGAGTTTTGCCGAATTAGGCGATCGTTATTTTCGCATTGCCGTGCGCGCGGAGGCGGAAAATCAGCGTCTTGTTGAAGCTTTGGGCAGATGTACGAAGGTTTCGTAAAATGTCCCTATACGATGCAATCGCGCCCTCGATTCTAGGATTGCTGTAGAGGAGGAGCGCGATGCTATAACCAAAATTGGCGATCGCCTTCCAACGATCCTGGCGCAATGCCTTGGAGTCTGCGATAGGCGATGCGATCGGAACCAAACAGCGGTATTGGCAAGCGAGGTTCCTTCAAAGAACCGTGATGGAGCAACGTAAGTTTGAGGGTTGCTTCTACTAAATCCTCTAGCGATACTTCTTGTCCTTCATCGGGAATCACTTTTAAGCGAAGGGGATTCGCTAAACCCACCCTTTCGCTCACTTCAGTCGTCACCAGAATCACTTCATGGGGGGATAAGCGCAAGGCCAATCCTTTGGTTGGCGACTTTAAATACTTTTTTCCGCGATCGCCTTCAAGATTATACAGTCGCGGAACGCCAGATTTATAACACTCCACTAAAATTAATTTAGCATCAATTGCTTTTGCCCGTTCTCTCAAATGCCCAACTTCAGAGCCGCAAAATCGTCCATCTCGGTAAATCAATACGGTTTTTCCTTTCAGTTGAGCGGCTGGAAGGAAAGTTTCTAGAACCCGTTGAGGAATTTCTTCGCCCTCAATTAAAGCATCTTCAAGTCGATAGCGGATAAATTCTCCTTGTCTGCCGTAGAGACGAACACTCGCGCAAGCATTCATTGTTCCAGCATTTTTTTTCTTTGAACCTCTAGAAATATCCAATCCAATAAAATAATCTGCAATTTTCAGCCGTTCGGCTAACACAAAGGGTAAATTGCCTAATTTTGCGAGAATTCCCGGAATCACCTGATTGAGTAGATATGAGCTTTTTACCTTTTTCAAAGTATCTTCATAAATAACTTGACTCGCAATTCCTCGTCGAAGTAAACGCGCAGAAATCCACGAATACAAACTTCCCCCCTCTTGTTCGTCAGAATTGCGATCGCTTGTCGGGAGAAAGACTAAAACAATATCGGGGTGCATTTCCATCAGCTTATCAACTTCTTCTTCTACCTTAGTTCGGGCGGTAACTCCAGGTAAATTTTCTACAAATAATGTTTTTTTATTTTCAGGTGGTAAAATGCTCTCAAATTTGTAAAGTTTTAGTCGATCTTGAGCTTCGCTTAAAAATGTCCCGACTTTAAAATCGCAAAGTTTCAAAGACGCAATACAAATTTGTTCTGATAAATCCTCGTAATTTTCATGGCGACGATAAACTCCCTCTGCACGGAGACCGTTTAAGATTTTGTTTTGATTTCCTATAAAATGATTCCCAAACAAGATTTTTGTTTGTTCAATCTGAACTTTAGGTGTCCAAAACAATTTAGAATATTGTTTGCTATTAACACTTAATCCAAATTGGAATTTATAGAAACTCAAAACACTTTCAGCCTCTTCTTTGTATAATCTTAAACAATTTTGTCTTTCTTTATAAGAAATTTTCGTAGCTTTAAGCAACTTTCCATAATCTACCTCAAATCGATTAGCCGTTTCAGAGGTCACGCAAGGGCGTAATGCTGCCATCGCATAGTGAAGCTGTCTTGGGCTTTTTCCAAAACGAACAGCAACAATGGGTTGCTCATCTGGTGCCTCTTCCAAAGCTTTTCGACTGATTGCACCTGTTACTTTCTGTAAAAGTTTCTCTCGATTCCTATTCTCTCCCATTTTTCCTACAATTTCTACAATTGTAGCAAAGCTATTATGCTCTATATCTCGAACCTTGAGTCCAATCAAAAGTTTTTCAACGTCCTGCCTATAAGGATGATTTTCATAAAATTTCTCTAAAGTGCTGCTATAGCTGAAGTCGCTATGCAAGGTTAGTGTTAAGGCAGGTAGCTTTTTTTGGTCGAGTTCAATTTCTTCCGCCCAAAATTTGACTTCGCGTTTGACTTCCACTTGATTTTCAGTAAATACCACACGAGACGAAAAAGGGCGATCTATTTTTAAAATTCTAACGGCAAGCTGAGAGAGAATTAAGGATATTATCTCCGGCTGTCTGACCCACTGGATTGCATAATCGCAATCGCCGATTTCTTCTTTCAAATTCTCACAAATGGCTGCAAGCGCTTCTCGCCATCTGGCTCGCTCTGGAATATCGCGCTCGGATTTAGCCAGAACCCAAAAATATCCTCGCTCCCAGATTACAACAAGATTAGGAAATGTCTGACTAAAGCGCCAGCTCAGACGATTGCCAATCTCTCGACCTACGTCAGGAGTCAGTCGAAAACTTATTAAATTGGGTTTGGGAATTGCGAGAGGAAAAACCTCACTTAAAAAAATTGGCTTAGAACTCATGCAGCAACCTCTGGCTTCGGTAAAACAAACGGACAAATTGAGGAAAAAGGACAGGAGTAGCAGCCGCCCCCCGGATTGGGTGGAAAAATTTCTTTGAATTGAGCGGGATTTTGACGATAGCGTCGCAAATCTTTCTGATGCTGTTTTGCAGTTTTTGTGAGTATACTCTCATACTGTTGTAATGCTGCGGCTGAGGCAGAAAGAGGTTTAGACCATTGTTGTGTCTCTAGGTTATAAAAAGAAGCAACGGCTTTTTGATTGGGATACAGCTTGCTGACAGCGAAGAGGTAAATATAAGCTTGTCTGCGATCGAACTCCGATTTGCCCGTTTTAAAATCTAAAATGTGCAGCGTACCATCTTCTTCCGCAAACAGGCAATCAATGACAGCAAAAAGATTGAAACGATAATTTCCACGCTGAATGAGAATCGGTTCTGGAATACCTTCGTCGCCTCTGTAAAGCTTGATAATATTTTTTCCCAGCAGAATTGGCTCTTTGTGGTATCGTTCGAGGACTTTTTTGACTCGTTCTCGAACTTCTTCCGATTCCTGACTTAGTTTAAGAATCTCAGCAATTGTCTCTACCGCATCTGGACTGTTCAAAGTTTGAGCATCTCGATGAAATTCGTAAACCCCTTTCTGGGCTAATAATCCTATCTTTTGATAAGTATTGTCTTGTTCGAGCAATGCTTTAACTTGCGGTTCTTTTGTGCGAGCTTTCGTAAAGCCCCGCTTCATATCGCAGTGCAAATGTTCTAGTCCTACGGCTGGGGAGAACAGAGACAATAGGTTATAGCTGGCAAAGTTCCAAATTTTGGTCATGGGTTGTGCCTCCAAACGGACGATAAAATCAATTTTACTTTGTTAGGAGTTCGTACAGGGCTGTCCGAGTTTGCACGGGCATCAACCGGCTATTCTGGTTGGCAACTTCAAAAGTTTGAAGGGCTTCCAGCATTTGTTCGGCAGCTTCCGTCAACTCCGGGCGCTGGCTGGTGTTTTTGATTTCTTCAGCTAAAAGGGCTAAGGGTCTGCCAATTGAAAAGCAGAGTTGCTGCGGGTTTGAGGTCGATTGTTGCATTGCTATTACTCCTCGATAGATAAAAAGGGCGTACTCAAACGTATTATATGCTATAATTGCTCATGTTGACCAACTTAGTCAACATTTATACGTTAATCTATGCTGAAGATAGAGTCAAGATAGAACATGATGGAAGAGTCGCGAGGGACAAAGCCGTGGAACGGACTTTTGGAAAAACGATTCGTCAAGCCCGCAAGCAGAAGGAATACAGTCAACGCGAATTGGCAAAGTTAATCGGCGTGGACTATACTTACCTGTCCAAACTGGAGAACGACCATGCGGGGTATCCTCCCAGCGAGGAAGTTATTCATAAATTAGCCTCACAGTTGGGTTTGCAGGAGGAGGAGCTGAGGCGCTTAGCGGGTCGAATTATGCCCGAAGATGCGAAAGTTTTTGAGGATTTGGTGAGGAAGTATCAGCAAATGCCGGCGTTGCTGCGGCGAATGCGAGATGAGCCTGAATTTGCGAAAAAGTTATTGCGAGAGACAAAGCAATCAAATAGTGAGGAATCAAATTGAAAATCATCAAACCCTATCAGCCTTTAGATAAAGCAGAAATCGAGCGTCAAGCAACTGACTTGCGCATCAGAACCCAAGCACAGCGTAAGCGCCCTCTCAAGAGGGATTTTGTCGCAGAGGCAGTTGCAGATTTTCTGGACTTGGGTGTTGTATGGGAAAAAATTCCTCCTGATACTGAGGGAACGATCGCGGCAATGATTCTGCCAGTACAGCATGAAATTATTATTAATAAAAATATTCCAGCGCTCGAAGGGGGATTTGGTCAGTCCACGATCGCTCACGAAATCGGACATTGGATACTACATATCGATCGCAATGCCGTGGGTCAATTTGTAGACCGCTTAGATGAGGTAACTGAAATTGAAATAGAGCCATTTCTATGCCGTAGCGTTACCAGTACGCGAGGAATTGAATGGCAGGCCCAGTATTTCGCGAGTTGTCTATTGATGCCTCAATTTGAGTTAGAAAAGGCAAAAGTTGGACGGAATTTAACTCGGTGGCCTCACCTTTATGCGATGGCAGATGAGTTTGGTGTCACAATATCCAATCTGACAAATCGATTGAAGGGACTGGGTTGGATTCGTCTTTCTGAAAGTTCCAAGTGTATTTATTTAGGTGAAGCAGCTCCCAAAGGATAAAAGTATTTTCGGCGCGCGATCGCTTTAAACTAACCAACAGGAGTTACAATTTTAAATGCCTCAAACCGCAGTTACAAAAAGAATTACTACAATTGGGGAAGCCGAGCGGCAATTCAATTTAGTTCGGACTGCCGACCTTGATTTTTTCCCTGAATGGAGAGAAGATTTAGCCGATTTGAGCGATGCAGAGAAAGCCATTTTAGACCGAATTAAGGCAAGATACCGCTACCATCGAGCCAATGGGAATCTCGCCGAAGGTTTAGTGAACTTAGTCGTTTTGTCGCCATTGCTGGAGTTGGCGGGTTTTTACGATCCTCCATTTCAGATGCAGGCAGAAGTAGCAGTTGAAATCAGTACGTCCGTAGCAACGAGCGAAGTTTCTGAGGAAGTTTTGCGAGGGAGAATTGATTTTTTAGTTGTGTCCAAAGGGTTATGGGTCGTTGTGTTGGAATCTAAGGGAACGGAAATTAACCTCGATATGGCAATTCCTCAAACTTTAAGTTATATGATGGCGAATCCTCGTCCCGAACGACCAGTATTTGCGACGATAACGAATGGCGGAGAGTTCTTTTTTCTCAAGCTATATCGTCAGGGAACGCCGCAATATGATATTTCTCGTATTTTTTCTCTTTTGCCTTTACAAAATGAACTTTATGATGTACTAAAAGTTTTAAAAAGGTTGGGGAATTGTATTGAAACGACTGATACGAACTAAATTTTAATTTGAAATTTCGCATAGTTTAAAGTAGCGCGATCGCGTCCTTTCCCTACTAAAGTTGAGGCTATGCACTCTGTTCGCAAATAAGTCAACAAATGCGGCTAAAATTGAGGGACAGGAGGTGCTAGAGGGATGGGTAAGGCAGGAAAAGCGCTGCAACAAGTCCTAAAGACTTACAGCATTAGTCAAAATAAACTCGCATTGTCGTTGGGAGTCGAGCGATCGGTGGTTTTTCGCTGGTTCCACGAACAGGTGGATCCGTCAGCGGAGGCGGTTGCGGAGATCGTGGCGGTGCTTCAACAGCTCGAACCCGATGCTGCTGGGGAGTTTGCGCAATTGTATTTGGGAAATGCTGCTTTCGCGCGATCGCCTCGTTTCGCGATCGCGAGTCATCCCGAACTCCCACCGTCCGATGATGTGGACGTTTCTGTGTTATCGGGACTTTTTAGCAATACGACGAACTCTTATAAATATTTATTCTTCATTTCGGTACTGGATATTTTGTGCAGGCGAAAGTTCGAGGGGAGTTCCGCGATCGGGTTTGGAGAACTGGTTGTGGAAATGTTAGCAAATGCGTGGTATCCTCACACCTATTTTAAACTCTCCTTTGGTCGGCAGGATATGGTAGCCGATTATCTGGATTCTCTCGACCTTGAAGTAGAAGAACCGATTTTTAAACTTACAGATATTGATAAGAAACTTTTGAGACAGGCGATAGAAGCGCAGAACTTAACTAAAATCTCGAAAAAGTTAATGCGTTTTGTTCCTTTTCGACTGATTCGACCTTTCTTTGAACGGGAATTGAGAGGGTTAAGTACGAAAAAAGATAGCCAAATTGAAAAAAGAATACCAGAGTTGGCAAAAGAAGGATTTGAAAACTATAAACCTCTATATCGTTTTAATTCTACGCTATACAAAAACTGTAAAGTTATCCTTATTCATCCTGACTGGCTATCTTACCTCGAACAAAACTATTCTATTGTTCGAGGGTGGACATCTTGGCAATGGTTGAACTATATGCAGTCTCGAAATCCCAGCGTTCCCTCTATTTCGAGTAAACTTTTTCCTCCTCAACAAAGGGACTCTTTAAGCGAGCAGACAAAATACTGGAAGCGCATCATAAAAAATGCAGAAATCCGGTGCATTTACTCTGGAATCGTTTTGAATTCAAGCAATTTATCTCTAGATCATTATTTGCCTTGGTCTTTTGTTGCTCACAATCGACTTTGGAATTTGATTCCAACAATTGCATCTGTTAATTCAGCTAAATCTAATAATATTCCTGCGATCGTTTATTTCGACCGGTTCGTTCAAAACCAACACGAAGGCTTAACAATTCACAAAAAGATTAGAGAACAATTAGACTGGAATAAAGTAACTGAATCTTATCTTGTCGATCTTAAAGTTAGCTCTCGCGATGATTTGTTGAATTTAGAAGCACTGAGAAATGCTTACCAAACTGTATTGATTCCTTTAATGGCTTTGGCGGAAAATCAGGGGTTTGCCACTGAATGGAAATACAAAGACAAATGATTGTTACGGACTTTAGTGCCTTGAACTAAAGTTCAGGCTAACAGCTAAAACCTGTTGAAACAGGTTGAAAATCAAAATCTATCAATTTCTCAGTCCGTTTTAACGGACTTAAGCTATCAGCCCAAAATTGATTTTCGGGCTTATTGCTAAAACGCTGTACCTACGAATTTGCGATCGCGTCCCTTTCTAACCATGACTCCCATCTACCTCGACTACCACGCCACAACCCCGGTCGATCGCAGAGTCGCCGAACAAATGCTGCATTTTATGACAACGGCGTTTGGCAACGCCAGCAGCATCGACCACTGCTACGGCGACGAAGCAGCAGCAGCGTTTAAACAAGCGCGCCGTTACGTTGCCGAACTCGTCAATGCTTCTGAGGGAGAAATTATCTTTACTTCTGGCGCGACGGAAAGTATGAATCTGGCGATACAAGGCGTTGTGGGGAACGCCGTTAAAGCGACGACTACGAACGTACCGCGCATTGCTGTTTCGCCTATCGAACATAAAGCGGTTCTCGATACTTGTTACGCGATCGCCAAACAAGGACGCGCAGAAATTGTCCCTCTCTCCGTAGACTCTAAAGGCAGACTCGATCGCGAAAATATCGAAACCGTTTGCGCGACTGGCATTTCTTTACTGTGCGTCATGGCGGCAAATAACGAAATTGGCAACCTTTACCCCATTGAAGAAATTGCGCAAATTGCCCGAAACTACGGCGTTCCCTTCCTCTGCGATGCCTCCCAAGCGGTGGGAAAAATTCCCATTAACTTTGCCAACTGGGGGATAACTTATCTTGCCCTCTCCGCTCATAAATTGTACGGTCCAAAAGGAGTCGGTGCCTTAGTCGCGCGCCGGGACTCTCCCCTCGAACCTTTGATTTTCGGCGGCGGACATCAACAGGGGAGGCGCTCGGGGACGCTGAACGTACCGGGGATTGTGGGGTTGGGGGAAGCGTGTCGCTTGCGGATATTAGAGATGGAGAAGGATGAAAAGGCGATCGCGCGCCTGCGAGACAAATTGCAAACCCTCCTCTTAACCCAAATTCCCGGTCTTATTATCAACGGCGATCGCGAAAACTGTCTCGCCGGAAACCTCCACATTTCCATCCCCGACATTCCCAACAGCGCGATAATTGCCCGAATTCGCGATCGCCTCGCCCTTTCCACCGGTTCCGCCTGTTCTTCCGGCGTTGAAGCCCCCTCCCACGTCCTGCAAGCGCTACAATTACCCTCAGACGTTGTAGAAGGAGCATTGCGCGTGGGTTTGGGCAAATTTACCACTGAAGCGGAATGCGATCGCGCCGCCGAAATTCTTGCCGCTGCGGTACGCCAAACTCGTCAAATTATGCAAACAATGTGAAATATTAGAAGCTACAAATGACAATTAACAATGGATAATGACCTCTTTTTACGGACAAATCACGGCAATCATAGGTTCCACGGGGCTTACAAGGTGCGGACGCGGTTCCGCACACAGCCCCTCCTCAAGACCCGTGTCCTCAAAAGAAGAGGATTGAAATCGAGTAAAACCTTTTTTGATTTATTCGTAAGTGAAGAGGTCTTAAAATCAATCCATTATTAATTATTAATTATTAATTATTAATTGTTGATAATGCCTGTTGAATACGATTTAGTCGTTATTGGAGATAGCTTTGAGGGAATTTATGCAGCAACAATGGCGGCGTATCTCGATGCGCGCGTTGCTTTGGTTATCTCCGAGCAACCTAGAACAACGGGAAGCGCTGAAACCATTTATCTTCGCACCCTGAGTCACATCGCCTCTCGTTTTCAACAAAGGGAAGAAGAGGCGGTACTGTGGGACTTTCCTCAACCGAAAATGGGGAAGGAAATTTGGACGAAGGCGGCGATTTTGGCGGAAGAAGTCATCGCTACCCTCAATGCAGAAAACTCTCTCGAAACCCTGGCGGTATTGGGGGTTGATATTCTCATTGGCAAAGGCGAATTTTGTCGCCTTCCCCAACAAGCGTTCGTTGTCGGCCATCGGCGGTTGCGATCGCGCGCCTATCTCCTGGCTACGGGTTCGGTTCCTTTCATTCCCCCCCTGGAAGGACTTTCAAAACTGGGCTATCTCGTGCCGACAGATTTGTGGCAAACTCAAAATGGCGATCGCGCGTTTCAGCGTATTGCAATTTTAGGCGATAATCCCATCGCTGTCGAACTCGCCCAAAGTCTCGGCTATTTGGGGAAAGAAGTTTTCTTATTATTACAAGGCGATCGCATTTTACCCGCCGAAGATATCGAAGCGGCATTTTTACTTCAATGTCAACTCGAAGCAGAAGGCATTGGCATCTTTTCCCAAGCTTCAGCGACACAAGTGCGAAAAATTGACGCACAAAAATGGATTCAAGGGGGAAATAAGGCTATTGAAGCTGACGAAATTTTAGTCGCTTTGGGCGAAGTGCCGGACGTGGAAGGGTTAAACTTAGAAGGCGTTGGGGTAAAATTGCGATCGCGGCGAATTGTTACCAATAGCAAACTACAAACCACAAACCCTCAAATCTACGCCTGCGGGAGTTTGCTAGGCGGTTACGGTTTAACCCACATCGCGCGCTACGAAGCCGAAATTGCAGTCAAAAATGCGTTATTTTTGCCCCGACAAACGGTTGATTATCGCTGTATTCCCCTGGCAATTTTCACCTCTCCCAACCTCGCGCGAGTGGGAATGAACGAAGCCCGAGCGCGGCAACAGTACGGGGAAGCAGCGGTTGTCGTACAATCTTATTATAAATCTCTCCCCAAAGCGCTCATTTCGGGGGAAACGACGGGATTTTGTAAATTGGTATTGCACGCCGATGGCGAAATTTTGGGGGCGCATTTCGTCGGGGCGCAGGCGGCTGAATCGATTGCTACAGTTGCTTTAGCGATGCAACATCGACTCGATATTAAAGCCATGCTTCATCACTTTTCCGTTTCGCCCACCTTTTCCGAAATCCTCCAGCAGGTTGCCATCGCCCAACAACGCCATCGTCTCGCATCTCCTTCCTTTTTCAAAGCCTTGCGAAAAAGTGGGTTGCGCGCAATGCGTAATTGGAGTTCTTAAGGGGGACGCGATCGCGCTACGATAGAAATCCCTTCCCCTTGTAAAATTGTCTAAAGTGTATGAATATTCTATTTCGAGAAGTCGATCCCTTTGATTTATGGATTTGGTTACAATTCGACAATACTCCTTCATCAATGGAGCAACAATATGTCGAAGAAGTTTTTCGTTCCTGGTATTATCTCGGAAAGTTAAGCGGTTTTAACGGCGAAAACCTACAAGTTACCGAAGCAGGAGCCGATTTAAGCTATTTAGACTACGACAGCGAAATGGCTGCCCGCGCGCTGATGGCTCCCATGCACAATCTGGGCGACTTTGAATACTATGATGATTGGGGACGATGCTGGCTCGACTTAGGAACGAGTGATGCGATCGCCCTCGATATCTTAATCAATGCCCTGGGACAACTGAGTCGAGAATACGTGCGCATTGAAACCTTAATTATAGGCGGTCAAAACGAAGATTGGCCCGTCGAGCCGTCCCAACACTCTTTGTTTTCGGACTCTCAACTTCAATAAGTTGCGCGATCGCTTCTTCGAGCAATTTCAAACAAAATTGTTTCCAATTTTACAGTAAAGTTTCAAGTTTTGTAGTTCAGTTCCGGTTACTCGTGAAAGTTAATCGAACAAAAGAGAGTCGCCAAAGCGTTCTATAATAGCGGAAAGATCGTGGGATAGGTAGGTTAAAGGGCGTACCTGCGGCGATCGCGATCGCAACTCAAGCCAATGGGAGCGCGATCGTCAGGTCGAAGACAGCGGGCTCAACCCGCACAAAAACTATGGCGAGACGAAAAAAGACGTTTCCGTGCGGTCATAAAGGATACGGTCAAATTTGTCACCGATGCGCGCAGAAACAAGACAACTTGACCAAAAAGAGAGAAGAAAAACAACAGTGGGAAGCCACATTTGCCGAAGATCCCATTGACCTAAGCAACTTGCCCAAAAACGTAGTTCTCAAAGCGCGGCGCATCATCACCGGCATCGCCACGCAAACCAACTATCGACAATTCAAAGGCAAGCGCCTGCGCCACAACCGCTTCGTCATCAGCATTCCCGTCACCCGAAACTATCGGTTAATCTGCCGCGACTGCGGAAATATCCTCGTTCCCGAAGCCGTCGTCTCCCATGAAGACTACAACGTCTGTAAACCGGGCGGATAAATTAGTCATTAGTCCTTTGTCATTCGTCATTAGTCCTTTGTCCCTCGTCATTAGTCATCCGTTGCCCCATCCCCCACTCTCAACCCATCCGTTAAAAAAAGCACAACCCAACGCCCCAACCCTAAAATTCATCCGTTGCCCCGTCCCCCCTCACAACCCATCCGTTAAAAAAGCACAACCCAACACCCCACCCCTAAAATCCATCCGTTGCCCCGTCCCCCATGCAAATTTACCTAGACCACAGCGCCACAACGCCCCCTCATCCCCAAGCGATCGCGAAAATGCAAACCATTGCCAGCCAACAATGGGGCAACCCCTCCAGCCTCCACGCCTGGGGACAGCGAGCAGCCACCATCCTCGAAGAAGCGAGAAGCCAAGTCGCCCGACTCATCCAAGCCTCCAACCCCGACTCCATCATCTTCACCTCCGGCGGAACCGAAGCCAACAACTTAGCCATCTTAGGCATAACCCAACAATACAACCGTCCCCAACATCTCATCATTTCAGAGGTCGAACACTCCGCAATATCCGAACCCATCAAACGCCTCGAACAACAAGGATGGCAAGTGACGCGACTGGAAGTTAACCGCCAAGGACGAGTCGAGCCCCGAGACTTAGAAGCCGCCATCCAAACCAACACCGTCCTCATTTCCATCATCTACGGCCAAAGCGAAGTAGGAACCCTGCAACCCATCGCCCAACTCGCCAAAATCGCCCGCAAACGCGGCGTACTCTTCCACACCGATGCCGTCCAAGTCGCCGGCCGCCTGCCCCTCAACGTCCAACAACTCGACATCGACCTGCTATCGCTATCGAGTCACAAACTCTACGGACCCCAAGGCGTGGGGGCGCTGTACGTCCGCCCTCACCTCCCCCCTCTCGTCCCCCTCCTCGCAGGGGGCGGACAGGAAAATAACGGGCGTTCGGGGACCCAAGCCGTTCCCGCGATCGCGGCCTTTGGCGTTGCTGCCGAACTCGCCGCCGAAGAAATGGCCGCAGAAACCCCCCGCCTCGCAGCCTTGCGCGATCGCCTCTTCGATCTCCTCGCCGACTCGCCCTATCTCATTCCCACCGGCGATCGCCTCCACCGCCTTCCCCATCACGTTAGCTTTTGCTTGACATCCGAAGCCACAAATGCTAATAAAATCACTGGAAAAACCCTCGTTCGTCAGCTCAACTTAGCCGGAATCGGCATCAGTGCGGGTTCCGCTTGTCACAGCGGCAAACTCAGCCCCAGTCCCATCCTCACCGCAATGGGATATCCCCAAGCCTCGGCCTTAGCCGGAATTCGCCTAACCTTGGGACGAGAAACCGAAACAGCAGATATCGACTGGACGGCGATGGTTCTCCAGCAAATCCTCCATCGTCTCGTTGTCCCCCAAACCGTTTGTTTCACTTAATAAAGTTATATGGAGTCACACCTTCGATCTGCTTCATCCCCTTCGTTCGACAGACTCCGACAAGAAAAGTTACTATGAGAGGGAATGTTTGACCTTGGATGTATGAAACGAGTTATCGGCGCATTATTGGTTGCCGCGATCGCCTCTGCCATTCCCCTCGACGTTCGGGCGCAGCGCGAAGAAGGGTGCTTCATGACCGATTCTAACGGCAGAGTGATTAATCTCGGTCGTCTGTGCGGCGACTCTTCGGGCAGTTCGGTGACAACGCCAACCTTTCGCATCCCCATCAAGCGGCGCGATCGCGGAACGCCCGTCATTGATGTCAGGTTCAACGGTCAATATACTTTTGAAATGTTACTCGATACCGGTGCCAGCCATACTGTCATTACCCCCGCAATGGCCCAACGCCTCTCCCTCGAACCCGTTGGTGTTGCCGTTGCCGATACCGCTAGCGATACGGGAGTTGAATTTCCCATTGGTTTAGTCGAGTCGATGCAAACGGGTAGTATTGCTGCAAAAGATATCCTTGTTGCCGTGTCTCCTGCTTTAACTCTGGGACTTCTCGGACAGGATTTTTACGGAAACCGCGATGTAATTATTCGGGAAAATTACGTGGAATTTCACGCGCGGTGATTGAGGGCGATCGATAAATGTAGGGTAGGAAATGTAGGGTGGGCATTGCCGTCTATCAGTTTAAACTAAATAAGCGACCTCGCATCAGCAATGCCCACCTTCAACTTGAGGCGAGTAAGGTGGCTTTAAGAAAGAATTGATGAGAGAAAGCTGAGATTGCCTTGTTTGCTCCACTTTGTCTTTGGCTTCAAGTACGCATTTTTATTGAAAAAGGCTGCTCAAATGAGTAGCCTTTTTTTTGTTTAAACTTCTAATCCGATTTGACCCAATCGGTAGGGAAGGGGTACATTTGCATCGAGATATTATCGTTTCCAACTAATCCGATTTGACCCAATCGGTAGGGAGTTCGTCTAGCAGCCCTTGCCCCGTAAGGCTTTCAGCCGCCGAATCGACGCGCCTCTTCAAATTGTAGTCTACGGCTCGAAAATTTGTCAATTTTACCCCCTTCAAACCCAGTTCTAGTAGGGCATCGACGCACCTAAACGCTCTTAAAGCGGGTTTCAAAGATCGGGAGGGGTGCGTCAATTAGTACACCCTGAAATCTCAAAAATCGCTTAAAATAGCACGGGACGCGCTTTTCAGCCATTTTCTTCCCCACCCATCAGCACCAATCCCCCCATTGACGCACCTCTCCCCTCTCCTCCAACCGTGTAGAAATTCCCCCACCCGATCGCCATAGCGCGCGATCGCGGGAGTATGGCAAAATTGAAACAATCACGCCTCGGATATACACGCCTCGGACATAACAGACAATGGGCAATACCTTCGGTCATTTATTTCGCGTCACCACCTTTGGAGAGTCTCACGGCGGTGGAGTCGGTGCAGTCATTGACGGCTGTCCGCCTCAACTGGAAATTTCCGAGGCCGAAATTCAATTTGAACTCGATCGCCGCCGCCCGGGACAAAGTAAAATTACCACACCGCGTAAAGAAGCCGATCGCTGCGAAATCCTCTCCGGCACATTCGAGGGGAAAACTTTAGGAACGCCCATCGCGATTTTGGTCCGCAACAAAGACCCGCGTCCCCAAGATTACAGCGAAATGGCGCAAAAATACCGCCCTTCCCACGCCGATGCCACCTACGATGCCAAGTATGGATTGCGCAACTGGCAAGGCGGCGGACGGTCTTCTGCCCGAGAAACCATCGGTCGAGTTGCGGGAGGCGCGATCGCAAAAAAAATCCTCAAACAAGTCGCTGGCGTTGAAATCGTTGCCTACGTCAAGCGCATCAAAGACCTAGAAGCCGTTGTCGATGCCGAAGGAACAACCCTCGAACAAGTAGAAAGTAATATCGTTCGCTGTCCCGATGCCGAAGCCGCAGAACGAATGATAGAACTGATAGACAAAGCGCGTCGAGACAAAAACTCCCTCGGCGGCGTTGTTGAATGCGCGGTACGCAATGTCCCCAAAGGTTTAGGAGAACCCGTGTTTGATAAACTAGAAGCAGATTTGGCCAAGGCGATTATGTCCTTACCCGCAACCAAAGGCTTTGAAATCGGCTCGGGCTTTGCCGGAACCGTCCTGACGGGAAAAGAACACAACGATGAATTTTACACCGACGAGGGGGGCGAAATTCGTACCGTCACCAATCGTTCGGGAGGGGTGCAAGGTGGAATTGCCAACGGGGAAACCATTGTCCTGCGTGCGGCATTTAAACCCACCGCTACAATCGGTCAAGAACAGCATACCGTCACTCGCACGGGCGAATCCACAACCCTAGCGGCAAAAGGAAGACACGATCCCTGCGTCCTTCCCCGGGCCGTGCCAATGGTGGAAGCGATGGTAGCGTTGGTTCTATGCGATCATCTACTACGCGATCGCGGTCAGTGTAGCGTACTACAACCTTGAGTTATCATCGATAGCGGTTCTTCAATGGGCGAGAGCCTAAAAATGAGCTTTTTAGGAAGGGTATTTCGCGAAATGTCCGTACAAGTATAAAAGCGTTTTCAAACGTCCCTACGCCGAAAAAAGAAACGACTCACAATCGTACATCCCAGGTCACTGAGAAATGCCGCGAAACCCTTTGAGTGAAGTCAGGTAAAGGACAAAAAGTATAGCGATCGACGAAAATAGTATCAAAAAACAACTTTGCATAAAAC
>JAXHVQ010000010.1:22377-70288 GCA_034189065.1 Cyanobacteriota bacterium
TCACAATCGTACATCCCAGGTCACTGAGAAATGCCGCGAAACCCTTTGAGTGAAGTCAGGTAAAGGACAAAAAGTATAGCGATCGACGAAAATAGTATCAAAAAACAACTTTGCATAAAACTGATGGAAACTAATTTTGCTCCTGATGAATTTGAAATTCAATTTTGGGGAGTGCGAGGGAGTATTCCTTCGCCTGGACCGACAACGGTTTGCTACGGTGGTAATACCTCCTGCGTGGAAATGAGAGTCGGTGGGAAACATCTAATTTTTGATGGAGGAACGGGGTTGCGATCGCTCGGAAAAGCGTTGCAGCCTAAAATTCATCAAGAAGCCTATATGTTTTTTACCCATTACCATTGGGATCACATTCAAGGGTTGCCCTTCTTTTTTCCCATGTTTAGCGAGGATAGTCAGTTTATTATCCACGGACAAGTTCCCGACGATGGAGAACCGATGAAAATGGAACAGCATTTTCGCGAACGCGTTCTCCATATTAATTCTCCGGTGCCGGTGGCCGATATTCAGGCCCAAATGAAGTTTCACGATTTGGTTTGCGGCGAGGTCTTTAATCTCGACGATATCGCTATTGAAACCGTCCCTCTCAATCATCCCAACGGCGCAATGGGATATCGTATTTCTTGGAAAGACTTTACGGCGGTGTATTGCACCGATACCGAACATTTCCCCGATCGCCTCGATGAAAATGTCCTGGAGTTATGCCACGATGCCGATATCCTGATTTACGATGCCATGTATACCGATGAGGAGTATCACAATCCCAAGTCGCCGAAAGTCGGTTGGGGTCATTCCACTTGGCAGGAGGGGGTTCGAGTCTGCGAAGCGGCTAATGTGCGTCAGTTGGTGGTTTTTCATCACGAACCCAACCATACCGATACGTTTCTCGACCAAGTGGCAGTTGAGGTCAACGAGAGGATGCCGGGAAGCGTTTTGGCTAAAGAAGGGATGGTTCTCAAGCTTGACAAAAATGCTCCAGCTTGTCCCTAATCATTGGTTCTCGAACCTAAAACCTAAAACCTAAAACCCAAAACCTAAAACCTAATTTGTCCTTAGTCGCAACTGTAAGGCTTCTCGGGCTTGTTCGCGATCGTCGAAATGAATTTTCTCGGTGCCTAAAATTTGGTAATCTTCGTGACCTTTGCCGGCGATTAATACCCCATCTCCCGGTTCTGCCTCGCAAATAGCGGTACGAATCGCCGTCGCGCGATCGCCAATAACCTTTGGCTGTACGGAGTCGGGAATACCCGCGAGAATATCTTCTAAAATTCGCTCTGGATTTTCGGTACGCGGATTGTCAGATGTTACCACAGCAACATCGGCAAGTTCTGCGGCAATTTTACCCATCAACGGACGTTTCGCGCGATCGCGATCGCCGCCACACCCAAATACACAAATAACCTTTCCCTGAATAAAGGGACGCGCTGCTTTCAATAAATTCTCTAAACTGTCGGGCGTATGTGCGTAGTCTACAATAACGCTAATATCTTGTTCCCCACTCCCTTGTACCCGTTCCATCCGTCCCGGAACGCCGCCAAAGGAGGGCAACGATTTTACAATAGACTCTAATTCTATACCCAGATGTAACGCCGCACCCACCGCCGCTAAAACATTGGCAATATTATACTGACCCACCAACGGCGAACGAAATTCGGCTTCTCCTACTGGCGTATGCAACACTCCTCTCACCCCATCGGGTTCGTAAGTCAAATCCTTCGTCCACAAGTCTGCATTGGTATCGCTAACGCTGTAACTCCACACCTGTCGCGAAGATAGCGTTTCTATTAACCGTTTCCCATAAGTATCGTCGAGGTTAATAATTCCGCGTCCCTTGAGATAATCGGGACGAAATAGCACTGCTTTCGCGGCAAAATAGTTCTCCATCGTTTCGTGGAAATCGAGGTGATCCTGCGTCAGGTTCGCAAACACTGCTACTTCAAACTCGCATCCCAAAACGCGATTTTGGGCTAAAGCATGGGAACTCACCTCCATCACCGCATATTCGCTGCCCGCTTTTGCCGCTTCGTTCAACTGCGCCTGTAATTCTACGGCAAAAGGCGTGGTATGAACTGCGGTTTGTTCGTAACTGGGCCAGCGCGCGTACAACGTTCCCAACAATGCAGTGGGTTTTTGGGACTCGCGTAGAAAGAATTCGATTAAATGAGTGGTTGTGGTTTTGCCGTTGGTTCCCGTCACGCCCACCATTTGCATTTGTCGGGCGGGAAAGCGATAAAATGCAGTAGCGACTGCGGCACACCCTCGAGTCATTTCTTCGACTTGGAGGACGCAATCTTCAGAAGTAGGGGGACACTTTACCGCCGCTTGGGGAGAAATTATAGCTGCAATGGCACCTTCGGCGATCGCGCTTTGCCAAAATTCTCCTCCATCTACTCGCGTCCCCGGCATTCCTACAAATAAATCTCCCGCTTTACACGCATGGGAATTGGTAGAGAGACCTTTGACTTCTTCCTCCAATGCTGGGTGTTTGGGAAGAGATGATAGTCCGGGAACTCGGGCTAATAATTCGCGCAGTTTCATTTAAATTAGCTCCTCACCTTTATCGTTTGTAACTTGGAATACAGTAAACTTTGCTAAAATATGAGTTTAGGTTTCACAAACTTGTACCCTTATTAAATAGTTACCAGTAATTAGCGATCGGTTACCAATAAACCATTAAATATAGCGTTTTTCGTGTGAGTAAGGTACAGTATTCATCTTCAAGTCCCCCTTGTTAAGCGGTTCCCCCCTTTTTTAAGGGGGGTTAGGGGGGATCGGGGATTTAGGGGGATAAGAGTGTACCTCATCCATTTGAAAACTGCTATACTTGCTTTTATTATAAAGTCATGCCATCTTTTTGTCTTCCCACCTTGTAAACCCGTTAGATAATTTTTCGACTAATTCCAAAATTTGCCATTCACTCTTGCATTGAAAATCCGCGATCGCGCTATTTCTACAATGAATAATCACCTCTTATTTTAAGAAAAGACAATTATTCACTATTCATTATTCCGAAGTAAAGTATTTCTGGAGCATACGTTCTAATTGTGCCACAGAAGCGCGGGGAGAGGGTCGAGGAATCATTGCCTCGCGTTCCCCTTGAGGATAGGTGAGGATGGGAACTTCGTACTGATAGGCTTCAAACCAGTCGTCGCGCGTGGTAATATCGCGAATTTCGAGGTTAAGGTCGAAACTACCAATTTGTTCGAGTTTTTCTTGGAGTCCTTCGCACAAGTGACAACCGGGTTTACTGTAAAGAATTAGACGCATCTTTGTGGGTTTTGGGTTATTCGTAGGGACGTTATATATAACGTCCCTACAGTTTTACAAATCCAATGATTTATTTTGCATTCTCTTTAGAACAACCATTGCTAAACCATCGCAGGTAAAGCGAAACAAAAAACTCTTTTATAGGAAATGCGACGTAAGTAATGGGATTAATGGTCACAATAATGTTGCGAACATCGCGCACCGCCAAGTTAACAATTTGTCGCGCCACCCAATCGGCAGACATCACTCCAATGGGATTTAAATTACTTTTAAAAGGTCCTAAAATTAATTTCCGAATGGGACAAGGAGCATCTAAACGCCTCAAAGTAACTAAATCGCCTAATGTCCGCTTGCTCAATTCGTAGAGGGGACTGAACGCAGGATTAACTTCAGCTTCGGAGGTATTGACCCAAACTTCTTTCGTCGCAATTTCTTTATTTGTACGAACGGTTTTCAAAAACAGTTCGAGTAAGCGCCATTGAGAAAAAGCGTTGATTTCGTAAGATTGCGCGATCGCCTCTGCCGTTCGTTCTCCGTGTACGTTAATACCGTGGTTGAGAATCAGAATATCGATTCCCTCTAACATCAAAGCGAGATCCTCTTCTTTCCCCGCTTGCCAAACAACCGTTTTAATGGGTTCCGTCGCATCTTGGAGCGCGATCGCCTGCGGTTTTGAGGTGAGCGCAATAACTTTGGCACCCCTCCGGTGGAGATGATACAAAAGCGCTTTCCCCAGGGTTCCCGAAGCTCCCGTCACGGCGATACGCTTGCCTTTGAGCGATAGTGCTGTTCCCACAATCTTGTCGATGAAGGTCAATGTTCCACAATAATAAGCATTCTGGTTATCAAAGTGGTGCCGCCAATGGTACGTGCGATTGACAAACCAAGGAGCGGGCGGTTCAGTGAAAACACCAGGGCGATGGGTCAAATCGGTAAGTTCGTCTGCGCCAGCAACGCCCAAACCCCGTGCTACTGCGGTGGCTAAAAACATCAGCGTATAAAAAGAGCCCGTTCCCGCCAACCAGGGTTGGTGAAAAGAAAACTGAAACGCGATCGCGACGGGCAACCAACTCAACAGTAACATCACCAACGCTTCGGGAACATCATTATACCAATGAGCCTGTCGATAAATCGCCTCATTCGCCACCGAGAGATCGGGACGAAAAACCCGATGATGCCAAGCGTGTAAGCGATAAAGAGACGGCAAACGATGGGAAAGGAGATGATAAAGATCGCGAACCCCCTCCACCCAGAGAATAGAAAATAAAGCGATCGCCGCCGTTGCAAACCAGTTGTTCATACAGTTGGTCGTTTGATTTCCGCCAATATTAAAATTACAGCCAGTGGGAGCGATCCAAAGTCCGAGCCTCAATTATTGTAAGCCGAATCGACCCAATGGCAATTTGAAGATTGAGGCACAAAAATTCTCGCCCTGCTCCGGAAGTTGTCAAAATTAAAGAATTCGCTAAAAATTTTAACAATTCTTCGCTAAAATTTGGGGATATAAGGATAAAAACAGCGCGATCGCCCCAATTCGTCCGAAGCTCAACCCCTTCAAAATATCGCGATCGCTTCCTCCCCCCAACCGAAGAATCGGTTCAACTACCCAAACCCAAGAACAACTTATGCCGGAACAATCCTGGTTCAACAACGAAGCCGACGAAGATGTAGACCCCCTTAGTTCTCTCCTGTGTGAATGGTCTGACCCCGAAGAAGAAGAAGAAGACTTCAGGAGCGAAATTTTTCGCGGTCAAGAAGGACGCAGAGGCAAAGCAGCCCTCGCTCTCATGACCATTTGGGGAACCGTCATCGCCCTGCATTTAGTCTCTTGGGGATTTTGGCTAGTTATTAGCGGCACCAGCATTCTCCTATTTCATACCATTCGTCTCCTCAGCGCTCGTCCCCAGCCCAACCCCGACCCTTTAACCAACGACGCTTTAGCCAACGCGCCCAAAGTTTCCCTCCTCGTCGCTGCGAAAAACGAGGAAGCGGTCATCGGGCGACTGGTGCGAATGCTGTGCGCTCTCGATTATCCCAGCGATCGCTACGAAGTTTGGGCCATCGACGACCATAGCACCGACCGAACTCCAGAAATCCTCGACCGACTCGCCCGAGAGTATCCCCAACTTAAAGTCCTGCACCGTCCGGCTGGCATGGGAGGTGGTAAATCGGGAGCCCTCAATCAAATTCTTCCCCTGACTGAAGGAGAAATCATTGGCGTATTCGATGCCGATGCCTCCGTAACTCCCGATATGCTGCGACGCATCGTTCCCCTGTTCGACAACGAGAAAATCGGGGCGGTGCAAATGCGTAAAGCGATCGCCAACGCCCCTCTCAACTTTTGGACGCGAGGGCAACAAGCAGAAATGGCTCTCGATAGCTTCTTCCAGCAGCAACGTATCGCCGCAGGCGGCATCGGCGAACTGCGCGGCAACGGTCAATTTGTCCGCCGAGAAGCTCTCAAAAGTTGTGGGGGATGGAACGAACAAACGATTACCGACGACCTCGACCTCGCCGTCCGCCTCCACCTCGACCAGTGGGATATCGGCTTTTGTCTGTGTCCGGCGGTGGAAGAGGAAGGTGTGACGGGGGCAAATGCTCTCTGGCACCAGCGTAATCGTTGGGCAGAAGGCGGCTATCAGCGCTATCTCGACTACTGGCGTTTAATTGCCAGCAATCGGCTTTCCTTTCCCAAAACCTTGGATTTACTCTCGTTTGTTCTCATTCAATATATTCTGCCCACCGCTGCAATTCCCGATATGGTTATGGTTGTTGCCCGTCACCATCTCCCCGTTCTCAGCCCAATTTCGGGTTTGATGATGGCTTGGGCAACGTTGGCGATGTCAGGCGGACTGTATCGCGTTCGGCGCGCTGAAACCGAACAAATGACGCTCTCTTCCTGGTTGGGTCTCTTTGCTCAAACCCTATTGGGCTTGATTTATATGTTGCATTGGATGATGATTATGCCAGCGACAACAGCTCGGATGTCGGTACGACCGAAACGGTTGAAGTGGGTTAAAACGGTGCATCAGGGTAGTACGGTGACGTAAGTCGGACTACTGAGAGAAAAACTTTTTAGCCAGCAATACCCACAGTAATTTGCAGCGGGCAAGGTAACTTTAGAGAAGAACAATGGATTAAAGTTGAGATAGCCTTGGCCGCTCTACACAGCTTTCGACACAGCATCAGGTTGACCAAGATATACTGAAAGCTAGCCGTCTTCACTCAAAGTTATCCTGATGGACGCAGATGAACTGTTGCAGCGCTATGCCGCAGGAGAACGAAATTTTCAAAGACTCAATCTCAGGGGAATCAATCTTAGAGGAGCCGATCTTAGAAAAATTAACTTTGGTAGAACTGACCTCACAGAAGCTGACCTGAGAGAAGCTAACCTTAGTCAAGCTAACTTTAACTTTGCCAAGCTTAGTCGAGCCAATCTTAGCAAAGCTAATCTCAGTAAAACTCAGCTTAGTGATGCCTCTTTGATAGCGGCTAATCTCAGCGAAGCCAACCTTAGTGAATCCTACCTTAATAAAGCAAAACTATGCGGAGTATCAGTACTAAGGAATGGTTGGATGACGGTTAATCTTAACGGGTGCAATCTTTATAAAGCCGATCTCTCCGGAACTGACATTAGTGGACTTAGACTTATTAACGTTCAACTCATAGAAGCTAATCTCGCAGAGGTTCAAGCGCTAGCAACAAAGTTTGAGGGTGTCAACTTGACTGGAGCTTGCATTGAAGATTGGCATACCAACAGCAAGACCAAGTTTAATAACGTTATTTGCGAGTACATTTATCTCAAATACGACCAACAAGAACGTCGTCCCCACAACCCAGAAACAAACTTCGCCCCAGGCGAGTTCGCCCAACGTTTTCAGAAACTCACCGAAACTCTCGACTTACTTTTTCGCGACGGTATTGACTGGCAGGCTTTTGCTTATTCTTTCCGCTCTCTTCGGGTTGAAGATGATACAGGCGAGTTTTTGGAAATCCAAAGTATTCAAAAAGTGGAAGAGGGAGATATTCTTGTCAGAATTAGGACTCCTGCCGGTATAGATAAAGGGAAGAAGGAAAAGGATTTTTGGCAAGGTTATGAATTTGCTCAAACAGTCATAGAACACGAACGCCAGTCGAATGCTAAGTTAATTAATAGTCAGAAAGAACAAATTACCTGGTGTCAAACAACAATCAATCAACTGATTAACCAAGTATCATTATCACAATCATTGCAAACGACTGTAAACAACATATCCATGAGAGATAATTACAATCAACCAAACAGCAATATCGGAATTAATCGCATGAGAGGTGAAATTCATAGTGAGGCAAAAATTGCTGCTATTCTCCACGAAACGCAACCTAAAATTCCCCAATTGATTGCGTCCTTAGAAGAAAATATTCAAGCCTTAAGCAATCTAGAAATTCGCAATGAAGCAATCGAGTATTTAAGCGACTTAAAAACTGAAATTAAAGCGCCAGAACCCAAAAACTCCCGACTTAAAGCTACTTTGCTTGCCTTGTGGAATATTGGCAAAGATGTAACTGTTCTAGCCAATGGAATTACTGCCTTAGCCGAGCGATTTGGCTTACCGCTGTTTTCCTAGAATCAATTCGGGACTTACGCAAGGGCGCTATGGGTGGTGTTTAGGGTAGGGGCATTGCATTGCAATGTCCCTACAGATATTAGGCCCCGAAGCGAAATTAAAAATCAAAATAGACTTCTCGGCTGAAGTCAGCACCGAGGCAATTTGGCTAGAGGCAAAAGGTAAAAAGATTTACTTTAAGCTGATAGGTGAATGCTTGCGTCTAATTCAATCGAACCGGTTCCTGTTTTCGACTCAAGTGCGACGTATCTCCGTTTAACTCCATTTTCCACTCGCCGGAGTTGCGCACTAACTTAACTAAACAGCAAAGTTGGGGATTGACGAGGGGACGACCTCCCATCAGTCCTGACGTTCCTTCTACAACAAACGCGCCATGAGTCACTAACAGAATTTCTTCAGAAAATTCCTCAGCTAAAAGTTTGGCGGTTTTCGTCATTCTCTGTCTAAGAATTTCCTCGCTTTCCGGGTATTTTGGGAGGACTCGCGATTGATAGCTCAAATCGATCGCGGGATATTCTGCTGCTAGCACTTCCCGAGGCAATCTCGCAGGTGTATCCGGCATCCATTCAGGGTTTAGCCATTCGCAGAGTCCCGCTTCGAGTTTGATGGGTTTATCGAGAACTTTAGCCACTTCGTAGGCAGTTTGTACGGTACGCAAGAAGGGAGAGGCGAAGATATGCTTGATGTTCTCGGACTTCAGGCGATGTCCTAACTCTTTTGCCTGAACAACTCCATCTGCGGATAAGGGGGGATCGTAGGGACGTTCTGCCAGGAGAAACCAATCAGGGTCAACGAAATCAAGGCGGTTTCCGTGTCGCGCAATCCAGAGGGTTTGAAACATTTTAAAGTCAATAATGGCGGTTTTTAACTAGAATGTTTTGGGGCTTTCCCGATCTATTCCCTTGTATTCTAAGGAATTTTACTTAAAATGTAAAGCTACGCTCAGAGATAAATCTTAAATCCCGCCATTTTAAGGCAATATAAAGGGATTAGACCCGGTATCGATCGCCTTGAATCCCTTCGGAAATCGCGTAGTCAATTCCTAAATTTTGTGAAATTCTCGTGAAGGCAAAAACTGACGGGCAATCTCTTACGAATGATTATCCAACTCTTGAATGCGCTTTTGAATAAGAAGTTCGTGCTGCTGCCGTTCGTAAGCCGTCACCCAAGATAGAGTGGTAGAAAGTGCAATTAAACTAAAAAACATCGAAATAAAAATTTCGCAAATTGCCGACACTCGAGCGCCTATAGAAATCGGATGAATATCGCCGTAGCCCACTGTTGAAAAAGTGACAATTGAGAAGTAAATTGAAACAAACCCTTCTTCCAAGCCGAAAAAATTGCTCGAATTGTGCCGAAGCAGTTCTGCATACAAACTCGCAAATCCAAAAATAATCGTTAAAAACCCCAATCCAAGAAGCAGCAAAAGGAAAGGTAAGTGATTTAATGAAGGAATAAACTGATAGTCGTGGAGAATTTTAGCCCCTTTTTTAAGTTTGCGCTCGATATCCACTCCCGCGCCGAGGAAGACTTCAAAAACGAGCAAAACAATTAAAGTTAAGCCCATCATAATACTCAAAATTGAAGCAATTGACCCGATCGCGGGACTGCCTGCTTCGGGAAATAGGCGTTGAAAGACATTAAAAAGGGAATACAGCAATAAAAAACCCGATAACAGGCTGCTGGCTTTGCGAAAAAAGACCAAAGTGGGATAACGCGGATACGTCGTACTGGCGATCGCTTCCGAATCTCCTTCGGTTGGAGGGTTCAGCACTTCTAAGCGTTCGAGAATCGTTTGTGCGATCGCGCTAATCAGTTCCTCGTTATCGAGTCCTGTCGCGCCAGGAGTCCCATTATCTGGTTCTAACATAAACAGTAGGCGACGAGGGCAAAAAACGACGAATTACTCGATCGAACCGACTAACATTCCTTCCTCGTTCCATTCTAGAGTATCGCCGATGGCGCTGCCGTCGTGATAAGCTGCGAGCAACACCTCGCTGGTTTTTCCCCAAGCGATCGCGCCAGTGGCAGAAAGGGAGATCGCGCCCAAATCCCGTTGGCGATCGCGCGCCTCCTTAAAAGATCGTTCCATCGCCTGCGCCAAAGACATTCCGTCCGTTGCGCGCACGACAACCCGCGCCGCCAAACACTCATCAATAATATCCTCGCCAATGCCCGTACAACTTACCGCCGCACTCGAGTTGGCATAATTCCCCGCAGGCATTGCCGAATCGCTGACGCGCCCGATCCTCTCCAATCCTTTTCCTCCTGTCGAAGTTCCCACGCACAAATGACCTTGCGAGTCCAAAGCCACCACGCCAATGGTACCGCGCCTTGCCCCCGCCAACTCGGGCTCGGCTACTGTCGCCGCCATCTCCCGTTCAAAATTGTGCTTTCTTTCCTCAATCCATTCCTGGAGACGCACGTCGGTTAGGGGATCGAAGACTGGTAAATTCAACTCGCGCAATAGTTCCATCGAACCATAATCCGAGAGGACGCGATCGGTTTCATTTTGCAGGACCCGTGCCAGTTCGATGGGATGTTTAACGCGAGAGACATTAATGACACCGCTAAAACATTGTAACTGACCGTCCATCAAAGACGCACTCATGCGAATTTGGCCGTCAGATTGCAACACCGAACCCGTTCCTGCATTGAAACGCGGTTCGTCCTCGAGCAACTGAGAGCCTTTTATAACCGCCTCTTTAGCGCGTCCTCCATGCAGCAGGAGATCGTACACTTCCTTGACAATACCGTGAAGCGATCGCCGAACCGCTTCTACGCCTCCCTTGCTTCCCAGGGATAGTCCAGCGCCGCCATGAATAATCAGTTTGGGTTTTACGTTAGGTGCAGACATTTTCGTTTTGTGCTTGATGATAGGTATAAAGAAACTTGCATCCCACTCTCAACCGCGATCAGGAGCAGGTGAAGGGCTTAACCCCTTTGTTTGATGGGTCAAAGATATCACAATTTAATTCGCCTAGAGATATAAAGAACGTTCGCGACATTTCTATAGCGTTTTTGCTCCGAGACGTAAACGGAGATGAGAAATCGTCTACTTTTAAGAATTCCTCGCTCCTCTCTCAAATTCCGAATTCTGAATTCTGAATTCTGAATTCTGTACGAAACGAGAGTTTTACATCCCATTCAGAAACGCTATAAAACATCGGTACGCTGAGTGTTACTTCATCAGGCAACACAGGGCGCTCGTTGAAGCGAAAAATCGGGACTTGCTCTATCTGGGGTTTGCTGCACAAAGCGGCAAACCCTATTCATCAATGCGATCGAGGTATATTAGGGTTGCTTAAATCTTCACAGAAGTCTAAAGTGGAAAACGCAAATCAGTACTGCAGTACTTACTGTCGTGTTTCCATTTCCCCGAGCTAAAATCCGCACTCATCGCCCATCATAAAAACATCTCCGTGTCTCCGGGTGTCCCCCCATCTGTAGGAGCGGGGTTACCCCGCCCCTACATTAGGTCATTCAACCGGATTTGATATAATTCGGATTTACCGTCGTTGCTAATACCAGTTTTCAAATGTAGCGTCTTACTTAGATAAACAAACCACATTGCTGAATCTAGTTTGAGCTAACTTGATGTGAGACAGGACTTTAGATTTTTGGTATAACATTGGCGAGTTTCAGCCCAAAGTCGCTTCGCGCGCTGTCTCTTGCACGAGTCCTCTTACTTTGAGAAAATTTAAGTTCCCAATCTAGAAGCGATCGCAGTTTATGACAACGTACTTTCGAGCCAACGTACAGGCCATGTCGGGTTACGTTCCCGGAGAACAGCCGCCGCCCCACGTCCGAACCATTAAACTCAATACCAACGAAAATCCTTATCCCCCCTCACCAAAAGCGATGCAGATCCTTCAAGGGTTCGATCCCCAACAGTTGCGACGTTACCCGAATCCAACGGCGAAGGAATTTTGTCAAGGGGCGAGTCAAGTTTTAGGCGTTCCGGCTGATTGGATTTTAGCGGGCAATGGTAGCGACGATTTACTGACAATGCTGTTTCGCGCTTGTAGCGAACCGGGACGTGCGGTTGCCTATCCCGTCCCCACTTACGTTTTGTATCGCACGCTGGCTGAAATTCAGGGGGCTGAGACCATCGAAATTCCCTACTCTGAAGATTACAGCTTGCCAACTGAAGAGTTGATTGAGGCACAAGCGGCGATTACTTTTATTGCCTCGCCCAATAGTCCTTCGGGAACGCTGGTTCCATTGGAAATTCTCGATAAGTTGGCGGCGAATTTGTCGGGCGTTTTAGTTGTTGACGAAGCTTATGTTGATTTTGCCGAAACCAACGCTTTGGAGTTGGTGAAGAAGCATGAGAATACAATTGTGTTAAGAACGCTCTCGAAGGGATATTCGTTGGCAGGATTGCGGTTTGGGTTTGGCGTTGCCAATCCAGTGCTGTTGGCAGGGTTGATGAAGGTGAAGGATAGTTATAACGTTGATGCGATCGCGATCGCAATGGCAACGGCCGCGATCGCGGATTCGCAACACAAGGAACACAATGCTGAAAAGGTAAAACTCGAACGCACAGCGGTGACTAGCGCGCTCTTAAAACTAGGCTTTTATGTTTTACCCTCCCAAGCTAACTTTGTTTTAGCGACTGTTCCTGTCAATGTCGAGGCGGAATTTCTCTACCGGCAACTCAAAGAGCGCGGAATCTTAGTCCGTTATTTTAAACAGCCTAAATTGGATAATAAGTTGCGAATAACTATCGGAACGCCGGAAGAAAATACGGCGTTAATTGAGACTCTTTCTTCTTTGCTTTGATTTACAACCACAAATTCTCTCCGAAGTCAAGCTTTTACAACTCCTATGAAAATACCCTAATTCACAATGAATAATGAATAATTACCGCGTTTATACGATGAACGCAGCACTCCTTCGGACAACTCACTGCCAGAGAGGAGACCATAAGACCCGTGTCCTTTTCTTCCTTTACGAAGAAGTCTTAGACCCAATTATTAATTATTAATTGTTAATTATTAATTGGTAAAGTATCTGTAAAGAAAGAGTGCATTTCCGCCGAACCCCTCAATCCAAAATCGCATCCATTAAAACATCCGTTAAACTCATTCCCCGCATCTGCTCGATGGTGACGGTATCAACAATATCAAACTTCGCGCCTGCCTTCGCCAAGTCATCGTCGAGGATTTTGAGGAATCGAGTTGCTTCGGGGTTATCTCCGGCTTGAATAAACGAAATAGCCAGTTCCTCATCGCAATCGATGCGCTGCGAAGCGTCTACAATAATGCGCGCCACACCGCTACAGTCGTCGGGTTCTCCGTCTGTCACCACAAGGATGGTTTCTCCGTTGGGTTTCGTCTCCCCCTTATCCTTGCGCGTAAAATAGCGATCGAGCGCATCTTGGAGGACTCCCACTAAATCGCTGCGTCCCGAAGGAAGGTTTTCCAGGAAAATTTGACTGACTTTATCGGCGGTAACGTAATCGTAGCGCCTGAAGCGGCCGGAAAAGGTATAAATTGTTAGTCCGTCGGGGTCTAATTCTTCGCATTTTTGAGCGAGGGCGAGGGTAGACTCTTGAATGACAGACCAGCGGCTTTTCCCGTTGGGCGAGTTAGCAACAGCCATACTGCTACTTTTATCGATAATTAGGGTATAGTCGCGGTTTGCTAGCATTTGACAGTCTCCCACCCCTTGCTTATGCCGCCGCTAGCGTTGCCTGAAGCGGTTCCCAGCGGAAATAGCGATCGCCTCCTAATTCCAAAACCACCTTAATTCTCGGCTCCAACTCGGGCAAATTCGCCAAATATTCCCGTTCCTGGCGCGAGAGAACCATTCCTTCAATAATCCACAGCGCGAGTCCCTTGGATTTAGGCGACAGCGTTTCAAGTTGGTACGTCGCAATGGGCGGAACGTAGTAGCGCGTCCCCACCATTGCATCTTGGGCGATATTCTTCTTCCCTAAATGGGGAGGGCGAACCCCGTGAAATCCCGTTAAATACGCCGATAAATCGCCCAATCCCCGCGCGGTTAAATTGAGGGTAACATAGCCCGCCGCCCGCAAGCGCCGTTGATAGCGACCTTCAAACCCTCCTTCCAAGGGCATATACGTGGCTAAAGCGCCCGACTGTTCGAGGTCGCGAATGAAGGATTTGCCCGTTGTCAGCAGTGGCATGAGTTTTAAGTGGGGTAATAATGGAGATTGTTTTTAACGTTCTATTATAAGGCTTGCTGCACAAAGCTGAAATCCTATTCATCAATGCGATCGAGGCATATTAGGGTTGCTTAAAAATTAAAAACAATTCTCCTCTGCTTCCCCTGCTTCCCCTGCTCCCTCTGCTTCCCCTGCTTCCCCTGCTTCCCCTGCTCCCCCCGCTCCCCCCGCCGGGGGTTTCCCATCAACTTCCTCCAAAACCTTGACTAAATATATAAAGGCGGATATAGTAGTAAATCGTGACCTCAAAACGGTTACAACTGCCTTGTTAGACAAGGTTAGTTTTAAGCAGAAAGAAAGATAGAGTTGCGCGTAAGATTTCGCCTTGCTCTGGATACTGAAGGCTACCGTCTTTAAGTCTGGCGCGATCGCAGGCGATCCCATTAGCCGCAAAAACCGAATTTTCGAGTTCGCGGGCTAGTCATCTTGCACTTAATCTAAAAAAAACCCTTAAAACTTCTCCGGTTGGAGGAGATTTTATACGGATAAGGGGCAACAAAGGGAGTTTTTTTGCTCCCCCATTGCCATCGAGTCCAATAATTTTGTTGTCTACATTATCTTAAGGAGAGGGGTAGATTGTGTCTCTCGGCATCCTCGGCACCAAACTGGGCATGACCCAGATTTTTGAACCCGAAACGGGACTTGCCATTCCCGTCACGGTCATTCAAGCCGGTCCTTGTACCGTCACCCAAGTCAAAACACCAGAAACCGACGGCTACAGCGCTGTCCAAATTGGCTATAACCAAGTCAAAGAAAAAGCGCTGACTCGTCCCGAATTGGGACACCTCAAAAAATCCAGCGCCCCTCCCTTGCGCCATCTCAAAGAATATCGCCTAAACGATGCCGCTCAATTTGAATTGGGGCAAGCTGTGGGAGCCGATATTTTTAGTAACGGGCAACAGGTTGACGTATCGGGGAAAACCATCGGTCGGGGCTTTGCCGGCTATCAAAAGCGGCACAACTTTAGACGAGGACCCATGTCCCACGGTTCAAAAAACCACCGAGAACCCGGTTCCACAGGTCCGGGAACCACGCCCGGTCGTATCTTCCCCGGTAAGAAGATGGCCGGTCGGTATGGAGGGACGAAAGTGACCATTCGCAAACTGACAGTAGTTCGAGTGGATAGCGATCGCAATCTCCTGTTAATTAAAGGAGCTGTTCCGGGAAAACCGGGCGCGCTTCTGAGCTTAACCCCCACTAAAACCTTTGGGAAATCGAGTTAAGGAAAGGGCGCTAACGGGGGGCAAAAATCCGCGACCTACAGCATTTTCCCTTCTGAATTCTCCCATTCTGAATTCTGATATTCTGACTCCTTCCCTTCCGATAGAAGACAAAAGACAGAACAATGGTTACTCGTGTAGTAAAAAACTGGCAAGGCGACGAGGTTGGCGAAGCAACCTTTGAGTTGCGGACGGCAAAAGAAGAAAACGCCTCCCATATCCTCCATCGGGCGGTGGTGCGGCACCTCGCCAACGCCCGCAAAGGAACCGCCTCCACCAAAACCCGCTCTGAAGTGCGCGGCGGCGGTCGCAAACCCTGGCGGCAGAAAGGAACCGGACGCGCCCGGGCGGGGTCCAATCGTTCTCCCCTATGGCGAGGCGGCGGCGTAATTTTTGGTCCCAAACCCAGGGATTACAGCCAAAAGATGAACCGTAAAGAGCGGCGTTTAGCTTTGAGAACGGCATTTCAAAGTCGAGCGGAGGACTTGACAATTGTCGAAGACTTTGCTGAGGAATTTTCTCGTCCGAAAACTAAAGATTTAGTGTCTGCCTTCTCCCGCTGGGGAATCGGTCCAGGAGAAAAAGTCTTGTTGATCCTCAACGAAAAAGCCCACAACGTTTATTTATCGGGTCGAAACTTAAAGGAACTCAAAATTCTTTTGGCGAATCAGTTGAACGTTTACGACCTGCTGTGGGCAGACAAAATCGCAGTTGTCAAACCCGCCCTGCAAAAAATTCAGGAGGTGTACGGTGATTAGAACCAATCCCCGCGCTTTAGCCGATCTGATTATTCGGCCCATTGTCACCGAGAAAGCGACGCTGCTGATGGAGCAAAATAAATACGTTTTTGATGTCGCGCTGAAAGCCAGCAAGCCCGAAATTCAAGCCGCAATTGAGGGGTTATTTGGCGTAAAAGTGACGAAAGTGAATACCTTACGTCCGCCTCGGAAAAAGAAGCGCGTCGGTCGCTATATCGGTTATAAACCCTTATACAAACGAGCGATTGTCACCCTCGCCCCCGAAGACTCGCTCCAGTCCTTCCTCTTCCCAGAATTGTAAAACCGACCCAACTGCCAACCGAAAAGCAACTGTAACAATGGGTATTCGTTCCTACAGACCAATGACTCCCGGCACTCGGCAAGCCAGCGTCTCTGACTTTGCCGACATCACGAAAACCGAGCCCGAAAAGTCGCTCACTAAGCACAAACATAATAAGAAAGGACGCAACAATCGCGGTGTCATCACCAGTCGCCATCGCGGAGGCGGTCACAAGCGCCTCTATCGTAAAATCGACTTTCGTCGCGATAAACATAAGATTCCCGCGAAAGTAGCAGCCATTGAATACGATCCCAATCGCAATGCGAGAATTGCCCTGCTATTCTACCAAGATGGGGAAAAGCGCTATATTCTCGCGCCCAATGGCATTCAAGTGGGCAGTTTTGTCATTTCTGGGGAAGATGCCCCCTTTGAGGTGGGCAATGCCCTGCCATTGAGCAAGATTCCGTTGGGAACCGACGTTCATAACATCGAACTCTATGCCGGTCGAGGGGGACAAATCGTACGCGCGGCGGGGGCTGCGGCTCAAGTGGTGGCGAAAGAGGGAAATTATGTGACGCTGAAATTGCCTTCTAAAGAGGTGCGCATGGTTCGCCGAGAATGCTATGCCACCATTGGCAGAGTGGGCAATGCAGAGGCGAGAAACTTAAGTTTGGGGAAAGCCGGACGGACGCGGCGTTTGGGCAGGAGACCTCACGTTCGCGGCAGCGCCATGAACCCGGTAGACCACCCCCACGGCGGCGGCGAAGGTCGCGCGCCTATCGGTCGCAGCGGACCTGTGACTCCTTGGGGCAAACCCACATTGGGGGCGAAGACGCGCAAGCGCAAGAAACAGAGCAGCAAGCTGATTGTTCGACGGCGCAATGCTGGAAAAGGTTAGGTTAATTTTAAAGTTTTAAGGTTAGAGACATTATGGGTCGTTCTCTCAAAAAAGGACCATTTATTGCCGACAGCCTGCTGTCGAAAATTGAAAAGCTCAACGCCAAGAATGAGAAAAGAGTGATTAAAACTTGGTCGAGAGCGTCAACGATTCTTCCGCAAATGGTGGGTCATACCATCGCCGTGCATAACGGTCGCCAGCACGTTCCCGTCTATGTTTCCGAGCAAATGGTGGGTCATAAGTTGGGCGAATTTGCCCCGACGCGCACCTTTCGGGGACACGCAAAAGGCGATAAGAAAGCGGGGCGTAGATAAGGAGTAAAGTATGGTTAAGGTAGATACCGAACAAGAAGTTAAGGCGATCGCGCGTTATATCCGGATGTCACCCCATAAGGTACGGCGGGTTCTCGATCAAATTCGCGGTCGTTCCTATCGAGAAGCATTGATTCTGCTGGAATTTATGCCCTATCGCGCCTGCGGTCCAATTTTGAAAGTCTTGCGATCGGCTGTAGCCAATGCTGAACACAACAACGGCTACAATCCGGCAGAACTGGTGGTCAGCAGCGCCTATGCCGACCAAGGGCCGAGCTTGCGGCGCTATCGACCCCGCGCCCAGGGACGAGCTTACCAAATCCGCAAACCAACCTGCCACATTACCGTGGCTGTGGCTCCCAATTTAGAGGAATAACGAGGAAAACCGTCGTGGGACAGAAGATTCATCCAAGGGGCTTTCGTCTCGGCATTACGAAAGATCATCGCTCTCGCTGGTATGCCGATACTAAACGCTATCCCGAACTTTTACAAGAAGACCGCAAAATTCGACAATACGTCGAACAAACGCTCAATAGAAATCCCAATCAAGGTAAAAACCAAACCTATGCCGGGATATCTGAGGTACGCATCGAGCGCAAAGCCGACCAAATCGACCTGGAAATTCACACCGCCCGTCCCGGGGTGGTTGTGGGTCGCGGCGGCAGCGGCATCGAATCGCTGCGCGCCGGGTTGCAGGAATTTTTGGGCGGCAACCGCCAAATTCGCGTCAACGTCATTGAAGTTTCTCGCGTGGATGCCGATGCTGGGCTGATTGCTGAGTATATTGCCCAACAGTTGGAGCGACGGGTTTCGTTTCGGCGCGTTGTGCGTCAGGCGATTCAACGGGCAGTTAAAGCCGAAGTTAAGGGGATTAAAATTCAGGTGAGCGGGCGGCTCAACGGGGCTGAAATTGCCCGTACCGAGTCCACGATGGAAGGAAGCGTTCCCCTTCATACGTTGAGGGCGGATATTGATTATGCCTACCGAACGGCGTTGACCATCTACGGGATTTTGGGTATTAAAGTCTGGGTCTTCAAAGGAGAAATTATACCCGGTCAAGAAGAAGCAACGCCGACTGCTGCCCCAGCGCCCACCGCTCGCCGACAGCAGCGCCGCCGACAGCAATTTGAGGATCGCTCGGAATAGTTATTGGTTATTAGTCATTGGTCATTAGTCACGAGTGGCTACCCTTCCAAGGACGAAGGACAAAAGATAAAGGACGAAGGACAAAGGACAAAGGACAATTATGTTAAGTCCCAAACGTACAAAATTTCGCAAACAACAGCGCGGGCGCATGAGGGGTTTGGCTACTCGAGGCTGTAACCTCAACTTCGGCGACTTCGGCATCCAAGCCATCGAACCCGGTTGGATTACTGCCCGTCAAATTGAGGCTTCCCGTCGTGCCATGACGCGCTACGTCCGTCGGGGCGGTAAAATTTGGATTCGTATTTTTCCCGATAAACCGGTGACGATGCGCGCGGCTGAAACGCGCATGGGTTCGGGGAAAGGGTCTCCCGAATTTTGGGTCGCCGTCGTTAAACCCGGACGAATTATGTTTGAAATGGCAGGCGTTTCTGAGGAAATTGCGCGCGAAGCCATGCGCTTGGCAATGCAAAAGTTGCCGATCGCGACTAAGTTTGTCACCCGCGATGAGGAGTACACTTAAACGATGGCATTTCCCAAGATTCAAGACGTTAGAAAGCTCAACGACGAAGAACTCAGCGAAGAAATTTTGAGCGCCAAACGGAAGTTGTTTGAATTGCGCTTGCAACAGGCGACTCGTCAGTTGGAAAAACCTCACCAGTTTAAGCACCTCCGCCATCGTATCGCTCAAATGCTGACGGTGGAGCGCGAACGCCAAATCGAAGCGAAACTCAAAGCTCGAGCTGCTGCTGAGAGCGAACCCGCAACGCCTGCTGAGAGCGAGCCTGCAACGCCTGCTGAGAGCAAAGCTGCAACACCTGTGGAAGAGGCAGCAACGCCCGCTGAGAGCGAACCCGCAGCAACCGTAACAGCAACCGCAGAAGAGGAGTAAACCCCAATGGCAGTTAAAGAACGAGTGGGTTTTGTGGTGAGCGACAAGATGCAAAAAACCGTTGTCGTCGCCATCGAAAACCGCTCTCCCCACCCCAAATACGGCAAAATTGTTGTCAAAACCAAGCGCTATAAAGCCCACGACGAAGACAATCAATGCAAAATTGGCGATCGCGTCCGCATTCAAGAAACCCGCCCCCTCAGTCGGACTAAGCGCTGGATGGTTGCTGAAATTTTGAGTTCGGCTAACCGGTAAGAGCGGGCGAATGCACGATTAGCGTAAAAAGTCAAGTTCTATATATTCGCCCGAAGGAGGAGGGTTCCAGTGATTCAACAACAAAGCTATCTCAATGTCGCCGACAATAGCGGCGCAAAAAAACTAATGTGTTTGCGGGTTCTCGGTAAAGGAAATTGCCGTTACGCTGGCATTGGCGATGAAATTATCGCCGTGGTTAAAGATGCCATTCCCAATATGGGAGTCAAAAAATCCGATGTCGTGCGCGCCGTTGTGGTGCGAACGCGCCAATCCCTGCGTCGGGGAAGCGGGATGACGATTCGCTTCGACGACAATGCGGCGGTGATTATCAACCCCGAGGGAAATCCGAGAGGGACTCGCGTATTCGGACCGGTGGCTCGAGAATTGCGCGATCGCAACTTTACCCGAATTGTTACTCTCGCTCCGGAGGTACTTTAAATGGCTAAAACCAAAAAATCGGCAAAAAGTCAACCCCAACGCTACAAAATGCACGTCAAACAAGGCGACACCGTACAAGTAATTTCCGGTCGCGACAAGGGCAAAGTGGGAGAAGTGGTGAAAAGTTTTCCCACTAAAAGCAAAGTTGTGGTTAAAGGAGTCAACGTTAAAACCAAGCACGTGAAGCCTCAACAAGAAGGAGAATCGGGCAGAATCGATACCTTTGAAGCGCCGATTCATAGCTCCAACGTTATGCTCTATTCTAATAAAGAAAAGGTCGCCAGCCGCATTTGTTATACCTTTGGCGAGGACGGTCGCAAAGTGCGGATGCTTAAGAAAACTGGCGAAATTATTGACTAATGGGTGATGGGTTTAAAGTTCAGAGGGATAAGCGATCTGTGACGAGTTCAGAGGAATTGGCGATCGGCGATCTTGCTTGTTTTTACGACTCCCAATTCTGAATTCTCCTATTCTTCCATTCTGAATTCTTCTATTCTCCCATTCTGCCCAATTCTAGATTTCACGACTCAAATAGACTCGCTATAGCTATGACTCAACCGTTGAAAACCCTGTACCAAGAAAAAATTGTTCCCAAACTGACCGAGCAATTTAACTATACCAATATTCATCAAGTTCCCAGAGTCATTAAAATTACAGTGAATCGGGGACTGGGAGAGGCGAACCAAAATGCAAAAGCCCTCGAATCGTCCATGAGCGAACTCTCGATAATCACCGGTCAAAAGCCCGTCGTCACGCGCGCAAAAAAGGCGATCGCGGGCTTTAAACTCCGAGAAGGAATGCCCGTCGGACTCATGGTGACGCTCCGTTCCGAACGGATGTACGCCTTCCTCAACCGCTTAATCGGTATAGCCCTCCCCCGCATCCGCGACTTTCGCGGCGTAAGCCCCAAAAGCTTCGACGGTAGAGGAAATTATAGTTTAGGCGTTAGAGAACAAATTATCTTCCCCGAAATCGATTACGACAGCATCGACCAAATTCGAGGTATGGATATTTCAATTATTACCACGGCGAACACCGATGAAGAAGGTCGCGCCCTACTCAAAGAGATGGGAATGCCATTCCGAAATAACTAAGCCCGATTGAAGGAGGAAAACAAAGGAACATGGCAACAAACGATACCATTTCAGATATGCTCGTTCGCCTTCGCAATGCGGGGGCAGTTCGACACGCAACAACTGCAATTCCCTCAACTCGAATGACGCGCAGTATCGCCAAAGTGCTAAAAGAAGAGGGCTACATTGGCGATTACGAAGAAGTTGGCGAAGGAGTCAAAAAAGAATTAAGCGTCGCACTCAAATACGTCGGCAAAAACCGACAGCCCTTAATCCGCCGCCTCAAGCGCATCAGCAAACCCGGTTTGCGTGTGTACAAAAATAGTAAAGAATTGCCTCGAGTTCTGGGGGGCATTGGCATCGCAATTATTTCCACCTCCAGCGGCATTATGACCGATCGCGAGGCGCGACGACAGGGAATTGGCGGCGAAGTCCTCTGTTATATCTGGTAGCGCCCTCCCTCGATCCTGCGAATTTCCAACGAAATCAAAATCGACAAGGAGTAATGTAAATTATGTCTCGTATCGGCAAACGCCCGATTCCCCTTCCCGATAAAGTGACGGTGGAAATTGACGGGCAAAGTGTCAAAGTCAAAGGGCCCAAAGGAGAACTCCAACGAGTCCTAACCGAACAAGTGAGCGTCGAACAAGAGGGCAACGCAATCAACGTCCTGCGCCGGGATGACTCTCGCGTCGCCCGCCAGCGTCACGGCCTCTCGCGTACCCTGGTGGCTAATATGGTCGATGGGGTGTCTAGCGGATATACCAAACGCCTCGAAATCCAAGGCGTAGGCTATCGCGCCCAAATGCAGGGCAAAACCCTGGTTCTCAACGTCGGCTACAGTCACCCGGTGGAAATCGAACCGCCCGACGAGATTCAGTTCGACGTTCCCAAAGAGAGTCGGGGCTTGCAAGTCACCGTCAGCGGTATCAATAAGGAATTAGTCGGCGATATGGCAGCCAAGGTTCGCGCCGTCCGCCCGCCGGAAGTGTACAAAGGCAAAGGCATTCGCTACCAAGGCGAATACGTTAGACGCAAAGCAGGTAAGACTGGTAAAGCTAAGAAGTAGAAGTAAAGAGTTATGAAGCGAACGCGCAGAGAATTAACCCAGCGCCGTCACAAACGACTGCGCAAAACCGTGAGCGGAACGGGAGAACGCCCTCGTTTGGCTGTTTTTCGCTCCAACCAACATATTTACGTCCAGGCCATCGACGATACCCAACATCGGACGCTGGTGGCTGCTTCGACCCTAGATCCCGAAGTTAAGGCGAGTTTGAGTTCGACTTCGACGCGCGAAGCTTCGGCAGCCGTCGGGCAATTGATTGCCAAGCGCGCGATCGCCCAAGGCATCCAAAAGGTCGTCTTCGATCGCGGGGGCAACCTCTACCACGGTCGCGTTCAAGCTCTAGCCGAAGCCGCTCGCGAAGGTGGGCTAGACTTTTAGAAAGTCACGCTACCCTTATAATGTTCCGAAGCAGTTGATTATTATAGCACTCCCAGAAATCCTATGGCAAAACAACGAAAAAAAAGCCGAGCTAAAGAAAAAGAATCCAACTTCCAAGAACGGGTGATTCAAATCCGTCGGGTGAGTAAGGTAGTTAAAGGCGGTAAAAAACTCAGCTTCCGCGCCATTGTCGTCGTCGGCAATGAAAAAGGTCAAGTGGGCGTGGGTGTCGGGAAGGCGAGCGATGTAATCGGTGCCGTGCGCAAGGGCGTAGCCGACGGGAAGAAGCAATTGATTGAAATTGCTTTAACCAAGGCGAACTCAATTACCCATCCCATTCATGGCGTTGCGGGAGGCGCGAAAGTGATGATGCGTCCGGCTGCACCCGGGACGGGGGTAATTGCAGGGGGAGCCGTGCGTACCGTTTTAGAATTGGCAGGGATTCAAAATATTTTAGCCAAGCAACTGGGTTCTAATAATCCTCTGAATAATGCCCGGGCTGCCATCGACGCTTTGGAAACCTTACGCACGTTCTCCGAAGTTGCCCAAGAACGAGGCATTCCCCTCGAACAGCTTTACGCTTAGGATGTGAAGGCAGAAGGCAGAAGGCAGAGGGCAGAAGGTTTGAAGCTTAGAAAGTGCTAAAGCTTAGTCGTTAGATTAATAGAGGGTTTACCCCGCCCTCGTCTACGAGTTATCTAGAACATCAACAAGAAGGAGCGATATGAGAATTCACGACGCGGTTCCCAAAAAAGGTTCCCGCAGACCCCGCCGTCGGGTCGGTCGCGGCATCTCCGCCGGTCAAGGTGCCAGTTGTGGCTTTGGGATGCGCGGACAAAAGTCGCGATCGGGTACGGGAACGAAACCGGGCTTTGAAGGGGGGCAAATGCCCTTGTATCGGCGCGTGCCGAAGCTCAAGCATTTTACGGTTATCAATCCCAAAAACTACACGGTTATTAACGTCGGCCAACTGTCCGAGTTAGATGCCAATACGGAAGTGACCCGCGAGCTGCTATTGGAAAAAGGCTTAGTTCGTAAAGGTCGCGGCGCGTTAAAAGTCCTCGGCGATGGCGAACTCAATGTCCCTTTGCAAGTTAAAGCGGTGGCGTTTACAGCGAGTGCTAAAAGCAAAATCGAAGGCGCAGGGGGTCAGTGGGAAGTTATTAGTTCGTAGTTCCGTTCGTTCGTAGTAGGCGCTTCAGCGCCTATATGGAGGCAGGCATCAATAAACCTTACAGCCCGAAACAAGGAGGGTTTCATGATTTTCGATTTTAATCGCTGTTTTACGAATAATTGTGCCCACCTAATTACCAACCCTCTTGCTTGGGCGCTAAACCCTTTATTGGCGCTGAAGCGCCTACTACCAACCACTTGGCGCTGAAGCGCCTACTACCAACCATTTTTTTAAGAATAACTTAAGATCGATAGAGATAAGCCATTCGCGTGTTAAAGGAAATTTTTCATGGTCGTCAGTCGCGATAAAACGCCAACAGCGCAAGAAACGTTTATGCAAATGGCCCAAGCCGCCGGTTTGCGAGGTCGAATCCTTATTACCATCGGCTTGCTCATTCTCGTGCGCTTTGGCGTTAAAGTTCCCGTACCGGGCATCGACCTCGATGCTTTTGCCCAAGCGGTTCGAGGGAACTCCGTTCTCGGTTTTATAGATATCTTTTCAGGGGGCGGTTTAACCGCACTCGGCGTTTTCGCCCTCGGGATTTTACCGTTTATTAATGCCTCGATTATTATTCAGCTCCTTACGGCTGCTTTGCCGTCGTTGGAGAATTTGCAGAAAAATGAGGGGGAAGCCGGACGGCGCAAAATTTCTCAAATTACGCGCTACGTCGCCTTAGGTTGGTCGATTATTCAAAGTTTTGCCATCACCCTCGGTTTGTTGCGACCCTATGCGGTTAACGACGGACCGATGTTTGTCATTGAAACCGTTCTCGCTTTGACAGCGGGCTCGATGTTCGTGATGTGGATTTCTGAGTTGATTACCGAGCGCGGAATTGGTAACGGAGCATCTTTGTTGATTTTTGTCAATATTGTCGCCGTTTTGCCGCGAACGCTGGGAAATACCATCGAGTTTGCCCAACAAGGAGGACGAGAAGCCGTGGCGCAAGTGGTCTTTCTGTTGCTGATCTTTTTGTTCACGATTGTGGGCATTGTCTTCGTTCAGGAAGGGACGCGACGCATTCCGATTATTTCTGCCCGCCGTCAAGTTGGGAAGCGCCTCTATCGGGAACGGAAGAATTATTTACCACTGCGCCTCAATCAAGGGGGCGTGATGCCGATTATTTTTGCATCGGCGGTATTGATTTTACCGGCTTCGTTAGCGGGGTTGCCGATTTTCGCGCAAGCAGGCGGTGCGAGTCAGGTGTTGCAAAACATCGCCAATTCACTTCAGCCGGGTCGATGGGCCTATGTTTTGGTGTACCTGGTGTTAATCGTGTTTTTTAGCTATTTCTATGCGTCGTTGATTGTGAATCCGGTGGATATGGCGCAAAACCTCAAGAAAATGGGGACGAGCATTCCGGGGATTCGACCGGGGAAAGCGACGAGCGAGTACCTCGAAGGGGTGTTAAACCGTTTGACGTTCTTGGGTGCGGCGTTTTTGGGTATTGTGGCAACGGTGCCGACAGCGGTGGAAAGCGCGACGGGAGTCCAAACGTTGCGAGGCTTTGGGGCAACTTCCCTGCTGATTTTGGTGGGGGTTGCGATCGATACGGCTAAGCAAATTCAAACTTATGTGATCTCTCAGCGCTATGAGGGAATTGTGAAGCAGTAAGGTGGATTCGTAATTCGTAAGGGTTGGGGACGTTTGCGGATTGCGAATTTACGCTTGATGAGAAGTTAGTCGGAACGTTACTCGACCGGGAACTCTCGGCAGAAGGCAAAAGTGACGATTCAAGGCGAAGGACGAATGACCAATGAGCAATGACCAATGAAAAATGGCAAAACGATTGATTTTTTTGGGGCCGCCGGGAGCGGGGAAGGGAACCCAAGCCCAACAGTTGGCGGAGTCGATGAGTATCCCGCATATTTCGACGGGGGAAATTTTGCGCTCGGCAATTGCCTCGGCAACGCCGTTGGGAACAAGGGCGAAGGCTTACGTGGATGCGGGGGAGTTGGTTCCCGATGCGTTGATGCTCGATTTGATTCGCGATCGCCTCGCTCAACCCGATGCCCGAGAGGGCTGGATTCTCGATGGGTTTCCGCGCAATGTCAGCCAAGCGGAATTTTTGGATAAACTTTTGAGCGAACTCAAGCAACAAACCGATTGCGTATTGAGTTTGACGGTTCCCGATGAGGTACTGATTGCTCGCTTGTTGGGACGGGGACGCAGGGACGACAGCGAGGAAACCATTCGCCGCCGTTTGGAAGTGTATCGGGAACAAACAGCGCCCGTTAACGACTTTTACCAAAAGCGCCAGGTTTTGCACGGGGTAAACGGCGATCGCTCGCCCGAAACGGTGACAGCGGCGCTGAGGGAGTTGGTCGAGGCTTAAATTTCAGTTCGGAAGGAGGCTTTTAGGGGAGAACGTTCAAGCGCTTTCTCCTTATTGTGTCGTCTTTATCGGCGATGTTGTTAATTTTTGCTAAAATGTAGTCGAAGCGGCGGCAAAATAGATTATGATTTGACCGTTTTTGAACGAAGATCGTCCCTTTTGTCACCGAGACTCCAGCAAGAGCGTTAGTACCATAAGCGAGAAGAAAATTGCCCAAACAAGATTTGATTGAAATGGAAGGGATGGTAACAGAGTCCCTCCCCAATGCCATGTTTCGCGTCGAACTCGACAATGGGTTTAATGTATTGGCCCATATTTCGGGGAAAATCCGGCGGAACTATATCAAGATTCTGCCCGGCGATCGCGTCAAAGTGGAGTTAACCCCCTACGACCTGAGCAAAGGCAGGATTACTTACCGCCTGCGCAAAAAATAAATTTCTATCGGTCTGGAAAAAATACACAAGAATTGATATAATAAAAAGCTTGCAGTGTTGCCAAAATAGGCATGAAAGTTAGAGCCTCAGTCAAAAAGATTTGCGAAAAATGCCGCGTCATCCGTCGTCGCGGTCGAGTCATGGTCATTTGTTCAAATCCAAAGCACAAGCAGCGCCAGGGATAGAATGAATGCTTCGTTCGTCCTCCCTCAATTGAATAAATTGAGGAAGGCACAAACCCACAGCAGAAGCAAGAAATTGCCAAATCAACGCAGCAGTTAGGGAGAAAATTAAGTGTGGCACGGATAGCAGGGATAGACCTTCCGCGAGATAAGCGGATTGAGATCGGACTGACCTACATCTTCGGAATTGGTCTGTCGCGATCGCAAGAAATTATCGCCAAAACAGGAGTGAACCCCGACACGAGAGTGCGGGACATGAGCGACGAAGATGTCGCGAAACTGCGGTCGTTCATCGAAGCCAACTATCAAGTCGAAGGAGACCTGAGACGCTGGGAATCGATGAACATCAAGCGCTTAGCAGACATTGGCACCTATCGCGGTCGCCGCCATCGTCAGGGGCTGCCCGTACGCGGTCAGCGAACTCGAACAAACGCCCGTACCCGTCGCGGCAGACGACTCACGGTAGCCGGCAAGAAAAAAGCAGTCTCGAAGAAATAATTCTGGATTGTTATGTCCAACCCAACTGGATCGATCTTTTAAAAAAGCAACATGGCGCGACCAACAAAAAAAAGCAGCACAAAAAGAAACAAACGAAACGTCCCCAACGGAGTGGCTCATATTCGCTCCACCTTCAACAATACCATCGTGACCATCTCCGATACCCGGGGTGATGTTATCTCTTGGGCATCATCCGGTTCGAGTGGATTTAAGGGAGCCAAAAAAGGAACGCCCTTTGCGGCTCAAACGGCAGCCGATAACGCCGCCAAGCGAGCGATGGAACAGGGAATGCGTCAACTCGAAGTGATGGTGAGCGGGCCGGGAGCCGGACGAGAAACCGCAATTCGGGCTCTGCAAGCGGCAGGGATTGAAATCACCTTAATTCGAGATGTCACCCCAATTCCTCACAACGGCTGCCGACCTCCCAAGCGACGAAGAGTGTAATCGACTCTGTGCGGGGAATTTGCCCATTCAAACATCCAATGCGATTCCCCGTCAAGTAAGGTCAAAAAAACTCCGGTTCTCTCTCGTTAGATCGGTTGGAACCCACAAAAAAGAGTTTTTTTGAGAGTCGATACCGAGACCGTGCGCCAAAGTGAAAGCGGTCTCACCCTTTACGCACCTGTCGCCTTCGACAGGGCTCCGTTTTATCTGTTACATAAGGGAGGTCGCGCTGTGACGCAGTTTCAAATTGATTGTGTAGAGTCTAAGACTCAGAAAAACCAAACTCAGTATAGCAGGTTTGTCATCGAACCTCTAGAGCGAGGGCAAGGGACAACCGTGGGCAACGCCCTCAGACGAGTGTTGCTAGCCAACTTAGAGGGTGCGGCAGCGACATCCGTGCGGATTGCCGGAGTCAGCCACGAGTTTGCGACCCTCATCGGCGTTCGAGAGGATGTCCTCGAAATCCTCTTGAACATGAAAGAAATTGTCTTTCAAAGCTTTTCCGACACGCCCCAAATCGGTCGCCTCACAGCCACCGGACCGGGAACCATTGTCGCGGCTCAATTCGACCTCCCCTCAGAAATAGCGGTGGTAGATCCGAACCAGTACGTGGCAACCTTGGCGGAGGGGGCAAAGCTAGAAATGGAGTTTCGCGTCGAAAAAGGGAAAGGATATCGGGCGGTCGATCGCGGCAGAGACGACGCAACGCCCCTAGACTTCCTGCAAATTGATGCTTTATTCATGCCCGTAAGCAAGGTCAACTACACCGTCGAAGATGCCCTCGTGGATGGGTCGATGTCGAAGGATCGGTTGATTCTCGATATTTGGACCAATGGCAGCCTGAAACCCGATGAAGCCCTGTCTCAGGCTGCTGAAATCGTGGTTGAGCTGTTTAATCCCCTGAAAGATTTGAATATCGGCGATGGGGAGTCCGAACCGCCCGCACCCGAGGATCCCACCAGTCAGATTCCCATCGAAGAGTTGCAACTGTCGGTGCGAGCCTATAACTGTTTGAAACGGGCGCAAATTAATAGCGTTGCCGATTTACTGGACTATTCTCAGGAAGATTTGCTCGAAATTAAAAACTTCGGTCAAAAGTCGGCGGAGGAAGTCATTGATGCCCTTAAACAGCGGTTAGGTATTACCTTGCCCCAGGAAAAGGCTAAAAGTTAATGCCCATTGGTGACAAGCACAAACCCCGCGCGCCTGGAACTAAAGTTCGGGCTAAGAGCTAAAACCCGTTAAAACGGGTTGAGAATCTGGATAAATTTAGTCTATAACCCAGGAGGATAAAGTCAGATGCGCCATCGGTGTCGCGTGCCAGAACTCGGTCTCCCCGCCGACCAACGTCGCGCCTTGTTACGATCGCTGACCACCCAGGTCATTAAGCACGGCGAAATTACGACGACGAAAACTCGAGCCAAAGCCGTGCGATCGCAGGTCGATAAAATGATTACCCTGGCGAAGGACGGCTCTTTAGCCGCCCGCCGTCAAGCAATGGGCTACTTGCTCGACAAGCAACTGGTTCACGCCCTATTTGCCGAAGCCAAAGATCGCTACGGCAGCCGCAATGGGGGATACACTCGCGTCATCCGAACTAAAAGGCGGCGAGGCGATAATGCAGAAATGGCAATTATCGAGCTGGTTTAACCCAGCCGTTCGAGGGGAAAAAGTTAAATAGAACTTGACTTTTGAACCGAATAATGCTATGAGTTCGTCAAAAATGCCAGAAGAAAGCCAGCGGGTTGCCTTGGTCGTTCAGTACCTGGGAACCCATTTTTATGGCTGGCAGCGTCAGCCCGAGCGGCGCACCGTACAGGAGGAAATCGAAAGGGCGATCGCGTCGGTTACCGGCTCTCCTGCCACCCTGCACGGGGCGGGACGAACCGACAGTGGCGTACACGCCGCCGCCCAAGTTGCCCATTTCAACGTCGCCAGTCCCATTCCCCCGGAAAAGTGGGCAGCGGTCTTAAATACGCGCCTGCCCGACGACGTGGCAATTTTGGCATCGGCTGAAGTTTCCCCCACCTGGCACGCCCGCTTTTCAGCTACCTCGCGCCGCTATCGCTATACCCTCTATACTGCCAGTCAGCCTAACTTGTTTATTGCCCCCTTTTGCTGGCATTATTATCTTGCCCCCCTGGAAGAATCCCTCATTCAGTCGGCAGTGGAACCGTTGGTGGGTCGCCATCACCTCGCCGCCTTTCGCCGCGCCGGTTCTCGCCGCCAACACTCTTGGGTAGACGTTCAAGAGGTAGAATGTTATCGCAAAGGGCCGTTCGTGTACTTTGAAATTCAGGCTAGCGGTTTTTTGTATGGGATGGTGCGACTTTTGGTAGGGATGCTCGTGGAAGTGGGGTGCGGCAGGCGATCGCTCGCCAACTTCACCGACATTTGGGTCAACCAGCGGCGAGAACAAGTCAAATACTCGGCCCCCGCCAAGGGATTATGCTTAGTTCGAGTGGGCTACCCCGAATCTCCTTTTCCCCCAACTCTTGGCTTCGATAGCCAACCCCAATTCGTCTTTAGTGCTTAAAATTAGATAAAGATCGTGAACAAAACACCCCTTCCCACCGCCGAAACCTTAGACCGAAAATGGTACGTCATCGACGCGACCGATCAACGCCTCGGCCGCCTCGCCACGGAAATTGCGACGATCCTCAGAGGGAAAAATAAACCGACTTTTACGCCTCATTTGGATACGGGCGATTTCGCGATCGTCATCAACGCCGAAAAAGTTGCCATCACTGGTAAAAAACGCAGTCAAAAACTGTACCATCGCCACTCGGGACGACCGGGGGGAATGAAAACCGAAACCTTTGCTCAATTACAAAACCGCATTCCCGAACGTATTATCGAAAAGGCAGTTAAGGGAATGTTGCCTAAAAACTCCCTGGGACGCAAACTTTTTACGAAGCTCAAAGTTTACGCCGGTCCCGACCATCCCCACGAAGCTCAACAACCCGAAACTTTAACCATTAATACGATTCCAGGAGGGAATTAATGCAAGCGACAGAATCTCAGCCAGATAAAGTTATTTATTGGGGAACGGGCCGCCGCAAAAGCTCGGTGGCGCGCGTTCGCCTCGTTCCCGGCGACGGCCAATTAGTCGTTAACAAGCGCCCGGGAAACGATTATTTTAATCGTAACCCCAGCTACGTTGCAGTGGCAAAAGCGCCTCTCGAAACCTTGGGACTCGAAAACGAGTACGATATCCTTGTCACCGCCCACGGCGGCGGCTTGACTGGACAGTCTGATGCAGTGCGTTTGGGCGTGGCGCGCGCGTTGTGCCAACTCGACCCGGAAAATCGCAAACCGTTGAAGGTTGAGGGCTATCTCACGCGGGATCCTCGGGCGAAGGAACGGAAGAAGTACGGTTTGAAGAAGGCGCGCAAGGCTTCTCAATACTCGAAACGGTAGAAATTAGCCTGGAAATTAGCCTGGAAATTAGCCTGGAAATTAGCCCGGAAATTAGCCCGGAAATCAATTTCGGGCTGTAGGGACGTTCAATTGAACGTCCCTACGTTAATTATTGAAAATAAAAAATCTCCAAAAATTCGGCTGAATTCTTTACGTTTCGGAGAGTTTCAGAATCTCAAACAGAAATACTATAGGAACCCTTCGATGACAGGAATGGACAATTTGAGAAATATTTTTTAATCGATCGTTGACCGTTTCGAGAAGAGAGCGTTTTTTTAACGTCGGTTTTTGTTAATTTTTTGACCGATTAAAGTCACCTGAAAGTAAGCAAAGCAAATTACCAAAATCAAAGACTTTAAACGCTTTTTCCCAACTTTAGTTTCCTCTAAGTTATTAATTGCTGCAATCTAGCATTGGCGCAAGTCGTAGAAATTTATGCAACGACGATTAACCGAAGGGCCGGTCAGTACTACGCTGATTCAATTAACATTACCAATGGTTTGGGGTATATTTGCGATTGTCGCCTTCAACCTGGCAGATACCTACTTTGTCGGTCAATTGGGAACCCAACCTCTGGCGGCTATGAGCTTCACTTTTCCCGTAGTGATGGCATTAGGAAGCCTCGCGATGGGTTTAGGAGTAGGAGCCTCATCGGTTATCGCTCGGGCCATCGGTCAGGGCGATTTGCGGCGGGTACAGCGATTTACCACCAACAGTCTCACCTTAGCCCTCACCGCCGTCATTATTTTCGTGGCGATCGGCTTATGGACGATCGATCCCCTGTTTCAGGCGCTGGGTGCGGGGCAAGATATCCTACCCCTCATCCGGGATTATATGCAGCTCTGGTACTTCGGCATGGTGTTTTTGGTCGTGCCGATGGTGGGCAACAGTGCTATTCGCGCTGCTGGCAATACCCTTACCCCCAGCATCATCATGAGCGTAGCGGCTGGGATCAATATTCTTCTCGATCCCCTGCTGATTAACGGGGCTTTCGGTTTTCCGCGCTTAGAGTTGCAGGGAGCGGCGTTGGCGACCGTCATTTCTCGGGCAATTACCTTAGTCGCGGCACTCTTCGTACTGCACTTCAAGGAACGGATGCTGTCGATGCACATCCCCGACCTGAAAGAAACCCTTTGGTGTTGGAAGGATATTCTGGCGGTAGGATTGCCCGCAGCAGCTACCAATACAATCGTCCCGATTTCCATTGGCGCGATTACGAGTCTGTTAGCGGTGCATGGTGCAGAGGCTGTTGCTGGATTTGGGATTGCCTCGCGGATGGAATCTTTTGCGTTGATTCCGGTGATGGCGCTATCTGCCAGCATTAGTCCGTTTGTGGGGCAAAATTGGGGCGCTGAAGCTTTTGGACGGGTTAAGCAATCCTTACGGCAAAGCTTTTTGTTCTGCCTGGGTTGGGGAATTTTGATGGCGATTGTTTTGGGTTTGGGGGGGCGCTCTCTGGCTGCATTGTTTAGTCAAAATCGGCAAGTTATTGACGTTGCCCAACGCTACCTTTGGATTGTGCCGATTAGCTATGGTGCCGCTGGAATGATTCAGGTGTCGAGTTCCGCCTTTAATGCTATGGGCAAACCCACGCCCTCGATTGTGATGACAATCGCCCGGATGTTTGTTGTTTATCTTCCCCTTGCTTACATTGGCAGTCAGATTGCCGGAGCGACAGGGATTTTTGTCGCTGCTTTAGTTGCGAACGGACTTGTGGGTTTAGGGGCTTATCTCTGGAATCGGCTTTCCCTGTAGCGGGAAAGCTGCTGTTCGACTGACAGTTTCGGACTGAATGGCACTCGCTCGCGAGTAGGCGAATCGAGTTTGAATTGAGGGATAAAGCCGCTCGATATCGAGCCGAGCATTGGCTGTTCCGTTTCAACGTAGGGACGTTCAATTGGACATCCCTACCCATTCTTATAGGTTAAATTGATTTCAGGGCGAATTGAGAGCGCTATTCATCTTCAGCGGATCGCTCGATTGGTGATATAATAGAACCGATGAAATCCTCGTCGCCTCGTCAACAGAGGAAGTAAAGCGATCGCACTTAATTGAGAAACTGAAATCAAAGTTATGCCTAAATCGGACATTCACCCCCAGTGGTATCCAGAAGCGAAAGTGATTTGCAACGGCGAAGTTGTGATGACTGTCGGCGCAACCCAACCGGAAATTCACGTTGACGTTTGGTCTGGCAATCATCCCTTTTATACGGGAACTCAGAAAATTGTCGATACAGAAGGTCGCGTCGAGCGTTTCATGCGCAAATACGGGATGTTTTCAGCGCCAGACGCACAAGACGATTCGTCTGCCGACGCTTCACAACAATAGCAAACCCGATCTTTTGGTAGAACCCAGCAGAATTTCTGCTGGGTTACTCTGTGTTTTGGGATTGCAAATTTTAGAGTTTAAATTTTTACTCAATTATGGCTGAATCATACTTATTAGATAAATTGCAATCGGTCGAGCAAACGTATCACGAGTTAACCCGCCGCTTGGCCGATCCCGATATTACCACGAACCCCGATGAGTTGCAGCGCGTGGCTCGAGCGCGTTCGTCTTTGGAGGAGACGGCGTTGGCTTTTGAGGAGTGGAAGTCGATGCAAGAGGAGTTGGCAGGGGCGAGGGAAGTTTTGAAGGAGGCGGGGGGAGATGTTGAGTTGCAGGAGATGGCGGCGATGGAGGTGCAGGAGTTGGAAGGGCAACTCGAACAGTTGGAAGCGCGCTTGAAGATTCTGTTGTTACCTCGGGATCCTAACGATGAGAAGAATATTATGCTGGAAATTCGCGCTGGGACGGGCGGGGATGAGGCGAGTATTTGGGCGGGGGATTTAGTGCGAATGTATTCGCGCTATGCGGAGTCGGAGAAGTGGAAGGTATCGCTGGTTAGCGAGTCTTTGGCGGATATGGGCGGTTTTAAGGAGGCGGTGCTGGAAATTAAGGGCGATCGCGTTTACAGTAAGCTCAAGTTTGAGGCGGGGGTGCATCGCGTTCAGCGCGTCCCGGTGACAGAAGCAGGGGGGCGCGTCCATACTTCGACGGCGACGGTGGCGATTATGCCGGAGGTGGACGATGTGGAAGTGCAAATCGATCCCAAGGATATTGAAATGTCCACCATGCGATCGGGGGGCGCGGGCGGTCAAAATGTGAATAAGGTAGAAACGGCGGTGGATTTGATGCACAAACCGACGGGGATTCGCGTTAAGTGTACCGAGGAGCGATCGCAATTGCAAAACCGCGAGCGGGCCATGCAGATTTTGCGTGCGAAGTTGTACGAAATGAAGTTAAACGAACAGCAAGAGGTGGTGACTTCCATGCGGCGATCGCAGGTGGGAACGGGAGCGCGATCAGAGAAAATACGGACGTATAATTACAAAGATAATCGCGTCACCGACCACCGTTTGAATCAAAACTTTGCCTTAGCAGATGCGTTGGAGGGCAGTATTGAGCCGATGATTCAAGCTTGCGTGGCGAAAAATCAGCAAGAACGCTTAGAAGAGTTGGCAGATTCGCCGACAGCGGTTGAGGTTTAATGAGTGTCGATGGGTTGGGGCGTGCGATCGCGACGAACTCTGACTTGCCCGATTTCGTTGGAGAGGGGTGTCGAGGTAGGCGCACCGCGATCGCGCTGTCGTTGTTAAATAACGCTAATCCTGCCAGCCATAATCGGTGGCTCCACGAGCAAGTAATAAAGCTGTCATTGCCCGATTGCCTCTCGCATTACTTAAAGGAGTCGCACCAAATGAGCTTCTGCTATTAACATTTGCACCCCATTCTATCAGCAACTCTACCATTTCCAAATTTCCTTTCAGTACCGCATAGTGTAATGGAGTTTCAGCGTCTAATTTCGCTTGAGCATTCACTTCCGCACCATTAGCGAGCAAAAGTTCTGCTACTTCGAGAAGACCTAACTTTGCTGTGTAATGTAATGGAAAATAACCGACCGAACTCGTTTGAAGATTAACATTTGCTCCCCGCTCCACCAGTAAAGTGACTATTTTTTGACGCTTGAGCCATACAGCGCCTTGCGCTGTATTATAGTACAATCGATTAGCAAGTTAATGGTGGGCATTGCCAAGGGTGAGAGGATTTGTGGAATCTAGCTTTTGAGCGGCAATTCCCACCCTACACAATACTGAATTTGGATCGATTCACCGAGAAAATTGCTCATTGTTGTGCTGTACCTCATAGCAGCGCAGAGCGCTGTATTGCTAAATGCAATGGACTTCCTCGCGCACTTATTTGATTAAGGTTACCTCCTCGCTCGATCAATAACTCTGCAAGCTCGACATGATTTTTTGTAACCGCTCCATACAACGGAGCTTCGCCATTTAGATCGCGAATGTTAATATCAGCGTTATTCGCAAGTAATAATCGAACAGTCTCTTGACGATTTCCTAAAACAGCTAGATGAAGCAGCGACATTCCATTTTGTTTAGCGTTAACATCACCTCCCCGTTCTAAATAGGTTCTGAGAGTATTGATTTCCCCCCGAAAAGTTGCTACATGAATACCTGCAACTGCACCGTGAGCCATTAAACTTTCTATAACATCCTGATGTTCCTCCACTGTAGCTGCCAAAAGCGGATTCATTCCATCTTCTTCATCAAGACCTTGGTTAACCATTGCTCCATAAGCGATCAAAAGCTCTACAATTTCTCTATGCCCTGTAACCGAGGCAACATAGAGAGGAGTAGGACCCTGATTTTTCTGAACATCGACAAAAACACCTCTCTCTAGATATTTTCTGACTTTATCAAGTTTCCCCTCTGAAGCTGCATAGTGTATGTTTCCGTAGGGATCTATCCAAGCGTGCCAAATAAAGATGATGACCATTATCGAAAGCCACCAGAGAAATAGTTGCTCGGAAAAGTTAAGATCGAAACCCATATATAATTAATGCTCAAAACAGTCAAAAAGACTAGCAAGAACGCTTAGAAGAGTTGGCAGATTCGCCGACAGCGGTTGAGGTTTAATGAGTGTCGATTGGCTAGGGCGTGCGATCGCGACGAACTCTAAATGCTCCCCGTTGTACTGTCCGGCAGTCGATTTCGGATTCTGGCAATTGGATGAATTTGCCCTTTCCCCTTGCGTTATACCAATTCTATAAATTCTGACGACACATCAATTTTTCTCCCCGTCCCCCTGTCTCCCTGCCTCCCTACTGGCATCTGTAGTCGAAGTTTGGGGAATTGGTATCACTTCCGAAGAACCAGTCACACTCGCAACGCGCTTCCCCAAAGCGCAGCAGATGTGAAGATAATATGAACGGGTGGAAATACCGCGATCGGCAACCGGCTGAAGCTGGGACAACTGGATAGAGCAATCTCAGGGATGCTGCTCCCCCCTGGGGGGATGCTATTGTAGAAGAATTACTTGAGAACTGAAATTTATATGGTTGCTACTCCCGAAAAAATTGAACGCGCGCGCCACGAGGGGGGCGATCGCGATCGCGTTGCTGTTCTCCTCATGGGTTACGGCGAAGTCGAAAGCTACGAAGACTTTGCCAACTACAACGAACAAGCTCTCAACCTCCTCACGGCGAAGTTTGCCCCCGTCCCAACGTGGATTTATCCGCCTTTGGCCAAACTCTTGGCGATTTTCGACCTACACGAGTGGAGTCACCAACACAATAACTTTATTTCGCCCCACAACCAGATTTTTGAAGCGCAGCGGGCGGGAATTGAAGAAAACCTACAAAAAACGTGGGGCGATCGCGTTCGAGTTTTCAAGGCGTTTAACTTTTGCGCGCCTTTCCTCCCCCACCAAGTTCTCGAACAAATCAAAGAACAAGGGTTTGATAAACTTTTAATCTATCCCCTTCTCGTCGTGGACTCCATTTTCACCTCTGGCATTGCCGTCGAGCAAGTCAATAATGCCCTGACGCAATTGAGCGACAGCGAGGAACATTGGCTCAAAAGTACGCGCTACATCCCCTCGTTCTACAACGAACCCGCCTATATTGATTTAATGGCGCAAATGGTTGAAGAACGCATTGAAAACGAACTTGCGGCTTCCCACTTGCCCTCGCAAATTGGCATTGTTTTGATGAACCACGGCTGTCCTCACAAAGCTAAAGGGTTTACTTCGGGCATTGTCGAAAGCGAAGCCCTTTACGAAAAAGTACGGGAAAAATTAATCTATAAATATCCCCTGATTTCCGTGGGCTGGCTGAACCACGACACGCCGCTCATTGAATGGACGCAACCCAATGCCGAACTCGCTGCCAAAAATTTAATGGATTTGGGAGCAACGGCGATCGTCATGATGCCCATCGGTTTTGCCACGGAAAACCACGAGACGATTCTCGACGTTCATCACATTATCCACCACCTCGAACGCAAGCATTCCAACGTGACTTACGTACAAATGCCGTGTGTCAACGATCGCGCGGAATTCGTGCAAATGGCGGCGGATTGGGCAAACCCTCAAATTGAAGCGTTGCTGTCGGAAAGTGCGATCGCGGTAACTTCAAAGACGACAACTCACCATCATCATCACCATCACCATTAGTTAAGGTTGGGGATTTTGCCTTAATAGTCGCTTTAAGGGTTACGATCTTTCCCAAGAGGCGATCGCAAGGGCAACAGCAGAAACTGAGTCTTGGGGCTTGACAAATAACCACTTTTGTGAAATAGATGCTGCTGAAAGACGCAAGCAACACTATCTCCTGGAGATTCAGTATGAATTGGCCTAACTTTCGAGGAATGACAATCGCGCGATCGCGGCGACTCCTCATACTGGCACTTTTGGGTCTGTTGGGCGTTGCGATCGCTAGTTGGTTGCTCTCGATTAGCTTGCGTTTATCGGCGGCGGCTTCTAGTCCGGTAGATGCGATTTTTATGCTGGGAGGCAGTATTCGACGGGAAATGTATGTTGTTCAACTGCGAGCGCGCTCGCCGGCTCTCCCCATTCTCATTTCTCGCGGTTCGGAAAATCCCTGCGTTTGGCTGCTGTTCGAGCAGGGGAACGTACCGATGGAGCGGGTTTGGCTGGAAGGATGTGCTAAAGATACCTTCGGCAATTTTTATTATGGTATCCCCATTTTGCGTCGTTGGGGCGTGCATAAAGTTAAAATGATTACTTCCCAAACTCATCTCCCTCGCGCTCAATGGCTTGCCCAAATTAGCTTTGGCGCGCACGGAATTTGGGTAGAAACCGAGGTTGCTCCCGAAGAAGGCGTTCCAGGAAATTCTGAGGCTTGGGTGAAAACAGCACTGGATGTCACTCGCGGTTTATTTTGGGCAGTTGGCAGTCAGTTTTTTGCCCCTCAGTGCAATAAGATCGTCCGCTTGGTAGATGTGGACATGGAAATGTGGCGCAGGCGGGGGTTTAAATGCGAGTATCAAGGTCGCGTGGGGAGATGGGGAGATGGGGAGATGGGGAGATGGGGAAAATATTTCACAACCAAGGACAAATGACGAAGGACGAAGGACAAAGGACTAATGACAAATGACAAATCGTCTAAAATAGACCAATGTTTAGCAAAGTTAACAAATCTAGAGCTTAATTATGTCAGTCTTGGCAGCGATCGCGGTTCTCGCCCTTTTGATTTTTGTTCACGAACTCGGCCACTTTGCGGCGGCGCGCCTCCAGCAAATCCACGCCAACCGCTTTTCCATTGGTTTTGGCCCCGTTCTGCTGAAATATCAAGGAAGCGAAACCGAATATGCAATCCGCGCCTTTCCCTTGGGCGGATATGTCGGATTTCCCGACGACGATCCCGATAGCAAAATTCCCTCAGATGACCCAGACCTATTGCGCAATCGTCCCATTTTAGACCGCGCGATCGTCATTAGCGCCGGGGTAATTGCCAATTTAATTTTTGCCTACTTCCTCCTCGTCTCCCAAGCAGCAATTGTGGGTATTCCCGACGGGTTTAGCTACGAACCGGGCATTGTCGTGACGCAAATTATCGCCCAAGACTCTCCAGCGGCTCGGGCAGAGCTGCAACCGGGCGATACAATTGTGGCGATCGCAAATCGACAATTGGATGCCTCAGCAGAAGCAGCTACCATTTTCAAGGAAGTTGTCGAAAATGCCCCCGGACAGCCGTTAGAATTGGAAATCGTACGCGCCGACCAACCGCTCTCTCTCACCTTAACTCCCGAAGAAGATGCCCGGGGGAAAGGTCGTATCGGCATCGGACTCGCACCCAACCGCACAATGACGCACCGACAGCCCCAGAATATCCTAGCTGCCTTTGCAGTAGGGGCAGAACAATTTCAAAACATTACCATTTTGACGGTTAAGGGGTTCGGTCAGCTCCTCAGCAACTTTAAGGCAACCGCAGAACAAGTTGCAGGTCCAGTCGCCATTGTCGATATCGGTGCAAAAATGGCCCGAACTGACGCGGGGAATTTATTTCAGTTTGGCGCACTAATTAGTATTAACCTCGCCATTATCAATATTTTGCCCCTCCCTGCCCTCGACGGCGGCCAACTCGCCTTTTTGTTAATCGAAGGTCTGCGCGGTAAGCCCCTACCCTCTCGCATCCAAGACGGTATTATGCAAACGGGTCTCGTTTTGTTGTTGGGTTTAGGAATGTTCTTGATTGTTCGAGATACGACAAACTTGACCGTATTTCAGCAATTATTTCAGTAAAAATCGAGTCATTCGGTGAAATAAAATGATTCTTGGCTCGTCTCTTAAAGAGCGCGAATTCTCCTTAAAATAGACGTTTTATAACTCGCGCGGAAAATGCTAGATAATGATACCAGGTCGAACCGACGCACATTTCAACAATGACGCAAATGACTGGCGATCGCGGTGGAGTCAACGCGGCTGCTACTATTAACGATAGCCTCCTCGATTCTTTCTCCCGTTATGGCAAGTCTTACGCGCAAGATGGCTGTTTCAAAACAACGCGCCCTCGAAATTTTAATTCGCCTCAAGCGCGAATACCCCGATGCGACGTGCAGCTTGGGCTACGAAACGCCCGTTCAACTTTTAGTCGCGACCATCCTCTCCGCTCAGTGTACCGACGAACGGGTCAATAAAGTCACCCCCGCTCTCTTTTCCCGCTTTCCCGATGCCAAAGCACTGGCAGGTTGCGATCGCTCTGAACTCGAAACTCTCATTCGTTCGACGGGTTTTTTCCGCAATAAAGCCAAAAATATTCAAGGGGCTTGTGCTAAAATTGAACAAGATTTTAACGGAGAAGTTCCGCAGCGAATGGAAGAACTTCTCTCCTTATCCGGTGTTGCACGTAAAACAGCTAATGTTGTCCTCGCCCATGCTTTCGGTATTATTCAGGGTGTAACGGTAGACACTCACGTCAAACGCCTCAGTCAGCGCTTAGGACTCACAAAAAATACTGACCCCGTTCGCATCGAGCGGGACTTGATGAAACTGTTACCTCAACCCGATTGGGAAAATTGGTCGATTCGGTTAATTTATCACGGTCGCGCGGTGTGTAAGGCGCGCAAACCTAATTGCGAGGCTTGTTGTCTGGCAGATATTTGTCCGTCAGCAGGCGGCGCGGGGAAATAAGATCGGTTCACTTCGGAACCGTAAAAAATGAACGATGAATAATTACCTCTCCTTAAAATTAAGGAAAATCTACACTCGATTCGGACAAGTAATTAATAATTGATTAACTGTACTCAAGAAACTTATTCTAATCCCCCAAACTGTTGGCGATAGCGTTCGAGTTCTTGGAGAAGTTGTTCTCGCAATTGACGTTCTCGTTCGACTTCTTGTCGCGACTGTTCGACTTCTTGGCGAGACTGTTCGACTTCTTGGCGAGACTGTTCTGCTTCTCGTTGAGCGAGTTCTCGCTCTTGGCGTTCTCTCTCTAACTGTTGGCGCACCTGAAACAACTGTTCTCTCGCCTCTTGTTCGGCTTCTTCCGACGAAACGTAGCGATTTCCTTCCTCGTCAAACCAATACAAAACCTCTCGCTTCACTCCCCCATAATTGCGCATTCCTCGGCCGATTCCCAAACCAATCTCCGGCAACCAAATCGGTTCCCCTATTTGCCAGCGATAGGTTCCGTTGACTAATTTATACACCTCAAAGGGCTGATGTTTGTCTCGGACGCTGTAAAACGGATTGTAGATAACGTAGTATAAAACTCCCAACTTGGCATAAATCGATTCCTTGGTGGAATATTCCCCTCCAGGGGTATGAGAAACTACTTCTAAAACCAAAATGGGAACCGTGCCATCTTCCTCCCAAACCACGTAGCTACTGCGAGAGCCTCCTCCTTTGCGCCGTTCCACATTCACGCTCAGAAAACCATCGGGAATAATGGGAATTCTCGGATTTTCTCCGGTGGTGTGGTAAATCGCCATATCCGCGCCAAAATACCAATCTTGACGAGTTCCCCAGATGAATTCAAGGAGAAAAAATAGGAAGTTAGGAACAAAATTCTGTTCTTCGTTATCCACAGGCGTATCGTCCGAACAGGGAAGTTCGGCACTGGTGGGTAGATGTTGAGTGTCAAATTGTACCATGATGGGCGCGATCGCTCTTTTTGAGGAGATGTGTTTAGCTTAACAAAAACATCGCTTGACTTGAGACCGCGAGTTTCTTTCACCCAAAGCTAAACTTCTTCGGGCGTTTTCAATTGAACTATACTTGTACTCGAGCGCAAACTCGGCAATACCGACAATTTTAAAACGCAGTTTGGTTGTGACGTTCTCTCAAGTTTTGATATCGTCCCAACGCAGTCAAAGGGAAATGCTGTTGATACAGATGATATTTAAGATAAAAGTGACAGGGAAACCCCGTTCCGGTAAAATAAGATTCATCCCAAGTGCCATCGGAACGCTGGGTTTCGAGCAAGTAAGTGATGCCGATCGCGATCGCATCCATCGCCTCAGCCGTCGATCGCGCGCCTCGAGACGACTCCATCGCTTCCACTGCTGCCATTAATCCCGTCAATGCCCACGCTGTCTGCGAAGCGGTACTATCTCCCTTCCCTTTCAAAGACGCATCCTTATAACTTTCGCACGTTTCGCCCCAACCTCCGTCGGAATTTTGGCAACTCAACAGCCAAGCCGCACCGCGTTCGATGGCGCTAAGGTGAGTTTCAGTTGCCAGGAGAGACAGCGCCGATAACACGCCACTGGTTCCATAAATATAGTTTACGCCCCAACGCCCAAACCACGACCCATCTTCTTCTTGTTCCTTGGCGAGATAGCCTAACGCGCGCCTCAAGGACAGGGAACCCAGGGAGATATCGCAGCGTCCCGACATTTCCAACACGCGGGCGGTGACATCGGCAGTATTGGGATCGATCATCGCCTTGAGATCGCCGTAGGGAAGGGCATTCAACCAATCTTGGTTATTGTCGATATCGAAGGCAGCCCAACCGCCTCCCCGACATTGCATCGAGCGAATCCAATGGAAGGCGCGCGCGATCGCGGCCCGTTTAACTCCCTCGTCGGGCAATTTTATCTCATCGAGGGCCATCGCGACGACCGCCGAATCGTCCACATCGGGATAAAAGCGGTTCTCAAATTCAAAGGCCCAACCCCCCGGTTTTCCCCATTTATTCTTGACTGCCCAGTCGCCGTAGTCTAAAATTTGTTTGTCGAGCAACCATTGTCCCGCGCGGACGAGTTCGCTGCGATCGCTTTCCATTCCCGACTCAACCAAGGCGCGCGCAACTAAAGCGGTATCCCACACCGGCGAAACGCAGGGTTGAATCCAGTAAATCTCCTCGGTTTCGACGGCAAAATTATCGACTGCTTTGAGGCCGCGATCGACAATTGGATCGCTAACATTGTAGTTCAGCACGCGCAACGCTAACAATGAGTTGAGCATCGCTGGAATAATCCCGCCCCAATCTCCCGTCGCCTCCTGCCGTTCGATAACCCATTTTTCCGCCGCTTTCAGCCCTTCTTCGCGAAAGGGCATCACATTCCACTCTTCCGCCAGTTTAAAGGCATCATCCAGCCAAACAAATACATCCGTCCAATCGCCCTGACGGGGAAGTTCTGCCTTGACATTTGCTGCACCTTCTGCATAGAGTTCGTCGAGATTAATTCCCGACTCGGTGACGTAAATGGGTTTTTTATCGAAGACAATGAGTAACGGAACCGTGCTACTTCTCGCCCAACTGGACATTTCGTAAATTGTGAAGGGAAAGTTGTCGGGGAGAAGCATAATTGAGGGGGGAATGGAGGGGAGTCCCCGCCAGTCGTAGCAGCCAATTAAGGCGAGATGCAACTTGGTAAAGATGCGCGTTTTGCTGATGCCGCCCCGTTGTAAGATAAAGTCTTTGGCAGAACGCATTGCGGGATCGTCTGGGGAAACGCCCAATAATCTCAGCGCCATGTACGCTTCAACTGAAACGCTGAGATCGCCGCCATCGCCGTAGTAAAGTTCCCATCCTCCTGACGAGCGCTGTTCGCGGCGGAGATAAGTTTCGACTTTATGCAGGGGACGGGTTTTGTCGGTTCCCCAAATTTTGTGTAAGAGAACGACTTCGGCGGTGATGGTGACGTTGGACTCGAGATTTGCCCACCAATAGCCTTCGGGGTTTTGGATGGAGAGGAGATAGGTTTGGCTGGCCGCGATCGCCTTTTGCAGGGCTTCTGGATTGGGGCGATGGGCGATCGAGGGATTAGATACTGCGGTTTTGTCTTGAATTTGCATAATGCTGATTGCACTCAACTCACGCCACATGCATGGGATGTGGAAAATATCTTATTTACTTTACAACACGGGGCGACTGGGCGGTTTGTTCGGCGGTTGAATGACGACGCGATCGCTTAACATCACCTTTTCCCGAATTAATTCGGTTTCTGACATCTGGGAGGCTCGAACAATTTCGTCGGAGATGACAACACTCATCATTTTTCAGAGCCCGTAAAGTGAGTTTTTTTGTATACATCACCAGGATCGTATTTTTTCTCTCCCTTTGCCTATTTTTCCGTTTCTTCCTTCGTCGCAGACAAACCGAGTTCGCGCGATCGCATCCTGATTTCCGCCAGGGCAAAAACCGCCTCGAATTGAATCCCCTGGGAACAATAAAACTCAGCCCCCCCTTGTTCGCGATCCACAAGAGCCAAAATTTGCTCGACGCGATATCCCGCCTCCCGCAAGCGTTCCACCGCCAACATCGCCGATCGCCCCGTTGTCACCACGTCTTCGAGAACGACCACTTTTGCCCCCTCCTCCAAACTCGGCCCCTCAATATACGCCTTCGTTCCGTGACCTTTTGCCTCTTTGCGCACGATCAGCGCGGGAATGGGACGACCTTCGAGGGCGGAAATGACGCTAACCGCCGTCACCAAAGGATCGGCACCCAACGTCAAACCGGCGACTGCTTCTACGTCCTGGGGCAACCTCGAAAACCACAACCGCGCGATCGCGGCAGCCCCCTCCGCCCGCAACGTCACCTGTTTGCCGTTAATATAGTAGCTGCTGCGTCCCCCCGAAGACAGTACAAAATCGCCCTCGCGGTAAGCTTCCTTCACCAATAAATCCAAAAGCAATTGACGCAAGGAACTCAAATCGGCTGGGGATGTTAATAAATTTTGTTTCATGGGGGGAAAACTTGACCAACAGCGTGAGATGGGCAATGATTAGCGTAAAATAAAAGGCGACTTTGTGGGGAGAAGAATATGTTTGTCCGACTTAAAACCGTAATAGCCCTGGGCGCGATCGCCGTCTCTAGTGTAGTCCCCTCGGCCGCGATCGCCCAAGTTTATGTCAATGCCGAACAGTTTGAACTGATCGACCTCGAAAATATTCCCGATGCCTTCAACTACGAGTTAAGCGAACAGTCGGGCGACAGCTTCGACCGCAACCGCTTCTACGGTCCGGTGCAAACCCTGTTCGGACTGCCCTCTTTCATGGAAATCGCGATCGCGCGCGACGCTGAAGATATTGATAAGTTTTATCGCGAACTGCTCGAGCTACAAGTTAACAGCGGTCCCTACCTGCGAACCTTAGACCTACCCAACCCCTTCGATTCCTCCCTGCGCGTCAGCCCGACGGCAACCGGTCCTGCCGTTCCTTTACCGGGGTCGGAGTTCTTGTTCGAGGTCGCCCCCCTTCGCTAAAAAAAGTCCTGGGGTGTTGAACCGAACCTAACCCCCGGAACTCAAACCGACAATCTCAAACCAAATCCAGGGTGCAGGAGTTGAACCTGCCTGGGGCGAATTATGAGTTCGCTGCCTCAACCGCTCGGCCAACCCTGGAGGGATTAACGCCCTTGCGCTCTCCTCAATCTTTACTTTGCGGATCGCAACAGTAGCATTGAGTATATAATATTATATCCGCAATCTGCGCTCTCCCTCGAGACTCAATTTTATTAACAATTATGAAATTCAACTCAACAGTAGCGCTAACTTTCGTTCTGCTCATTTTAATGATCGCTGCCGGGGCTGTCAGCGGTTTGTGGGGCTACGCAATGGGACACGAAGCTCTCAAAGGTGTGACGCAGCCGGACACAAGCCCCTCGAAAAAGCTGGTTGGGAATAAAGCGAGGACCGATCCGAAAAAACTCGCGATTATCCTGGAAGAAAAGGACATCCTCAAAGAGGTCAAAGCGACTATCCGTCGCGGTAACGAAAATGTCAAAAATAATCGGAACCCCAACGCCACGGAGGAACCGAAGGAGGAGGAAAAACCTTCCGAAGATACAGACGAACAAAGTTCGGAGGCGAACAACACCGAACAAACTGCCAATCTTCCTGTTTCCGATCGCAAGCAAGGTATTACGATGGAAGTGGTGAATGCGAAAGAGGATGCAGGTTCTTTGTTACTCGAGGTCAACTTGAAAAACGACAGCTCCCAAGCGGTAAGATTTTTGTATAGCTTTCTGGAAGTGACAGACGACCGAGGCAGAAGCTTAAGTGCAGTGACCGACGGTTTGCCGGGGGAGTTGCCCCCAAAGAGCGAAAATTTTTCGGGCGTGGTGAAAGTGCCGACAGCTTTGTTAGAAGGGGCGGATAATGTCTCTTTATCGCTCTCCGATTATCCCGACCAAAAATTGCAACTGAGTCTTGCAAATATTCCAGTTGAGTGAAATTAGGTGCCAGGTGTTAGGTGTTAGGTGTTAGGTGCGGTGTCAGATTTTAAACTCTACTGCTCGTTGCTTGCCTCAATTTTAGGTGCCAGGTGTTAGGTTTTAAGCTCTATTGCCCGCTGCCTACCTTAGTTTTAGGTTCAACCCATCTTGCGATCGCAGTGAGTCTGGAAACCCAATTGTCAGGTCAGGATATCGCCTTTCGGCTGTTTTCGGTCTTATTGTTGATCGCCATCAACGCTTTTTTTGTCACGGCTGAATTTTCGATGGTTTCGGTACGGCGATCGCGTATTAATCAGTTGGTTGCGGCCGGAGACGTACCCGCACAAACGGTTCAATCGCTTCAACGCAGTATCGAACGTTTGCTTTCAACAACGCAACTGGGCATTACGCTGTCGAGCTTGGCCTTGGGGTGGATTAGCGAGAGTACGATGGCTGTGTTGGTGGCGCAGGGGATGGCGAGTTTGCCCCTACCCGGCGGTTTTGGGCCTGTTATCGCCCACTCATTAGCCGTTCCCACCGCCTTCTTTTTAATTGCCTATCTTCAAATCGTTTTAGGGGAACTTTGCCCTAAATCCGTCGCGCTGCTGTATTCTGAGGAATTGGCGCGATTTCTCGGACCGCCCAGTCTCGCGATCGCGGGCATTTTTAACCCCTTTATTTGGATTTTAAACCAATCCACCCGTTTTTTATTGCGTTTGGCAGGCATTCAGTACGCCGGACAAGGGTGGAACAGCCGCATTACCCCCGAAGAGTTACAACTGATTGTCGCTACCGAACGGGAGTCTACGGGTTTGGAAGCCGAAGAACGGGAGTTACTCAACAATGTTTTTGAATTTGGCGATGTTGTCGCGGGGGAGATCATGGTTCCGCGAACTCGCCTTTGCGCCATCGAACAAGCGGCAACCTTTGAGATGTTGCTCGAGGAAGTTGTGAAAACCGGCCATTCCCGCTACCCCGTCACGGGAGAATCCCTGGACGACATTCGGGGGATTATTGATTTTAAAAAATTAGCAAAACCCCTCGCACGCAGCCGTCTCATGCCTCAAACCTCGATTCAGTCGTGGATTCAACCCGCACGTTTCGTTGCCGAGGTGATGCCGTTAAGCGAACTGTTGCCCTTGATGCAGCGATCGCGTTTGGAAATGGTGATGGTTGTCGATGAGTTTGGGGGAACCGCCGGATTGGTGACGTTGCGCGATGTTATTGACGAGATTGTCGGCATTGAAAATAATAACAACGACCCGGAAGAAGTAACCTTACAAATGTTAGATGACCGGACATTTCTCGTTCAGGCCCAGATGGATTTAGAGGAAGTCAACGAACTTTTAGATTTGGAGTTGCCGATCGCTGATGAATATCATACCTTGGGCGGTTTTCTCCTCTACGAATTCCAAAAAATCCCCCTTCAAGGCGAAACTCTAGAATACGGCAACTTGGAGTTAACGGTTGTTGCCGCTGAAGGGCCGCGTTTGGATCGAATTCGTATCCATCGTCGCGAGGTCGAAGTGGAAGAAGAAGAATTTTTGGCAGAAGAGATGGGCGAAGAGTTAACCTCAGAACCCTCTACCGATCTTGAATTGGATAGTCAATAATTAGGGATTGCTGAATGTAGTGTTGTGATGAGCACCGGGGAGCAGGGGAGCAGGG
>JAXHVQ010000100.1:0-22708 GCA_034189065.1 Cyanobacteriota bacterium
GGTATTCTCTGACCAATTTATCCAAGACGCTATTTCTTTTACGCTCCAACCTTGGTTATTTAATCGTAACACTTCTACTCTTTTAAGAGTCCTTTTTGGGGTTTTTGGATTCTGAGTTAATCCCAATAGTTCCTTTTCTTCGCTGTCGCTCAGACAGATTTTTAGTTGTGCTGGCATAAAACAACTCCTTTTTCTAACTAATTTATTATTATACACTTATTTATGCCCACCTACTTAGAAGGTAGTCTTTTTGTCGGACGCGAGGATATTCTGCGCGAACTCGAAGAATTTTGGATTCACAACCAACACCTCCAGTCTGTCGTCCTCTACGGACATCGGCGCATGGGCAAAACTTCAATCCTGCGCAACATCGCGACTCATTCCGGTTCCGAAGTTCGCGTCATCTACGTTAACTTACAGCGTTTAGGCTCTATTTCCCAAGGCGTGGACGAAGTTCTTATGGCCATTAGCGACGAAATTGCCGACGCGCTCGATATTTCCCGTCTCGACGATGCCGAACTCATTGACGGGCAGGGAAACCCAGCCCTTACCCCCCAACGCGCATTTGAACGCTACCTCAAACAGGTTCTCAAACAAACCGATAAAAAAGGTTTAATTATCGCCCTCGACGAATTTGAAACCCTCGAAAATCTCATCGAAGGGGGGCAAATTCCCTCTGAGTTTATGGGTTTCCTGCGCGGTTTGGCGCAAATGAGTCCCCAACTCGCCTTTGCCTTCGCGGGACTGCACACCCTCGAAGAAATGACAGCCGACTACTTCCAACCCTTCTTCGCCAGCGTCATTCCCATCCGCGTCGGCTTCCTCAAACCCGCCGCCACACACCAATTACTCGCCAATCCCAGCGAAGACTTCCCCCTCGACTATACCCCCGAAGCGCGCGATCGCGTCCACTCCCTCACCGCCGGACAGCCGTTTCTCGTGCAGTTGGTGGGATTCCAACTGGTGCGCCGCTACAACGATCGCGTTTTCACCGAAGGCCGAAAGCAAAACCCCCGCTTTGAGGTATATGATGTGGATGGGGCGATTAACCCCGAATTCTTTCAGCGAGGACGCTACTATTTTGAGGGGGTGTGGAACCAAGCGGCGCAGGGTGCAGCCGGACAGCAAGCGATTTTACAAGCCCTTGCACCGCATCCAGAAGGCTTAAGGGAAGAGGCTTTGAGAAGCGCCCTTGGCATCCAATTAAGCGACTGGGAAGGCGCACTCAAAGATCTACAACGCCACGATGTTATTGCTGAAAGAGAGGGATGCTGGCGAATTGCAGTTGAATTGTTTCGCCGCTGGGTTCAATCTAGGGATGATAGCTGATGCGCGTTCGATCAACATCAAGCTCGAATGTCGTTTGAGACAGATGACATCAACGAATGGATTTAGCCCTTCCGCAGGCGAGTTTTAAAGTTAGTTTTCGAGCTTAAAAGCCCGTGACGAGGATTGAACTCGTGACCTCACCCTTACCAAGGGTGTGCTCTACCACTGAGCCACACGGGCTGGAACAATTGAGGTGGGCCGAGCTGGATTTGAACCAGCGTAGGCGTAGCCAGCGGATTTACAGTCCGCCCCCATTAACCACTCGGGCATCGACCCTTCTTATTCCACAGTTTTTAATTTTAGCAGCAATTGGCTCAACTGCCAAGATTAATTTAAAGAAATGGTCGAATGGCGGGGAAAGTCGCTTTCGTCGTAGATTTCGCCGACCAATTCCTCGATCGCGTCTTCTAATGTCACCAACCCGACAGTTCCTCCGTACTCGTCCACCACAATGGTAATATGGAGTCGCTGTTGTAGCATTTCTTTGAGCAAGTCGGCGACGCGCTTGGTTTCGGGAACGTAAAAGGGCGCATCCATCGCTTCGGTGACGAGGGCTCGCGATCGCGTTTTTCCCCGGATTTTTCAAAGGCCATATAGCTTGCTAAGTCTTGCTTTCGGGATATTGCTTCTGATAGTTTTGCAAAACAAGTTCGGTAGAGCCGAAAATATTAAAAATGTCCTTGATTTAAAACATTCTCCATTGACGGGCTCGTGTCGTCTATCAGATGTTGGATTTTAGCGACCATTCTTTGAAATACATCAGGATAATATTTAGAAGAATCCAAAAAATCGACATACTCTTGTCTGTGTCTTTGTCTTTCTTCAGGGGTTCGATATTCTTGGCGAATGTTGGATGACATACGTTTTGTTTTTCGCACAATCAAAACATCGTCAATCTGAGTTGAGATGATTGAAACTGGTGTCATATCAAGAAACTCGCAGACTAGAAAATATAGAGACCCTGGCACAGCAGTCTTTAGATTTTGACTTGTTGCTACAGCCTCTTGAAACATAGTTTTGTCTAAATTGGTCTTGCATTCTGCACAAATATAGCCAAGATACGACTCAAGTAACTTATAATCTTGAAATTCCGGATCGAATGATGACTTTAAGTATAATTTTTTGCCGAGTATAAAATCTTGGTTCTTGCTTGTAATACTTGGTTCTCCACCCTGTCCGGGATTTCCGAGAGATGACAAGAAACTTAGCCCAGCGAATGTATTTCGAGGCCCCAATTCAAAAGAATTATCGATTCCTCGTAGACCACGGAAAACAACCTGCGGCAAAAACTCTTCCAGAATGGTGTTGTCTAACTTGAGCTGTCCCTTTTGTCTGTATAAGAAATTATTCGAGCTATCAAAAATCAAATTAAGCTCGATGAAGCGCTTATATCGATTAGTTACTTCGACCAACTGCTCTACAGTATTAGCTTTACTACGCTCAATGGATTCCATATCCGTTATCCATTCATGATATTTTTTAATAGCTTCTTCTAATCTTTCCTTATCAGATTCAGGCAAGCGACGATTCTTGAGGCAAGCAATTAATTTAGTGTAATGAGGACGAGAGAGTTCAGACATAAATTGAACTTTTCTTGATAAGAATTTACGCTCTTTCTAACCTTGATAGGTATAAAAGATTTTGAGCTAAAGTGGGAGTTTTTCCAATATCTTGAACTTTATTAATTGCATCTTCTAGGGATGCGAAGTTTTTTGAAGAAACCGAAGACATTCCGCTCTTTAGCACATCCAACGCTATATCCCTTGCAATTTGCTCAATAGTCTCTTTGCAAGTTTTATTATTTAGATTGGAAAAATTAATGATATCTTCCCTAATAGATTTTCCGAATTTATTGTTAAACTCCCTCTTTTGTCTTAATTTTTTGTAAAAAAGATTGGCTCTCACTCCGATTTCTTCAATAATATCAGCGTTATAAAAGGGTACACCGAGTACATTAGATTCGTGTCCTACGACAAATACGATTCGAGCTTCGTCCTTGGTCACTCTAGACAGTTCTCTCAGAGTATCTGCCATGTCTAGACAGTATTGAATTACTGTATAAAAACGGTTTCCTCTGTTGGCTCTGTTAGAGCCAATTTCTGATTTTGCTATTTTGAGTAAATCCCAACCCAACATTTCGGCAGATCGACGATAATTCTGATGATAGTTAAATACATTAATGTAGGGTGGAGATGTTACGACAAAGTCTATACAATCCCTTCCTAGCGGAAGAGAACGAGCGTCAGATAAACCCACATTTATTTCTTTGCTAGAGTAAGGAAGGTTTTCTATCGAGTTTGCTAAAGCTGTGAATTTTGATTGAACAAATTCGTGAGTTACCTTATTGTTTGACACGTCAAGTAAAATTATTAGTGCGTCAAATATCTTTTTGCTTTCTTGCTTTAACTCATCTCCAATTGCTTTTAGTTTTTCTGGTAAATTTTTTTCTTCACGATCGTAATCGAAAATTCTAAAAGGAAACTTTTCATCTACTAATTTCCTGAGAATCTTTATGTATTCTTTCCTTTTAGAATCATTGATTAATTCATAAATCTGACTGAGAATCCAGGCTGCTGGATTGAGATCGAAGCCATATGCTTCAAGTTCGAGAATTCCAGCCTCTAGCAAAACAGTACCGCTACCTGCGAAAGGGTCGAGAATAACTGAATCAGGCAAACAGTATGCGTTCAATATAACTTCAACAAGCTGCGGTGAAAACTGACCGCGCCAAGGGAACAGGTTAGACCTTGTTTTGTCAACAATGTCAAGTTTTTCTTTAGGAACGGGTTTGTCAAACTCTTTCAATTGCCAGCCTTCCTCAGCATTTCAACTGATCTTTACCAACTCATCAGTGTAGTCTAAAAATAATTTTGCGATCGACATATTAGCTCAAAAATTTTCACTTTAGCAGCAATTGGCTCAACTGCCAAGATTAATTCAAAGAAATGGTCGAATGACGGGGAAAGTCGCTCTCGTCGTAGATTTCGCCGACCAATTCCTCGATCGCGTCTTCTAATGTCACCAACCCGACAGTTCCTCCGTACTCGTCCACCACAATGGTAATATGGAGTCGCTGTTGTAGCATTTCTTTGAGCAAGTCGGCGACGCGCTTGGTTTCGGGAACGTAAAAGGGCGCATCCATCGCTTCGGTGACAAGGGCTCGCGATCGCGCTTCAACCGGCAACGCTTTCAACTGACGCAACGCTTGTTTGAGGTGAACAATGCCGATGATGCGATCCTTGGACTCTTCTTGGACGGGAATGCGCGAATACCCCGTTTCCAAACACAAATCCACCACATCCTGCAAACTCGCCTCTCGGGAAATCGTGCGCATTTCGATGCGCGGTTTGACCACATCTCTCGCCATAAGGCGATCGAGCATTAGCGCTTTGTTGAGCAACTCGTGCTTATATAAATCTAACGTCCCCTTGCGTCCGAGAATTTCGATCATCAACTGAAGGTCGTTGAGCGTCTCCCCCAGTTGCGCGTTTTTACTGGGCTGCCCCTGGAAAAGACGAATCATTCGGTGGGTAATCGTTTCGATGACCGCAATAATACCAAGTGCAGATAACAGACGGGATAACCAGTAGATGGGACGAACGATCGCCTTAAAAACTGGCATAATATTGGCGATCGCGAGAGATTTCGGCGTAATTTCGCCAAAAATCAGCACCAAGATCGTAATAACCGCCGTTGCAACCCCCAAACCGGCATTGCCCAACCACAGGGCAAAAAGATTGCTGGTCAGAATAGTCGAAAAAATATTAATCAGGTTATTCCCGATTAACAACGTGGTAATAAACCGGGTTCGATTTTGCAGAACCAATCGAAACATCCCGGTGGGATCGCCTTGCTGCCTAATCAGTCCCCTCAGTTTGAGGTCGTCCATTGCCGTAATTGCCGTTTCCGATCCCGAAAAACACGCAGAAAGCACGAGCATTAAGACAATAACAACGGCATCGAGCCAAATTGAACCTAAAAGGGGACGAAGTTCGGTCGCAGCAAGAACTTGAAAATTGAGAGGGAAAGCGATCGCGCTGTGGGAACCTATCACAGAGGAGTGGAAAAGTAAAGTTAAAGAAAATCGAGAAAGCAACGGGTTTCATGTCCCGTCGCTTCTAGGATAAAACGAGTCTAGGCTTTTGGCGTTTTAGATCGCGTAAGCTGTTGAGAGGGCCCAAATAATGAGGAAAGTAATACTCCCAAACACCAAAAGCGATGAGAGGGCGACGACAATGGGTTTGTCGGCGTTCTTGAATTTCATGATTCCGCGATTGAGGTCTGACATAATCGATCTCGTCCTTAATTCGGTGTTGATGGGTTGCGAGGTATGGGGTTCTCTATGTCTAGGTTAGCGACGATGGGCTGCGTTCGTCTATCAGTGGAACTAAATCCATCGAACTCCAGGAAACATAAAAGCGCTTGGGAGGGTTGAAATCGCGTGAAATCGATCTTGATTATTTTACTGGCTGCGATCGCGTTTCTAGTTATCCTCGTTGAAGTGGGGTTGCGTCTGCTATTGGGCTTTGGTAATCCGCCCCTTTACATCGCGGATGAGAAAATTGGCTATTTACTTGCCCCCAATCAACGCCTGCGCCGCATGGGGAACTGCATTGAGGTGAATGAGTATTCCATGCGCGGTGCGTCTGTGACGGCAAAACGTCCGCCTGAAACGCTGCGCGTTTTGCTGTTGGGCGATTCGGTTGCCAATGGGGGATGGTGGACCGATGGCGAACAAACGATTTCTTATTTGTTACAGGAGAAGTTGGAACCGTCTCAACCGGGGGTAGAAGTTCTCAACGCTTCGGCAAATTCTTGGTCGCCGCGCAATGAGTTAGCCTACGTACAGCGCTTTGGCTTGTTTGAGGCGCAGATCGTGGTTTTGTTAATTAATACCGACGATTTGTTCGGAACTGCGCCCACATCCCTTCCCGTCGGACGCGATCGCAATTACCCCCAACGCAAACCCAAAGGCGCGATCGCCGAACTCTATTCTCGCTATTTTGTCAAGCCCCAACCGGTACCGGGAATGGACGAAGTTCGAGCTGAGGGGGGCGATCGCGTGGGGTATAATTTGCAGGCTATTGAGGATATCGAGACAATCGCGCGTTCTAACGGAGCCACATTAATTTTAGCCATGACTCCCTTATTGCGGGAAATTGGCGAACCCGGATCGCGAGATTACGAACTCAAAGCGAGACAGCGTTTAAAGGAATTTACAAGCGCGCGATCGATTCCCTACATCGACTTTCTTCCCCTATTTGAAGGGCAAACCGCCCCCAAAACCCTTTACCGCGACCACATTCACCTCAGTCCCACCGGCAATCAATTCGTTTGCGATCGGCTTGTTACAGTAATCAGTAATCAGTAATCAGTAACCAGTAACCAATGACCAGTAATCAGTAACCAGTAACCAGTAATCAGTAAACAGTAATCAGTTACCAGTAATCAGTTACCAGTAATCAGTAATTAACTGAATGCTGATTTACCCATAACCGATGACAAACGACAAATGACCAAAGACAAATGACCAATGACCAATGACAAATAACGATGGAAATATTAAATCTTAATCTCCCCTCAAGTGTAGGATTGACCGACGAACAATACTACCAACTCTGCATTGCCAACCCAGAGTGGCAAATCGAACTCACCGCCCGAGGAGAACTGGCAATTACGTCTCCCACCGGAGGAGAAAGCGGCATTCGCAATTCCGATCTAACAACAGAATTAACCTTGTGGAATCGTCAAACTCGACTCGGAAAAGTCTTTGACTCCTCCACAGAATTTTGTCTGCCCAACGGTGCCAAGCGATCGCCCGATGTATCTTGGGTTAAGCTAGACCGATGGAAAGCCCTTTCCGCCAAAGACCGAAAGCGCTTTCCTCCCCTGTGTCCCGACTTTGTTATCGAACTGCGATCGGAAACCGACTCCCTCGAAAAATTACGGACAAAAATGCGCGAATATCGAGACAACGGCGCTCATTTGGGGTGGTTGCTCGACCCACAAACCCCAGGAGTCGAGATTTATCGACCCGGACAAGACGTAGAAATGCTCTACTTTCCAGCTAATCGAGCTCCTCAACTTTCGGGAGAAAACATCCTACCCGGATTCATCCTCGATTTGAGCCTAATTCTCAATCCCTAAGCGATTGTTGCATCTGACTGACGTAGGATGCGAGCAACTCATGGCAAAGGGCCAATGGCTAATAATAAAAGATAACTCGCATCTCTAAAAAAATCAGCCCATTTTAATGGATTTAAGCTAAAAGCCTGCAAACTTTAGTTCTTGGCGGATGAATCGTCTTCGCCTTTACCCAAACTCAACTCTCCGTTTTCCTCAGCAACAAACTGACTTGCCATCGACTCAAACGCCTCCAAGGACCGGGCAGTCACAGCTTGCACCAGCAGCGTCCCTAGAACCTCCAAGTCGTCAATCCGACCAATTCGCTCCCTCAATTCCACCGGAATCTCTGCAAAACGAACCTCCAAGATGCGAATGACATCTTCTTGTCTTTGTGTTATCTGACCTTCCTGTCGTCCCTGTTCGCGCCCTCTTTCTTGCCAATCGGTTGCAAATTCCATCATACGCTCCTTTACTGTTAACTCCATGCGTTCGAGTTCTTGTTGAAACTGCTGTTCCTCTTCTTCAGTTAAACGCAAGTAAGTGCCAATAAAACCCGAAATCAGCTCCATCTTTGCCGGATCCAGCTCCAGCGTCACCAGCAACCGCAAACACTCGGCTTTGACCCGGGCGCGTTCGGCGGGAGCTATTCTCATTTTAGCCATAAGAGCCGAAGCCACAGGATTCTCGTATTCGAGAAAATCTCGCCAATTTAAGCGATTGAGTTGAATACTGACAAAATTAAACGCTAAGACCTCGCGATCGGGAAAGCTCACCACATACCGATTGTCCTGTTCTTGAAATGGCTCGTCAAAGGTAAACAAGGCAATAGGATAAACAGGCAAGCGATATTTCTCGTGCAGGCGGGAAAAATAGTGAAACATCCGCCAACGAAAATCCTCTTCGCTGTAAGCGCTCGACTGGGACTCGATATGCACCAAAAAAAGGCGCTTGCGATCGCGAAATGACAAACGAGCAACCAAATCGGCAACTTTCCGCTTTCCCCGAGCAATTGGGCTGAATACCTCGCGAACTGTCTCAGTTGGCTCCAAGCTGAACTCGCTCAGCTCGGCGTATTCAAGCACTTGAGGCACAAAGAGTTGGAGGAAATCGAGAAAAAAGGTCGAAAGCAACTCTTTGAAGATAGCGTCGTGGTCGATGGGAGCGGTCACGATAAATACTCTCAGGAGGCTTCAGACGGGACAGGATAAATATACTACAGCAAGCCCCCGTCTGAAGTCGCACCCGTGCGATCGCGCTGGAATTTAACCGAAAAATGGTAGGATTGCAAATACTCCTAAGCAGTGATAGATGGAATGGCAGAAACTCTCTTCTTCAACGCTTTGCGCGAAGCCACCGACGAAGAAATGGCGCGCGACTCGAGCGTTTTTGTACTGGGCGAAGATGTCGGTCAATACGGCGGCTCGTATAAAGTGACCAAAGACCTCTACCAAAAATATGGCGAGTTCAGGGTTCTCGATACTCCCATCGCAGAAAATAGCTTCACCGGCATCGCCGTTGGCGCGGCGATGACGGGTTTGCGACCGATTATCGAAGGGATGAATATGGGGTTTCTGCTGTTGGCTTTCAATCAAATTTCCAACAACGCAGGAATGTTGCGCTATACCTCCGGCGGCAACTTCACAATTCCCATCGTCATTCGCGGTCCAGGGGGTGTGGGACGGCAACTCGGCGCGGAACACTCCCAACGCTTGGAGGCTTATTTTCAAGCCGTTCCGGGGCTAAAGATTGTCGCCTGTTCGACTCCCTACAACGCGAAGGGATTGCTAAAGTCTGCCATTCGCGACGAAAATCCCGTTTTATTTTTCGAGCACGTTCTGTTGTATAACCTTAAGGAGAATTTGCCCGACGAGGAATATCTCGTGCCGTTGGATAAGGCAGAAATTGCGCGCGAGGGAAGTGATGTTACCATTTTGACCTACTCTCGAATGCGCCACCATGCCCTACAAGCAGCGAAAACATTGGAAAAAGAGGGTTACGACCCAGAAATTATCGATTTAATTTCCCTCAAACCCCTCGACATGGAAACCATTGGAAAATCCGTTCGTAAAACCCATCGCGTCATCATCGTCGAAGAGTGTATGAAAACGGGCGGAATTGGGGCCGAATTAGTGGCGCGCATCAACGAGCAACTCTTCGACGAACTTGACGCTCCCGTCGTGCGCCTATCTTCTCAGGATATTCCCACGCCTTATAATGGAATGCTCGAACATTTAACCATTATCCAGCCTCCCCAAATTGTCGAAGCTGTGCAAAAAATGACGGCTTTGCAAGTTTGAATGGGTCATTAGTCATTGGTCATTGGTCATTGGGAATGGGTTATTAGTCATTGGCTTAAATTAATGACTAGATGACGAAGGACGAAGGACGAACGACAAATGACAAAGAACAAAGGACAAAAAAATGCAAAAACAGCGTTCTCTCATTGCTCTGATATTAGTGTTAGTGGTTGCCGCCGTCGTCGTTCTCGTCCAGTTGCCTATCCCTCTGGGACTCGACTTGCGAGGTGGCGCACAACTGACGATTCAAGTTCAACCCACTGAGGAGATTCCCAACGTTACCCCCGAAAATCTCAACGATGTCAAGCGCGTTTTGGAAAATCGGGTTAATGGGTTGGGGGTTGCCGAACCTGCAATCCAAACCGCCGGAGCAGATAAAATTCTCGTCCAGTTGCCTGGAGTGAGCGATCCCCAACAGGCAGAGCGGGTTTTGGGGGGGACAGCTCAACTGGAATTTCGCGAGCAGGAAGCGGGGACGGAAGCTGAGTTTCAGGTTCGGGCCCAAGAGTGGCAACTGGCGAGAGCGCAATTGCAAATTTTGCAAGGGGAAGAGGAGCCTGACGAGGATGCGATCGCGGCCCTCCAAGAACAAGTTCAACAGAGCAATCAAACTCTCCTCGACTTATTCAAGTCAGTGGATTTAACGGGAAAAAATCTCGCAAACGCGGGCTTTGGCACGACGGCAGGGGGCGATACATGGCAAGTTAACGTCGAATTTGACCGCGATGGCGCACAAAAATTTGCCGAATTAACCAAAAATATCGCCGGAACGGGACGCACAATCGGTATTTTCTTGGATGACGCGCTCATTAGTTCGCCAGTTGTAGACGCAGAGTATGCGGCACAAGGCATTACGGGCGGACGAGCAACCATTAGCGGCAACTTCACCAGCGAAACCGCGCGGGATTTAGCCGTACAATTACGAGGAGGCGCACTTCCCTTTCCCGTTGCCGTCGTAGAAAACCGCACTGTCGGTGCCAGCTTGGGACGTAGCAGCATCAACCGCAGCATCATCGCCGGACTGGTGGGTTTGGCGCTTGTGTTTATATTTATGGGAGTTTACTATCGTCTTCCGGGGATTATTGCCGATGTTTCCCTCTCCATTTATACTCTTCTGACGTTAGCTTGCTACGCACTCGTCGGCGTAACCCTGACGCTACCGGGAATTGCCGGATTTATTCTCAGTATTGGCATGGCGGTTGATGCCAACGTTCTGATTTTCGAGCGCACCCGCGAAGAGTTACGTTCGGGTCAAAAGCTGTATCGCTCGGTGGAATCGGGATTTTATCGCGCCTTTTCGAGTATTTTAGATAGTAACGTGACAACGCTAATTGCTTGTGCTGCTCTTGGATATTTTGGTTCGGGGTTAGTTCGGGGGTTTGCGGTAACTTTATTTATTGGCGTTTTGGTGAGTATGTTTACCGCGCTGACGTGCAGTCGAACTTTAATGTTACTCGTCGTATTGGGATTCCCCGGCGTGCGTAAAAAACCCCAACTATTTTGTCCGAATTTACCCAATCTTGTTAAATCGTAAACGAATTGTTATCTGTCATTTGTCCTTCGTCCTTTGTCCTTCGTTGCTCGTTGTTTGCTAATGACTAATGACTAATGACCAATGACCAATGACTAATGACCAATGATTAATGACTAATGACTAATTATGAGACTCAATGTTATTAAACAACAACGCTTGTGGTGGACGGTTTCCGCGATCGCGATCGCCGTCAGCATCGCAGCGATGGCGATTTCCTTTTCCCAGTTCAACGCTCCCTTACGTCCGGGTCTAGATTTTGTCGGGGGAACCCGACTGCAACTGACACTCGACTGTTCCGTCGAGGGACAGTGCGAAACCCCCATTGATGACTCCAACGTGCGCGACATTCTCGCCCGAGAAGAGTTGGAAGGAAGTACCATTCAAGTTATCGAAAAATATACGCTGAGTGTCCGTACCAAGGAGTTGAAACCCCAACAGCGGTCTAATCTTCAAGGGGTGTTAAATGAAGAAGTCGGACGCTTTGACCCCAATACGATTCAAATTGATACGGTAGGACCGACTATCGGTCGAGAGTTGTTTGCGTCGGGATTAATTGCTTTAATTGTCGCCTTTTTTGGCATTGCTGTCTATTTAAGCTTTCGGTTTAAACCCGATTATGCCGTTTTAGCGATCGTCGCTCTATTCCACGACGTTTTGGTGGCAGCAGGAATGTTTGCTATCCTGGGTTTAAGTCCCTTAGCGGTGGAAGCTGATAGCCTATTTTTGGTTGCCCTATTGACAATTACGGGGTTTTCGGTTAACGATACGGTGGTTATCTACGATCGCATCCGGGAACTGCTCGCCGAACGCGGACAGAAGGAGTCGATTCAAGCAATTGTCGATGACGCGGTAAATCAAACATTGACGCGATCGATTAATACCAGTTTGACGACGACGCTGCCGTTAATTGCGATCTTCCTGTTTGGTGGAGAAACGTTGAAATACTTTGCCTTAGCATTAATTGTCGGCTTTATTTCGGGTGCTTATTCAAGTATTTTTATTGCGAGTACAATTTTAGCTTGGTGGCGCAGTCGTCAAGGCGATGCTAACTTAGCCGTTGCTACTCAAAGCGCGATCGCGGATTCTCAATCGTCTGAAGACTCGTAAACTTTAATTCCCTCTGTGAAACCCCCTTTCGGATGACTCAAAATTCCATCCCTTCTCCCAATATCAACAAGAACCTCGACCGACAAGTGCTGAAGTTGCACCAATTCTCACTTTACCGACGATGGTTATTTGTCGGTTTATGTTGGCTGGGATTGGCACCGGTGAGTCTTTGGATATTGCGCGAACAAATTTCCTTGGGGATGGAACATTTTACTTGGGCATTAGTGCGTTACAGTGTCATTTTTTATTTAACTCCCAGTTTATGTTTGGGATTTTGCGTCGCCACAACTACGGCAGTTCTCGTTTGGCAAAGTAGCAATATTTTGTTTGGCTTTTCTCCCGAATACCGACGGCGACTCGAACGACAAGTATTTCGCATTCGCGCCAGCGGTCAAAGTCATCCACTGTGGAAGCGAGTTTGTCAGTAGGGGGTTAAATAAATTGAAAAGTAATTTGTAGTAATTTGTAGGGCGGACAAGGGGGTAAATTATCTTCGGTTGTCGTCGATTGGATAAATTCTCTTGCCCGCTATTGGGGAAGGTGGGCAGTCCCAACTGTTTATTCCCCGGGGTAACTCGATCGCGTCTTTGAGGGACTGCCCACCCTACATCTTTCTGTCCGAAGCTGGCGCGATCGCCCAATCCACTCCCCCTATATTCACTGAATCTAACCGACAATCATATGTATATTTCAGCAACATTACTCAATCAACTACGAGAATACCTCAGCGAAAAAGCCGCCCGAGGCGACGAAGAAGCGCGCGCCCTCCTGGTGCAACTCGACCAACTCGAACCAGAAGCAGCAGTCGGACAAGCCTTATTCGCGCCACCTCCAGGAGAAAGCCTCGGGTGCTAATTCCAGCGCCAAAAATCCCGTACTAGCGCTGTTCTGACTTCACGCAATTGAGCATTCGCAACGTCGCTGCGGCGGCATAATTGCGCTGCGAGTCGCTATTGGGAATAAATCGGGTTCCCCTTTCATTAACCGGAGAAGCGACACCGCAATAAGCCGACATCTCGCTCAGCAACCCTTCTGCCCAGTGTCCGGTGGTATCGGAGAAACCAAGGGGTGCTTGCTTCGCCTCGAGGGTGGGGGACAAACCGCGCAACGTTTTCCCGTATTGAGCGGCTTTCTTCATCACCGCAATTAATTCGGCGCGAGTGACATTTTGGGTCGGTCTAAAACTTCCATCCAAATACCCCTCAACAATTTGGCTCTCGCGCGCCCACTGAATCTTCGCCGCACTCCACCGATTTGCGGGAACATCGGGGAAAGGGTTGGAACTGACTGACGTGGGTGCCGTAAGATTAACCCCCGGAATGGTTCGCATCGCTTCAAACACCATCGACACCAATTGCTCCCGAGTGAGGGGACTGAGGGGACGGAAAGTATTATCTTCGGCAAAACCAGCAATGAAACCAATTCTCACCGCCTCTTCAATTGACGTTTTGTAAATGTCATTGGTAATATCGCGGAAACCCCCCGTTGGTGGCGGCGGTGGCGGCGGTGGCGGCGTTACCGAGTCATTTTTACTAAAGTAGATATGACCCAAAACTTGACCTTGATAGGTGCGTTTGGTGAAGCGCCAACCGGGTTCGAGAACAATTTTGAGCGGACCGCTGGCTAGACCTTGGCTGCGACCGATGAGAATTTCACTTCCTTGCACGCCAACGCGAGGTTGGCCAACGAGGAGAATTTCGTTGTCGCCTCTTACCAGCGTAGGAAGATAGTCTCGACCGTAGTCTTGACCGTTGATACGGATGGAATAGCCGTTGGTGTCTCGATTGCGCCGACAAATGCCGCTAAAATCGAAGGTATCCCATAGAGGGTCGATAACGGTGGGTTGGGAACCAATTTCGCCCCAGCAGGTTCGTTTGCCGGGAATTTGCTCCATGACGATGAGCGTGTACCGCTGAGTGTTGGTACCGAAAGGAGAGGCGACGGTAACAAAGTTTTGTTGGGAAACTTCGGTTTCATCAAAAAGGGTTTGCGCGCGTCCCGGGTCGATGGGGGCGATGATGGAAATCGCTGCTGTTGCTAGTGCGGCGATTTTGAGAGGTAGTGCGGATTTCATGAACTTATTTCTATCCTAGCTTTTCTTTTATGTTCTCGATCGATGCGGCGATCGCTACTTGTTCGGGTTACAATTTCTCGAGCGTCCTTCGGCCGGGTTTGCGCCTCGGCAGGATCGACCTCAAAGAATCGTCTCACATTGCGGTCGTCGATGAAATGCGAGGAGACAATTCTTTGGGCGGCACCTCTTGGGCGTTACAGTTTATGAAGCGCGATCGCGCTCTTGAGTTCCCCGGCAGGTTCTAATGCGTTTGATATCGCGTTTCAAATCCTTGGAGACCCGTTGCCTGTTCGTAGGTCGTTTCAACGTCTCGAACTCTGGCGGATAGGGGGCCGGGGTCGCACCAGTTTATCATTTGCTCGACCCGGGCGCGATCGCCTTCAAAGACTGCTTCGACTCGTCCGTCGGGAAGATTGCGCACCCAACCATTGATGCCCAGGTGTCGCGCCTGAGTTACAGTCGAGTAGCGATAGCCAACGCCTTGGACTTTGCCGGAGATGAAAACGCGGGCGCGAATGGGTTTGAAGGAGTTTGCTGTATCATTCATAACAGTTTGGATAAGATTTCAAGAAAACCAATCCCAATCAATATAATTAATACGGGCGAGGGGTTCTAGGGCTGCTAAGATTTTACGACCGTAGCTGCGATGGTTGGCGCGATTGTCCAACAGGGCAACCACCCCTTGGGACTCTCGGATAGGAACGACTGCTCGTTGGAGTTCTCGCAATGCAGAGGGGAGAAGGTAAAGGCGAAACCAGTCTTGATGATTTTGCTTGTAGTAAGCGACTCGCGCGGCGACGAGGGGATGTTCGACTGAAGGGAAGGGTAGGGTTGCGATCGCCAGTAATTGGGGTGTGGGTAACGAGGAGAAGTGCGATCGCCAAAAGTCCCAGCCGCAAATTAAAATGCCATTGTCGGCGATTTGGCTTTTCTCAACTTGCACTGACGAACCAAATTCCGCTGCCAAAGTCGCGCCTACTTGCGCTTTTAAGGGAACATCTTCAACTAAAATGACAATAGGTCGCGAGCGATCGCGATTGACCGCCACTAGGATGCGCAACTGTTGCAGGGCAACGGCGTAAAATTCCGGCGTATTGGGAAAAGGAAGGCGATCGGGAAGATATAAACGAATGTGTTCGTGTTGGCGGTTGGGCGAAAATTTGAGACAGGTGAGTTCGCCCAAACCCATTTGCTTGCGGTAGATAGAGGCGTTGCTTTCCCAGTCGAGAAAGCCGCCAACGAGTACGACGGGTTGTTTTTCCCAAATCGGTCCCAGGGCGGCTTCGACGTTGATGGGTGCGCTTCGTAGGGTAATTTGACCGCGCGATCGCGCAATTTTCATCCACAGGAGGCGATCGTTTGCTTGGAGGTGTTGGTAGAACTTTTGCCAACGAGTCCCGCAGCGTTCGGAGGACAAAGCATTCTCCGTTAGCATCTCGAACAACTGCTGGAGTAAGGCTTGTTGTGAAGGATCGAGGAGATAGCACTCGTAGGGGTTTTTCGGGCGATTGAAGGCAGATTTGGTGAGTTTGACGCGGATATTGCGGATATCTTCGGCTTGTTGGGGAAACTGTTCTATTAAACGAGGCCAATCTTCTGGGGAGAGACTGACCGTCCGTTGCGATCGCGTCCATTCTTCCAAGTCGTCGGCAGGATCGATGACAACGGGAATATTGGGGGTAAACCTGCCTCGATCGTCCAGGCGATCGCTTAACCAGTCTGAGGGGGTAGTAAGGACGACTCCTCTGAAGTTATTGGGGACGCGATCGCTAATGCAGATTTCCTTGCTGCTGTCAAGTCGCCCCTTCAACTGGGGGATAAAGGTTGCGAGCAACTCCTGCTGTACCGCTTGGGTTGCGACGAGGACGACGGGTTCTTCGCACAGCAAAATAGGCGTTAAATAACTCAACCCATACTTAGCGCGGGCGCTTCCGGTTTGAATGAGGGCAGAACGTCCCAACTGAAGGGCGCGGGCGACTAACCGCGCCATCGTTAAATGATGGGGCCATTCGGCTGCTTTCCCTTCCTCTCTGAGAAAGGTTTTTAACATTCCGTGAACCCTAGAGATGTAAGCGCTGTTAGCGTTCATAAATGCGATCGCGTCCGACTTCCTTATCTACTGTAGCGAGGAACGGGTCTGAATCCCGAGCCTTTTCCTTGGTAAGGATGGTTGGGCCGCGATCGCGTTTTTGATAGAGTAAAATTAATCTCCAGACGCGATCGCGTCTGAGTTTTACCCTTGACATTTAAGCAAATTTGTGATGTTAATCTTGACGATTGATGCGATCGCCGTTACGTTCGTAGTAAAGGCTTTAGCCTTGAGTTTGTGGATATCAAGGAATGTCTTAGCCTGACAAGAGTCTCTTGAGTCAAGCGATCGCGTCCAAATTGCGCGCGGCAAACTCAGAGCAATTTTATGCGACGAAAATCCGCCAATCGAAATCTAAGCTAATATTAAACGCCCTTGAGGTTCGGGAATTTTTCGTCCCAACTCTTTTGCCGTTTCAATCCACTCTCGCATAATAACTTCTACGTTTTGCAAAGCTTCTTGATAAGTTTCGCCGTCGGCAGCACAACCGGGTAATTCGGGTACTTCTGCAAGATAAGCGCGATCTTCTTGACTCCAGTAGAGTATGATTTCGTAACGCAGCGTCATTTTTGACTCCCAAGATTATATTTCAAAATAACTTCGCGAACTTGTTTAACTTGATAAACTTTGGCTTTGTCGTCTTTTCTCGGTTGAAGATTGAGAATTTCTTCAATCCCGTTTTTAGTAAAAATATGGTGGCTTCCTCGTATTCGTTCGTCAAACCCAAGTCTGATTAGGAGTTGACAAAATTCTTCAAAAGGGATATTAGCATCAGATGCACCTCGGAGAATTTTGGTGAGGAGTTTGTCAAATTGTGTCACCGGATTACATGAGAGAAGTTTGAGAGCAAGATAACTTAGCTCGCCCACTGAATCATTATAGCAATCTATCGAAACCCGCAGTCTGTCGCAGTTCGGATGCGTCAGTTAAAGGCAGAACGGGAGGTAACTCAGTTAGAGGGATAATAAGTTAAAGATTTGATAAAAAAATGCGCAATAAAGCAGCTCTACGGAAAACAGGAGAAGGATGGCAATTTATCAGCGAATCGGCTTTAGAAGATTTTTTTTGGGATAATTTAGAAAACTTGTTGGGGTTCATTCCTCTGAAAAGGCAATTATATGTCAAAGGAGAAATTTGCGATCTATTGAAGAAGTAGAAAATATACTGAAAATACGAAGCAAGGTTTTGGAATTCGACCGCCGAATTGAAGAGAGAGTGGAATCCAGCAGTATTTTGTATGGAAGTCCATACGGCAAAAAGCGAATTAAAAAGTGTGCAGAATTTTGCTTCGATACCAGAGCAAAGAAAATTTTGCTATTTCTTTGGTTAGCAATTCCTAATCGAAAAAATAAAACTGTTGTAAGAATGCAAATTGATGTTGTTCATGCGTATAGTTCTTATTGGCGGTTTATTCCCAAAAAGCAAGGAAAGTTATCTTGTAAAACTTTGAAAAATAGAGAGATTAAAGGACACCCCTATTATTCCTTATCTGATAATTTTTATGATAAGGGACGTTATCTTAAACAGGAATTAGTAGCAGTTTCTGTTGATATTTTGGTAGATGAAGCTTTGTATACTTGGATAGAGAGGGTATAAATCTGTTTAGAACTATTTTGAACGATTACAGTGTTTTTCGATATCCTCTTCTGTATATCCTGAATTTTGTAGGGTGGGCAGTCCCGTTACGTGTGAAAACAACATAACTCGAAAATTTGGCTGAGGACTGCCCACCTGATTGTTAATCCTGGTGGGCAAGATGGATTAGCCGTTTTTAGTTGAAGGTCGAGAATCTTACCATCTTGCCCACCCTACAGTTCTGTATCTCCTGAAGATTGCCGTAGTTCCAACAGTTGTAGATATAGCAATGTAAGTTGAACGCGATTTTTAATTTTTGCTCTGCGTTCTGGTGTCATTTTATTCCGCAGTGCGCTAAAAGGTTTTGTTTTCATATTAAGCCTTCATTTTTGAAGGTGCAGGAATAGTTTGTTTATGACTTCGATAAACTGTCTCAATCCACAACTCTCTAGATTCATTAATATTTTCTAGCGCTTCCTCTGGAGTATCTCCTTGGGCGAGACATCCAGGGAGGTCGGGAATCATAACAGTATATCCTCCATCTTCTTCAGGATAAAGAGATATGGGATACTTGAGCGATAGGTAGTATTCTAAGGGTTTACATTGAACTTCCTTACCCTGCATCATTTTGCCAATTCTCCAAATTCAAATCCTAAAATTCATAGGGTTATTTTCATCTTCCTGCCACTTCGCTGGATTATTAACGATATAATTTTGTATCTTTTCCAAAGAATCGCTATCGCGGATAATACTTTCGTAAAATCTGGGCTGCCACGCAAAATCATTATACCCATTTCGCTTGCACCAGCGCGTTACGGCAGCTTTATAGGTACGGATTATAACGCTAAGAGAACCTGTTTTGGGCGAAAGTTTGGACATTGTCCGAGCAAAATCATCTATAGGATTTACCGTAGGAGCATTATTATAATTTGCCGTAGGGACGTTATATATAACGTCCCTACGGTCGGTAACATCACCGTTTGGATAGGTAACGTCCCTATTGTCCGTAACATCGCCGTCCGGGCGATCGATAATGATAATTCCGTGGATATGATTGGGCATGACAATATAGGTATCGATCGCAGTATATTGAGAATGATGGGGAATGTTTGCCCAGCATTGTTGGGCAATTTCTCCAACGGGCGACAGGTCCATTTTATAGTTAACAATATCCCCAAAATAGCAGACGCGATCGCGCGTACAAATTGTCACGAAATACCAACTATTATTCCTATAGTCCCAATGGGGCAACCGAATTGATTTTCTCATGACGATATAGATTTAAAATATCGTGGGGACGTTATCTATCAAAATGTCGTAGGGACATTCTTTCACAATACCGTGGGGACATTCTCTATCAAAATATCGTAGGGACGTTATATATAACGTCCCTACGGAAAACGACAAATGATTATCCGACGGGTTTATTCAATTCCCTCAATGCGATCCTCAACCTCCTGATACAACTCGCGCAACCGGTCCAAATTATTCTCAGAAGTCTCCCAATACCCGCGACCGTTGACTTCCAACAACGTCCCGACCATCTTGCGGAAAGAATTGGGATTTAAATTCATCAACCGCTGGCACATCTCCGGGTCTTCAATAAACGTGGTATTCACATCTTCATACACCCAATTATCCACCGCGTCAGCCGTCGCCGACCAACCCATCGTATTTACCAACCGCTTGGATAGTTCGCGAACGCCTTCGTACCCGTGACTCAGCATCCCTTCGTACCACTTAGGATTGAGCATTTTAGTACGCGCGTCTAGGCGTACCGTTTCGGAAAGGGTGCGCACTTGGGCGTTGGCGGTGGTGGTGTCGGCAATATAAGCAACGGGTTGTTTGCCGTCGTCGCGCAAGTTAGAAACTACCTTTGTGGGGTCCGAGTCAAAGTAGTGGGATACGTCGGTGAGACTAATTTCCGACGAGTCCAGATTTTGGAACGTCACCTCTGCCGTCTTCAACGCCGACTCGAACACCTCCCGATTGTCGTCCATGATGCCGGGGTTGTCGGAGTCGAAGGCAAAGGATTTGCGTTTGAGGTACATTTCCTGCAATTCCGCCTCTTCTTCCCAGGTACTATTTTCCACGGCGAGGTTAATGTTGGAAGAATAAGAACCGGAGGCGTTGGAGAAGATGCGAGTTGCCGCTTGACGCAAATTGATCCCCATGTCTTGTGCTTGCTGCATGGCGTGTTTGCGAATAAAGTTCATCTCCAACGGTTCCTCTGCTTCGGCAGCCATTTTCACTGCCTTGTCGAGGAGGTTCATTTGGTTGACAAATAAGTCGCGGAATACTCCCGAACAGTTGACGACGACATCAATGCGGGGACGACCCAATTCTTCGAGGGGAATGAGTTCGACTTTGTTAACCCGTCCCAAGGCATCAGGAACGGGTCTTGCGCCCACCATCCATAGAACTTGCGCCAGGGACTCGCCGTAGGTTTTGATGTTGTCGGTTCCCCAAAGGACGAGGGCAATGGTTTCGGGATAGGTGCCGCCGTTGTCGATGCGCTGCCGTTCGACGAGGCGATCGACTACCATCTTAGCCGATTTGACCGCCGCTAGGGTGGGGATGGATTGGGGGTCGAGGGCGTGGATGTTTTTGCCGGTGGGGAGGACGGCGGGGTTGCGGATGGGATCGCCACCGGGTCCGGGGAGGACGTATTCTCCTTCTAGGGCTTTGAGTAATGCGCCGAGTTCGTTGTCGGCACACACTTGTTCGAGGCAGTATTCGAGGTACTCAAAGAGGGGTTTGAGGTCGTCTGCGTTGACTTTCGTGTATCCGGCATCGTGTAAAGCTTCAACCCAGGGGGTTTTCTTCTTCATGTTGAAGAAGTTGAGGCGGGTGACTTTGGCGACGCGCCCTTCGGCATTGATTTGTTCTTGGACGAGGGCGGAGACGGCAGAACGGGTGGCAAGGGTAATTTGTTGTAGCAATTCTACATCGGCGAGGTGGCCGCGATCGCTATTCCCATAAATTTCCCCAATATCCCGTCCCAAACTTTCAGCAATAATGCGTTGCAGGCTTTTTACCCCATCTTCTTCCCGGTCTAAACTGGCAATATTGACCAAAGTTGCGATCGCTTCCTCGGCAGTTGGCGGTTTGCCCACAACGTGCAACCCACAGGGCAACAAACGCGATTCGATCTCCATCAATTTACGATACACCGACCCAATTATCGTATCTCGCTGTTCGGCAGTCATCTCCCGGGCATCGGTTTCGGGCAAGTCGATATCTTTGTCTAAATTCACCAAGCGGCATTTATCGATAATGGTGTTAACGATGGGAACGCCGCGTCCGGTATCTTTGAGAGTTTGATAGGACCCAATTAATTCGCTAAGTTCCTTCAACCCCTTATACAATCCCGCATTTTCTGCCGGAGGGGTGAGGTAAGAAATGGTTTCGGCATAGCTGCGACGCTTGGCAATCGTCGCTTCGGAGGGATTATTCGCCGCGTAATAATAAAGGTTGGGAATGGTCCCAATTAAACTATCGGGATAACAGTCACCACTCATCCCCATTTGCTTCCCAGGCATGAATTCCAAAGAACCGTGAGTCCCAAAGTGGAGAACGGCATCGGCTTGCCAAACCTCGCTAAGGTAGGTGTAGTAAGCGGCGAACCCGTGGTGGGGGGAAGCGGAACGGGAGAATAACAGGCGCATGGGATCGCCTTCGTAGCCGAAGGTAGGTTGTACGCCGATGAAGAGATTGCCGAAGTGTTTGCCGTAGATGAGGAGGTTTTCGCCGTCGGTGTTGAGGTGTCCGGGAGGTTCGCCCCAGTTTTCGTTAAGGCGTTCGTAGTAGGGGGTGAGGCGTTCGTACTCCATCACCGACATCCGATGGGCGACGTTCAGTTCGGGACTTTGGTATTGGGCTTGCGCGTCGTGGATGACGGCTTCCATTAAGGCTTGGGGGGTGTCGGGCAGGTCTTGGATGTCGTAGCCGTTGTGTCGTAAGGCTTGCATCACTTCGTAAATCGACCCGAAGACATCGAGATAGGCGGCGGTTCCCACGTTGCCTTTGTCGGGGGGGAAGCTGAAGACGGTGATGGCAATTTTTTTGTCGAGTTTGGGTTTTTTACGCAGGTTTGCCCATTTCATCGCCCGTTTCGCGATCGCCTCAATGCGATCTTGCAACGCGATCGCGCGCCCGGTATTCCCATCTCGTCCCGAGAGGATAATCGGTTCGATCGCGCCGTCGAGTTCGGGAATGGCAATTTGCAGTGCTACTTGGATGGGATGCAGTCCCAGGTCGCTTTTTTCCCACTCTTCTGTGGTTTGGAAAACGAGGGGCAAGGCGACCATATAGGGACGATTGAGTTTTTTGAGGGAATCGATGGCTTTGGGGTGATCCTGACGCGCAGGGCCGCCAACGAGGGCAAATCCAGTGAGAGATACCACCACATCCACAGCGGCGACTCTCACCCCCCCTTTGGTTCCCCCCCTTACCACGGGGGGGCTAGGGGGGGTCTGGGTTGTCCAAAAATACTCGTCCACGGGTTTGGAAAAATCCAACCCGCCCGAAAACACGGCTATAACTCGCGCGCCCATCGCTTCGAGTTCCTGTACCAT
>JAXHVQ010000101.1:0-5201 GCA_034189065.1 Cyanobacteriota bacterium
AGAATTTCGGCGTGGGCGGTGGGATCGCGATCGCGTTCTTTTCGATTGGCGGCTTGGGCGATAAACTGTCCGGTAGCATCGGCTATAACTGCCCCCACGGGAACGTCCCCGGCAATTCCGGCTTCTCGCGCTAGTTGGAGGGCGCGTCCCATTCCTTGGCGATGGCGGAGATAACTTGCGCCATCGAGTGTCTTTAGATTAAACTCGGGTGGCACGGTTTCCCGTTCGTTCGAGATCGCGTTCCCGTTTGCCGCGCCACAGGAGGCGAATGGGCGTTCCGGCAAAGCCTAACTGTTGGCGGAATTGACTGCTGACGTAACGGCGATAGTTTTCGTTGAAGCGTTTGGGATCGTTGACAAATAGGGCGATGGTGGGAGGCTGGGTTTTGACTTGGGTGCCGTAATAAATTTTGCCCTGTTTCCCTTGGCGACTGGTGGGGGGAGAATGCCATGCGACGGCTTCTTGCAACACTTCGTTAATAACGGCGGTGCTGACGCGGCGTTGGTGTTCTTCGGCGGCTTGGGTGGCGAGGTCAATAATTTTTTCCACGCGCTGTCCGGTGAGGGCGCTGATGAAGATTGTGGGAGCCCAGTCGAGGAAGTAGAATCGGTCTTTGATTCGTTTTTCGTAGTCGTATATGGTGTAGGAATCTTTTTCAATTGCGTCCCATTTGTTGACGACGATGACTGCCGCGCGTCCTTCTTCGATGACGCGATCGGCGAGTTTTTGATCTTGTTCGGTGATGCCATCTACTGCGTCGATAACGAGCAAGGCGACATCGCAACGCCGGATTGCTTTGAAGGCGCGGTTGATACTGAAAAACTCTGCGCCGTATTGGACGTTTTTCTTCCTCCGAATGCCTGCGGTGTCGATTAGGCGGTAGATTTTGCCATTGCGTTCGACTGACATATCGATGGTATCGCGGGTTGTCCCGGAAACTGGACTGACAATTGCGCGACTTTCGCCAGTAATTGCATTTAAAAGCGTAGATTTACCGACGTTGGGACGACCGACGATGGCGATTTTAATTTCCGGGCGATCGGGCAATTCTTCGGGTGGGGGCAAGTATTCGACTAATTTATCGAGGAGTTCGCCGGTTCCATTGCCGTGAATGCCGGAGACGGGATGGGGTTCGCCGAGGTTGAGTTCCCAAAATTGCGCCGCTTGGACGAGTCCTTGTTCGATGGACTCGCATTTGTTGACTGCTAAAAGGACGGGAACGTTTTGTTGGCGCAACCATTGGGCAATTTCTTCGTCGGCTGGGGTGGGGCCGCTTTGTCCGTCTACGATGAAGATTGCCGCTTGCGCTTCGTTGAGGGCGAGGGTTGCCTGTTCTCGAATGAGGGGTAAGAATTCTGTATTGTCGTCAAAAACGAGTCCGCCGGTATCGACGACAAGAAACTCGCGATCGCGCCAAAAGGCCGGTTGATAGGTGCGATCGCGCGTGATCCCCGGTTCGTCGTGGACAATTGCGTCGCGACTACCGGCTAAACGATTGACAATTGTTGATTTGCCGACATTAGGGCGGCCGATAATAGCAACGATAGGAAGCATTTTGAGTTCAGAGTGCAGAGTTCAGAGTTCAGAGTTATGGGTTATGGGTTGTGGGTTATGAGTTTTGGGTTATGAGTTATGGGTTATGACACAACCTAAAACTTTATGGGTTGTGGGCTTCAGTTTAATGGTTCGCGCATTAAAAAACTCATCCATCCGAACTGACTTTCCTCAAGAATAGGAGGCGCTCTGGATATCCACTCTCTAACTATAACAGTTTCGGTTGCACTGAAATCCCTTCAGCATAGCTGCCTACCTGCCCACTGCCACTTGATAACTGTAGGACTTACGCAGCTACACCACATATAGCGACAAAGGTGTACCTGCGCTGCGCTAACACACCCTACAAATAGAGGCTTTGCGTAAGTCCTAAGCTGGTAACTGATTACTGGTAACTGATTTTAAGGCACAATAACCAACTGACTTGCTTGAAGTCCGGGCGCGCCGACAAAAGTAGCGATCGCGATCGCGCCGCTTGTCCCCACTCCATCGGGATCGAAACTCAAAACACCTCCCTCATACAAAAAGTTTCCACTCGTTCCCACTGGCGCGCTACCTCGTACAAAGGTTCCCGTTGTCGAAGCTACGCCATCGCTGAGGGCAACTCCCGAAACTAATCCGCCTCCGAAACCCGCCGCCGAAATTTGTACAATATCGTCAACAGTAAAGTCGGCAATGGTATCCGTCCCTTCGTCCCGCGCGGCATACACAAAGACATCCGCCCCACTTCCCCCTGTCAGAAGATCGTCTCCTAAACCGCCATAAAACGTATTCGCCCCGGCATTGCCCGTCAAACTGTCAGCCTCAGCCGTCCCTACAACATCGTAAATAGCATTGGGCGATTCTGCGGTGACAATGCGGTTGGTTGCCACATCGTAGGAAATGAGGGCGTTGCCCAACTCTAACACAGCATCCATTCCCGTTCCCGAAACCGAAGCGACGGGGGCTGTTCCGGTTCCCAAAACCATCACCGTCCAAATATCGGTATTGGTACCAGACGCGATCGCTTGCAGGGGATCGCCTGCTACAATCGTTGCATCGGTGGGATGAAGAATCCAGCCTTTGAGGTAACTTTCGTTGTTGCCCGACAGTAAGAAGGTAGACAATCCTCCCTCGTTGCCCGCAATGGCGCTAACGCCTCCATCGCTATAAGCATCGCCTAAATTGAGCTGCCAAGTATACGTATTATTATCGGTATCTTCCAGGCGATCGAGGGTCGATAAGATTGCCGTCCCCGCATTTCCCGAAAAATCCGTGAGGAAATGTCGTTTGGCACTGTCAACTCCCAAACCTTGGTAGGTCGTTCCGCCGTCCGCGATCGCGTATCCTCCCGTTTCCGTTGCTGCAAAAAATTCTGTATTTCCCGTCGTTCTACTCTCTCCTACTGCCCCATTCACCAGCAGGGTACTGAACGCTGAAGGCGCAGTTTCTTTCCCCGGTCCGCCGATAAAGCGGGTATCGTAGGCAAATAACCCCAAAGAAAACGCTTCTCCTCGATCCCATCCCTTTGGATGCCATTGGGAGTCTGCCATAAACGACACCAACGTATCGTTTTCATCCTGCCAGCGATTCCGAAAGAAATACGCACCTTTCCCCTCGTCTGCCAAACCAGCAGCGTAAATTCCCGTAGGATTGACGGGTTCTGTTGCGGTGGGATAATACAACAGCGACCAAACCGTACCCGCCCGTCGGTTGTCAAATTTCTGTTCGTCGGGGGCAGCATTTTCAATTCCGCGATGGCGATCGTAAAAATACTGATAGTACGACAATTGGTCCGTAGGTGTCGCATTTAACAACAAACTCGTCCATCCTTCATTATCAAATCCCGTCCCGCCAACACCAAATTGTAAGGAAGATTGATTGTCATCAAATGCTCCCGCATACATGGGCAGTTGCCAAAACTCTACCGCCTCGAAGGTGGCATCAAGGGACGTATCCCCAACACTTTGCAAAGCGTAGACAGCAGGCAATAAAAATCCGCCACTGTAGGCGAGATAGCCATTGCCTTCCTGAGTCCATCCCGTTTGTCCGTAAGCTGTTTCGATGTGTTGTTGGAGTTGGGACTTAATCGTTTCGTAGCGACTAGCGCGGTTAACCTCTTCTTCGGCAGCCAACATCATCACAACTTCCGCGCCGCGACTAACCGCAACCCAATTCGAGCCCCACGGCGACGCTAAGTTAGCATGAGTGTAACTGGGCCAAGCATCCAAAGCCGTCGTAATTTGGCTGCGAACGTAATCTTGCTGCTGCTGCGTCCAACCCGCCCTTGCCCAATCATAGGCGATCGCGAACCCCATTCCCACCATCGCGCGCGCTAATCCGTAGCCGCTGTCCGGGACTCGATTATCGGGATCGGGATTATTCTCCACGTCGTACAGCGCGTTGTAAGCTATCTGTGCGTAGGAAGTATCCTCAGTCAATAAATACAACAACGACGCTTCCCGAGCCAACCAAGAACGGGCATAATTATAATTTCCATCGTTGGGATTCTCGTCGTAAACCCGCCAATCATTTTCGTCTACCCGCGCCTTCATCGCCTGAAATGCTGCTTGATGGTGGGAACCTTCTACCTGAATTGCTGCTTTGAGTTCGTCGATTTTCGTCCCATCCAAGAATAAACGCGGAGTTGTTGTATCGGACGGAACAGTTGAAGAATTGGGCGTTTGGGTAATAGCAAACGCATCCAAAGCCGACAAATCTCTCCGAAAGCGAACTGTCAGCGACTCAAAAAAATCGCGTCCTGCCAAATTGTCTGCAATACTGAGACTCATGGGTACCGTTGAACCCGATTTCGGCAAAAATGATTGCCAAGCGCCATTTGCCCAATGATAAGGCGTTGCTTCGACTGTATCCGACCCCGTTTTACTCAACGAAAGTCGAAAATTTTCATAAGTATCGGGAGTGACAAACTCGTTGGGAACCTGTAATTCTTCGTGGACTTCGTGGGGAATCTGCCAGCCCGGATCGAGATAAAGTGAATAGGGTAAGTTATTAAAGTTGCCATGATTGGGTGCAACCGGGCGAATACTCCACTTCACCTCGCGATCTTCGTCATGGCCGTCCACAATCGGATTGTCCAACACATTGAGTTCGACAAAAAACTTGGCAACTTCTGGCTTGCGTCGATCGGCCCTGGCGCGCCAATATAAAGAAATATCCCCATTATCTAAGTCGAGATTATCGAATGCAGAAAGGTTGTAGTGCGCTTCTGCCCAGTTTGCGCCCGGTTTAGCCAACAATTCTCCATTAAATACTCGAGTCGCTCCTAACTCCCAACCTCCCGCATCGTCGAAGGAACTGAGGAGTAACTCTTGTTCGTCTAAACCGTAATAAAAATTGGCGGGATCTGATAGCGGCGAGGCAACATCATTATCCACAATTTCTACCATTGCGGTTCCTTGACTGCCGAGGATCGCCCCCCCTACAAGACTGGCTAAGGCTAAGTTAAGCGTTTCGGTTTCCTCCACTACAGTGTCGTTAATAATGGGAATGGTAACTGTTTTACTGCCACTTTCTCCATCGGCAAAGTTGACGGAAATTGGGAAGATATTGCCAAAATCTGCCCCAGCAGTCGCCGTTCCTCCGGTTAAACTAACTTCAGCGCTAACTGCGCCGTCGCTGCCGCCGGTTCGCGTTACGGTAATATT
>JAXHVQ010000101.1:5301-22323 GCA_034189065.1 Cyanobacteriota bacterium
AGTTGACGGAAATTGGGAAGATATTGCCAAAATCTGCCCCAGCAGTCGCCGTTCCTCCGGTTAAACTAACTTCAGCGCTAACTGCGCCGTCGCTGCCGCCGGTTCGCGTTACGGTAATATTAGCTTCGGTTCCATTTTCGTTGATGCTGTAGGTGGAACTGTCAAACTCGATAGTTCCCGATGAAATTGTAGGGAGGTTTTCGTAAACTCGAACGTTGGCAAATAAACTTTCTGCTGTGGGGTTGGAGATATCGTGGTCGTTGGTGAAGGTGAGATGGGACATTTCACCGGTGTAAAATTGTCCGACTTCAATGCGGTAATGTTTCCAGTCTCCGGCAGAGGTGGCGTAGGTTCGGAAATCATCAATTCCCCAAGACTGACTGCCATAAAGTTGAAAGGTGCGGTTGTTGCTAATCTCGTTATCGCTGTCGAAACCAATACCGTGAATTTCGCCGGGGGTGGTACTTTTGAAGTCGAATTCGAGGATGGTGTCGGCGGTGATGGTGTAGGGTAAGGCAACTTTTTTCCAACCGTTGCCGATGATTTCTAGGGTTGTGCCGTCGCTTTGAATATTGACGGTGGGGTTTTTATCTTGGGATCCTCCGTAGGATGCGATCGCGTAATCGTTGAAGTCGAGTACGGTTGTTGTAGAAGATGGAGTATCGTTGTCTTGAATGGAAACAACGGTTGTTGCGTTGGTTCCGATGGTTACATCTCCGATAACATTGCCGAGAGTCAGATGAAGGGTTTCAGTTGCTTCGACAATTTCATCATCGACAATGGGAATTGTCACCGTTTTGCTGCCACTCTCTCCATCGGCAAAGTTGACGGAAATTGGGAAAATATTGCTAACATCTGTCCCTGCGGTGGCAGTTCCTCCAGTTAGACTAATCTCAGCGCTGACTGCTCCATGACTGCCCCCAAAGCGCCTTATGCTAATACTAGCGGTGCCGTCTTCGTTGACGCTGTAGGTGGAACTGTCGAACTCGAGGCTTCCTAAAGTAATTGTGGGGAGGTCTTCGTAAACTCGAACGTTGGCAAATAAACTTTCTGCTGTGGGGTTGGAGACATCGTGGTCGTTGGTGAAGGTGAGATGGGACATTTCACCGGTGTAAAATTGTCCGACTTCGATGCGATAGTGTTTCCAGTCTCCGGCAGAGGTGGCATAGTCTTGGAAGTTGTCAATTCCCCAAGACTGACTGCCGTAGAGTTGAAAGGTGCGGTTGTTGCTAATTTCGTTATCGCTGTCGAAGCCAATACCGTGAATTTCACCTGGGGTGGTGCTTTTGAAGTCGAATTCGAGGATGGTGTCGGCGGTGATGGTGTAGGGTAAGGCAACTTTCTTCCAACCGTTGCCGATGATTTCTAGGGTTGTACCGTCGCTTTGAATATTGACGGTGGGGTTTTTATCTTGGGACCCTCCGTAGGATGCGATCGCGTAATCGTTGAAGTTCAGCATAGCAGTTTTTGGACTAAGGACTGAGAACTGTGTAACTTTCCTGAGTCGAACCCGGAAAATTACCCATGAGAAAAGATGCACCCTCGCAATCCTTACGGCTATGAGGGATTTAGATGCGTGCGTCTGTTTCCGCCAAGGAAGGAGCGTTCGGCGCAACAACTCTCTTTGAATTAGAGGGTGCCGAGTTGCGCTTCCTCGTCGGAAGTTCAGTAGATTTTATGAAATTGAGTACGGTAAACTCACGGAACTAGCATCGCATATTTGCTCCTAAAAAGGATTTCTCGATCCGGAAGCTTTATCAAATTTTCACGCATTGGGGGCGAAAATTAAAGAATCGGTAAAGTAGAGATGTTTCGCGAATAGTCTGTAATACAAAAATCTAAAGTCCTGTCTCACATCAAGTTTGCCAAACCCAGATTCAGCAACGTGGCTTGTCTATCTAAGTAGGACGCTACATTTTAAAACTGGTATAAGCTGTGGCGATCGCGACTCAAATTTTCTGAATATCTCTCAATCTTCAACGATCCCGACCGATCGCTGACCGCAAACAAAAGCTAACCCGCCTAGCTGCCGATTTTACAGCTTGAGGCGGGTTCCGACGCGAACGATGGTAACGATATTTTCGATTGACTCTTTACTAACGTTTACGGAATTTCACAACCTGACTTCTCTTCGCAATGTTTCAGCATCCCAACGCCGTTTCAAGCGCGATGAGTATAAATTTTGCTCTCAATTTTAAGCCCTCAACCTCTGCTGCAACCGAATTTACTGGCTAACAACAGATCGGAACCAAATCGGACAAAGATTTATCTTTCTTCAGTTACAAGATGCTCTTCAACTTACTATTTGAGTAAGGGGCTGTGTTGATTTAGAGCAGAAAGCACAAGCTCTAATCTAGGGGTTAAATGAAGCTCGCTGCGAACTTCATTTGTGCTTACTTTTTAAGTTAGCATCGACGGCTCCCAATGCCAATCGCTGTTTTACGAAAGTTTACAGTCTTTAACGTATTGAAATAGTTGCTTGCTTTGGGTAGGAATTGGGGCGACAGGGATATAAAAAGGGATATAAGAGAGGAGGCGCAGAGCGATTATACTAAAAGCGGGGTGGGTTTGGGTTTGGAGAGGCGATCGCGATCGCGGACATTTTTAAGTAAAAACATGGAAAATAGCAACAAAAAAAGCCAAAAACGATGACGATGCGCCACACCTCCAACCAACCCATCGGAAAATTGACTGAAACGCGAGTCGATCGAGAGGAGCGATTTAAAGTCGAGCGAAGGCAAGATATGCTAATTTTGCTCGAGCATCTATCCCATTCCCAAGAAGCGACGGTAAAAATGATTTTGGCGTGTCTCTATGATATCGGCACAATCAACTTTGCCAATAACCGAATCGCCTTTGGTCCGCTCAATCGGATGCTCAAATCTATAGCAAAATACCCGAAACCGCTGGCAATAGTAATCGGATTTTGGTGGTTTAAAAAGCACTGTCCGGGGTTAATTGCCAAATGGTTATCTTCACAAATTGAATTTAAGCCCTTAAAATTGCCCAAAAAAGTAGAAGAGGGATTAGGTGAAGTTGACGCTACGTCGAACTTAGAAATGAAAGTACAGGAGCGGGAGGTGAAACAGTTGCGATCGCAAGTTAGACTGCTCGCGGGGGGATTAGTCCTCGCGATTGCATTTTTGGGCGGAACAACAGCTTGGTTAGGATACAAACTTCAACTCGCACAAACTCCAGCACGCGAGGTAGCGCCCAAAGCTCGACTATACGATTCACCTTAGTAAACATTATCATTATTAAAAATGGTTCCAACTTTAGGTATTGCCGAAGCCATTACAAATCTGAAAGATATTCGCGAAAAATTCGACTTGAGCCGCAGTAACGATCCTCTGTTTTTTAGAAAATGGATAGAACATTTGCCCGATTTAACCGAATCGGAAAAGGAGATTCTCGATCGCCTGCAAAATCGTTACTTTTACTATGCAGATGAGGGTTCAATAACCGAAGGAACAATCGAAATAGTGGCAATTGCGCCGCTTTTGGAGGTACTCGAATTTTGCGATCCGCCCTTTAAAATCCGCAGCGAACAAGCTGTTCGAGTCGAAGTAGAGGATCGAGAAACACCGCTACAAGGCTTTATCGATGCCTTAGTCGTGCAAGAGCAACTTTGGGTTGTAGTCATCGAAGCGAAACGATATGGATTTAACGTTTCGTTTGCGATTCCGCAAACTTTAGCTTATATGATGGGCAATTCCAATTTAGAGCAACCGACATTTGGAATGGCGACTAATGGTGAAGATTACATTTTCATTAAACTCGACCGACAGGGTAAACAGTACGATTTATCGGATAAGTTAACGCTTTCTACACGCCGTCAAAATGAACTGTATGAGGTGGTGCGAATTATGAAGCGAATTAAGGAAGATTTGCTCGGATAGAACCGTAGTGACTGAAATTCGAGAGGTTTACCAGTGAAAATAATCCACGATTTCTACAGCGATATCTATCTTGTGGGCTAGAGACAGAAAAGATTCAGCGACTTTAAGCGATCGCTCGAAGCCCTTCACTCAAAATTAGAGCAAGATACCAATTGTTGAGCTGCATAACGACAGTTTTATAGCGTTTCCCAGTGAAATATAAACAGTAGAAAAATATTACATACCTTTTAATAACTCCTTAAAGCCTCTTGAATTCTTCTGTTCTTCTATTCTTAATTCTTCCGCCTGTAATTTTACAACTCAAATGAAAACGCTATATGTACTTTGTTACCAGTATCTTACATCATTAAATGCACTGACACAAGCAGGTTTACCTGTCAAGAATTTAGGGCTATTACCATTTAGCGAGTACATCTGCCATCCTTCCGGCATCCTTAATTGAAAGGGAGCCTTTACTTCATTTTCAGAAACCCGTTCAAATCCAACCTTTGCATAAAATTGCGGGTCTCCATAAGTCAGAATAAAATCAACGCTATTGCGTTTAAGTTGAGCGATACCATGTTTAATTAAATTTTGACCAATGCCCCGATTCTGAAACCGAGTCGAAACCGCTACCGGCCCCAAAACAAATGCTTCAGTTGAGCTATCAAATGTTAACCTCGTGAAAAATATGCAACCTGCGAGCAGGCGATCGCATAACGCAACAAAGCAGTAGAAATCTTCCTCTTCTGTCGTTGTGAAAATTTCATCGACTAAATTCTCAATCAATTTACCTTCTTCACTGCCTTCAGAGTCGGTAAATACTTCTGAAAATAATATTGAAATCTCACTTTCATCTCCAGCGTTGTATTCAACAAACGTAATATTCATATTACTGAATCGGCACATAATGTTGCTGTTCGACCGCACTTAGACGATCGAATTTTATTGTACTGGATATGCTATTAAGCAGCAAATTTGCGGTAGAATTGTAGAAATCAGGGGGTTGCCCGCACTTTGATTATTATCCAAATTCAGGCGCGCTCGCCTCCTCTAAAAGAGAAGTTATCGCATCTTGAAAGCGGAACTATTGCTTTCTCGGAAAATTGCAAAAAACACCAGTACCCCATAGGCGACAGATGAGAACGAGGAAGATACAATAAAGTCATCGATCGCATTGAGATTCAAGACAATCGGTGCTACCAGCGAAAATAACCCATGATTTCCATTAAAATATCTACTTTGTAGGCTGGAGACGGGATCGCGATCGCCAATTTGAATTCCTCTCCCCGATGACTTAAAATCACTAATTTCTTGCCTTAACTTATCACCAATGACTAATGACCAGATAAATTGACCGTGCCGCCCGACCAACCAAAATCCGTTGATAAATGACCAATGACCAATAACAAACCTCAAATCGAGACTTTAGAATTGCTGGAATGGGCGCGGTTGTGCCAGCACTTATCCACCTTTGCCGCAACTAAGTTGGGGGCGCGCGCGGCGCGGCAGTTGAACCCCTTTGTCGGGCGATCGCAATGCGGGGAATGGTTAGCCCAAACGCGAGAAGCGTATACCCTTGAACTGCGCCTGGACCGGGGTTTATCCTTTGAAGGCATCCAGGATATCGGCGATGCCTTAGAACGCGCGCGACGGGGAGGACTCCTTTCGGGGAGAGAATTGCTCGAAATTGCGACCACACTCTCCGGTACGCGACGCTTGCGGCGAACCCTCGACGCACAGGAAGATATTCCCGCACTGGCGGCATTAGCGGCACCGGTGAGGACGTATCCCGAACTGGAACAAGATATTCATCGCTGTATCGACGATCGCGGCCGAGTGCAAGACCGCGCTTCGGCTAAACTTGCCGGAATTCGCACCCAAATGAAAGCGACGCGCGATCGCATCTACGAAACCCTACAGCGCATTCTCCAACGCCACGGCAACGCCATTCAAGAACAAGTGATTACCCAACGCGGCGATCGCTTTGTTATCCCGGTGAAAGCGCCCCAAAAAGATGCCATTCCTGGCGCAGTACGCGACAGTTCGAGTACGGGGGCGACGTTGTATATCGAACCCAACGCCATCGTCCCTCAAGGCAATCAATTACAACAATTGCAGCGCCAAGAAAAGCGAGAAGAAGAAATTATTTTAGCCCAATTAACCGAGCAAGTAGCAACTGTTACAGAAGATTTAGAAGAACTTTTGGCAATTGTTACGACTCTCGATTTAGCAACCGCAAAGGCACGCTATAGTTTATGGTTAGAAGCTAATCCGCCTCGATTTATTGACTGGGGAGATGGCACTTCGACTGCGCTCACTTCGACTACGCTCAGTACAGGGGAGATAGAGAAGACAGAGACAAATGGCGAAGTACGAACAACAGAAAATCCAATTGTTTTGAGACAATTGCGCCATCCTTTACTAATTTGGCAGCAAAAGCACGAACAAGGGAAAGAAGTTGTCCCCGTTGATATTCAAATTCGTCCCGAAATTCGCGTTGTCGCGATTACCGGACCCAACACCGGCGGGAAAACAGTTACCCTGAAAACCCTCGGTTTAGCAGCGTTAATGGCAAAGGCAGGTTTGTTTGTCCCCGCCAAAGTGCCGGTAGAATTGCCTTGGTTCGACCAAGTTTTAGCCGACATTGGCGACGAACAATCCTTAGAGCAAAGTTTATCGACATTTTCGGGTCATATTCGCCGCATCAGCCGCATTATCGACGCGATTAACAGTCAATCGAGTCAATCGTCCGATCGCTTTAATTTAGCCCCACGGGAAGAAGAACCAGACGAAGGGGAACTTCTCAATACTCTCCAAGACTTGCCTCTTGAACCCGAACAAAAGGACGAAGGGGAAGATAACGAAACCTCCCAAATATCCCTTTCCAATGCTCTCATTCTCCTCGATGAAGTGGGTGCGGGAACCGATCCGGCAGAGGGGAGTGCATTGGCGATCGCGCTTTTGCAATATTTGGCAAACCATGCCCTTTTGACAATGGCTAGCACCCACTACGGCGAACTCAAGGCGTTAAAATACCAAGATTCGCGCTTTGAAAATGCGTCGGTGGAGTTTGACGAACAATCCTTGCAACCCACCTATCGCTTGCTGTGGGGCATTCCCGGACGCTCTAACGCCCTATTGGTGGCGCGGCGCTTGGGCTTAGATGGGGGAATTATTGAGGAAGCACAACAGCGCGTCGGCGGCGCTTCTGAGGAGATCGATCGAACGATCGCGGGGTTAGAGAAGCAGCGCAGAAATCAGGAATTGCGGGCAAAGGAGGCAGAACAGTTATTGCAGCAAACCGAGCAATTTTATCGCGAAGTGTCCCAAAAAGCGGCAGAATTGAAGGAGCGGGAACGGGAGTTAAAGCGATCGCAAGAACAGGCGACGAACGAGGCAATTGCCCAAGCGAGGGCGGAAATTGCCAAAGTCATTCGCCAGTTGCAACAAGGGCCGCAAACCGGACAGCGGGCTCGGGAGGCAACCGAGGCGATCGCGGAAATTGCCCGCAAACATTCGCCCGAGCCCCAACCTAAATCGGCAAAACCCAGTTATTTGCCCGAAATTGGCGAACGAGTGCGCGTTCCTCGCCTCGGACAAACGGCTGAGGTGTTAGAGGTGGCAGAATCCGCCGGGGAAGTGACAGTGCGGTTTGGCGTAATGAAAATGACGGTTCCCCTGTTGGATATTGAATCGTTAGACGGGCAAAAAGTCGAACCGCCCAAACAGAAAGCGCCGCCGCCACCTCCAAAGGCTACGCCCAAGATTGTTTCAACCGTTCGCACCTCTCAAAATACCCTCGATATTCGCGGCAGTCGCGTCGCCGAAGCAGAGACAGAAATCGAACGCGCGATCGCCAAGGCGGTTGCTGCGGGTTCGGGCGTTCTCTGGGTGCTTCACGGCAAGGGAACGGGGCGCTTGCGCCAAGGCGTACACGAGTTTTTACAGCGGCATCCCCAAGTGGAACGCTTTGAACTCGCACCGCAAAATGAGGGGGGCGCAGGGGTGACTTTGGCCTATTTAATTTAGTCATTTGTTATTAGTCATTAGTCATTTGTCATTTGCCCAATTCCCAATTCCCCATTCTGACTTCTCTCATTCTGAATTCTTCCCTTCTTCTATTCTTCCATTCTCCCATTCTTCCCTAATGAATATTAGAATTGGCAACGGCTACGACATTCATAAATTAGTTCGCGATCGCGCGTTGATTTTAGGAGGCGTAAAGATTCCCCACGAGTTGGGTTTGCTCGGCCACAGCGATGCGGATGTTTTAACTCATGCCATCATGGATGCAATGTTAGGGGCATTGAGTTTGGGGGATATCGGTCATTATTTTCCCCCAAGCGATCCCCAATGGGCGGGGGCGGATAGTTTGCTATTGTTGAAGCAGGTGAATGAATTAGTGCGATCGCGCGGCTGGGAAATTGGCAATGTCGATTCAACCATTGTTGCCGAACGACCCAAACTTAAGCCTCATCTGAATACGATGCGCGATCGCCTTGCTGAAGTTCTCGATATCGAAGGCGATCGTATTGGTATTAAAGCGACGACCAACGAAAAGTTGGGTCCTGTGGGACGACAAGAGGGGATCGCCGTTTATAGTGTCGCTCTCCTCGTGCAGTCTCAATCTAAGTAGGCGCGAAAACAGCTTATAAAATTCTTATTGCATTTTGCTAAAATACAAGCATCAAAATTTGGTATTCTGCGAGGAGCTATGCGGTCAATCGAGCAATTAACAGCAGAAATTTTAGCGCTTTCTGGCGCGTCTAGAGCAATTCTGGCAGACAAGTTAGTCGAAAGCTTAGAGTTCGATATTGATGCAACGTTGCAGCTTGCGTGGACGACGGAAGCGAAGAAACGACGCGATGAAGTTCGAGGCGGTTTTGTACAGCCTATCCCAGGAGAAGAAGCGTTAATGCAAGTAAGGCGAATGGTAGAGTGATGAGGTATGTCTTTCACCCTGAAGCTCTCACTGAATATTCTGAGGCGGTTCGATACTATACGGAAAAGCGAGTTGAGCTTGCCCAGGCATTCATTAATGCGATTGAGAATACAGTCCCGCAGCAACCCACTGCCAAACTTCTCAACCTTCAAACCGCCTGCAATAAAATTTGTTCGACCTCCTGGGGTAATTCTAGGGGAATAAAATATTCGACAGGATACAAATAATCTTCACCGCTTTCATCAACGACGCGAAGATCGCCCTCTTCAAAGGCAGCGCGATCGCAGATGACTCGGTAAAGTTTGTGCAGTTCCAAAGAAGCAGGATAGTCGGTATTGTTAATACAAATTGCGAATTGAGAAACAACCTCTTGTTGAGCTTCCATTACTTTAATCTAAATAACGCTTACGTTTAAATTCCCTGCGCCCAATGCCGTGTGCCTCATACCAATGTAACTCAGCTAAGCGCACTTCACCATTTTTGGAGGCAATCATTGCTTGACCTTTTAGCTTTCGCCATTTTCCTCTACCGTACTGCTTATTGAGACGCGCAAGATTGCGAACTCCTCTACCGCTGGCGATTGTTTCAATATCGGTAATTGCCCCAATGATTTCAAAATTCACGATGACCCGAACCAATTAGCTACAGAAATGCACAAATCCTACAGGAACTACGAAGCGTTCAAATATCTCCATATCTAGCATTCTCTGTCTGACGACAAGAGGGCAATGCTATCTATAGCAATGCCCTCCTCGTATAGTCTTCAATTCCCTAAACCTAATAATATTATCCGATTATTGCTGATGTTCCGAACTCGATCGGCCTCTCAACCTAACCAATAGTTAACTGGTTACTGTTTACTGATGCTTAGCGCGCGATCGCGGCCAATGTCACCAAAACAAACTCAATTGCATAAAATGCACCCACAATTTGAGTTTCCGACCATCCCGACAGTTCGAGGTGATGGTGAAAGGGAGCCATCTTCAGCAACCGCTTTCCAATCCCGTTGCTATCTTTGGTCGCTTTGTAGTAGCTCACCTGGGCAATGACTGATAGGGATTCTACGCAGAAAATACCGCTAATTATCAATAATGCCCAAAGATTTTGTGTCAAAATACCGACTGCGGCTAAAGCACCGCCGAGGGCTAGAGAGCCGGTATCGCCCATAAAAACGCGAGCCGGGTTGCGATTGTGAATCAGGAAACCCAAACAACCGCCCGACAAACAGAGGCAAAAAATTGCCATTGTTACCGAAGTCGAAGCGACAAGAAGTCCCAGGCCCATCAACGCGATCGCGCTCGTTCCTGCGGCTAAACCGTCCACTCCATCGGTGATATTTGTGGAATTACTCTCAGCTACAATGGCAAATCCTGCCACAGCCCAAAATAATGCCCCTAAAGGCAGTACTATCCCTAGTGGTAAAATTACGGTTGTTATGCTCGCTGGTTGAGTGACAAAGGCCCACAAACAAAATAAAACCGCGATCGCGATTTGCAATATCAGCTTCATTCGGGGCGAAAGACCTTTATTCGACTTCAGGCGCAACACTTGCCAGTCATCAAGCATTCCAATTCCCATGTAAGCAAAGGTCACAACCGATACCGCACACACATTGCTCTCGAAATTGGACGCTAACAAAGCGATAACAACCGCCACCGGTACAAAAAAAGCTCCCCCCATTGTGGGAGTGCCGGCTTTTTTCAAATGGGCCTTAGGACCATCCTCTCGAATAAACTGTCCTGCCTTCAGTTGTTGGAGTAACGGCACGACCCAACTCCCCAATATAGCGCTGACAACGGCGCAAAGTAAAAATGGAACGCTCATTGAAACATCTATTCCCGCGATCGCGTCAAACGCCAAAGCCCAAGTCGATAATAAACCAACCAGTAGAATTAGCAAACTCGTTCCAGATAGTTTGGTTAATCCTGTCCAGGAATTATATTTTGCTTCCACAACTCACTCACACTACACTTAAAATCATCGATCGGCTAGCCTCAGTTAGCTCTTGCCTAATTTGTACGCTTACTCGCCGTTATTTCAGGACACAGAGCGAAAAATCTCACAATTCTTTAGACTGCAAGCACTATTAGCCCTCGTCATAAGCTATCGTTGCTATCGTTGCTATCGTCGTAATCGCGATCTTCGTCTTCGATCAAGCCGGAGATATCGTCCTCCTCCACATCTGAGGCAGCGCGGGGATCCTCTTGCTTATCGCGCGCTATCAGGCGACCTTTACGCTCGAGCCAATCCAATAAGGAAGAATCTCGCTTCAGTGGAATCACGGATGCCGGTTCGTAGCGCGACTCTTGCATGAGGGCGCGATTATCTAAGGGTTGGGATTCTCGCGACGAGTTTTCGAGTTGTAAATCAGAGTTTTCAGAGACCATCGGCGGCGCGTTATTCTCTACAATTATTTAGGGCAAGACCATTTAGAGTTTACACCGATCTCGCATAATTGCAAGGTCAAGTTGACAGATGATTGAAAGATGCGGCTTTCGGACCCACAGGAGATAAGTAAATTTGATATGACTAAAAAAACCGAACTTTTGAGCGTGCTTGCGGGGAAAAATCGCGGGTTGCTGGCGAACGAACTGGATAAAGTCGCCATTCTCTCGGCGATCGCGCAACTTGAAGATGTTAACCCAACTCCCAATCCTCTCGAACGCAGCGATTTATTGGATGGCGACTGGCGTTTGCTTTATACCACCAGTCGCGAGTTACTCGGTTTCGACCGCTTTCCGGGGCTGCAATTAGGTCAAGTGTATCAGTCGATTCGGACTGATTCTGCTCGCGTTTATAATATTGCTGAAATTGTCGGCTTGCCGGGATTAGAGAGTTTGGTTAGCGTTTGCGCGCGCTTGGAAGTGGTGAGCGATCGCCGGGTTAATGTTAAATTTGAACGGGCGATTTTGGGCTTGCAGCGACTCGTCAACTATCAATCTCCGGGGGAGATGGTGGCGCAAATTGAAGGGGGGAAAAAGTTTACCGCTCTCGATTTTGGGATTGGCAATCGCGATCGCCAAGGGTGGTTAGATATTACCTACCTCGACGAAGATTTGCGCGTCGGGCGAGGCAATCAAGGCAGTGCGTTTGTATTAAGTAAAACCTGAAACAAATATTAGCGTCCGACAGAGGTTTTAATGGTCTTCACTTTTCAAACAGGCAGGAATAACTAAAGTCGGACAGGTCGCGTGCTGCAAAATTCCCGAACTCACGCTGCCAATAAAGACTTGATAGAGACCGCTACGACCGTGAGAGCCGACCACGATCAAATCGGCAGTTAATTTGCGAGCTTCTTTGACAATTGTCTCAACTGTTGGACCTTGAAGCAAGAGCGCGATCGCATCAATATTTTGACTTCTTAACGTTTCTGCCTGTTGTTGAAGCTGACGATGCTCTTCCCAGAACTTGCGCGCGATATAATCTCGTTCGGTTTGAGGACCGGTTTCATAGCCAATAAAATCGGGATCGGGGGGAACGACATGAACCAACCATACTTTGCCTTGGGTTGCTCGGGCGAAAAATTCGGCTCGCACGAGAAGGGCTGGGGTCATTTCCGAAAAGTCAAGGGCAACAAGAATATTAAACATAATGAGCTGACACGCATTTTAATTGGGAATTAGGAATTGGGAATTGTCCAACGGATGTTATTTATTGGGAATTGTCCAACGGATGTTATTTATTGGGAATTGTCCAACGGATGTTATTTATTGGGAATTGGGAATTGGGAAGATAAACACTCATCACCCATTATCCATCACCCATTATCCATCACCCATTACCTATTCCCCATTACTACAGAGGTTTTGCGAAATGTTCCTACCCCTCAGTGAATTCTCTTCTCCTAATTCCGGCGATTGCGTAAAATCACGCTTCTTTTTGCCAGCGTTCTTGGTTAAACTCGTAAATCTCCTTAAGAATTTGTGGAATATTGTACTTCATCTTCCAGTTAGGATAATGCGACTTAAACCGACTGTTATCGCTAATCCACCAAATATGATCCCCAATGCGGTTCGTTTCACAATAAGTATAATTCATCTCCTTTCCTGTAATTTCCCGAGCGAGGTGAATCGCTTCGAGCATCGAACAATTACTGTAACGTCCGCCGCCGGTGTTGTAAACTTCTGCCCTTCGGGGGGCTTGATAAAACTCAAAGAAGGCATTAATTAAATCGGCGCTGTGAATATTGTCGCGAACCTGCTTGCCTTTGTAACCAAAAATCGTATAAGGTTTCCCCGTAGCCGCGCATTTCATCAAATAGGCCAGAAAGCCGTGAAGTTGCGTTCCCGAATGATTAGGACCGGTCAAACAGCCGCCTCGGAAACACGCCGTTTTCATGTTAAAATAGCGCCCGTATTCCTGAACGAGGAGATCTGCCGCCACCTTGGATGCGCCAAATAAACTGTGGGTGGTTTGGTCAACGGACATATCCTCCCCAATGCCGCCTGCGTAGGCATGGGTGGGTTCAATTTCCCAGCGCGTCTCCTGTTCGATTAAGGGCAAACGGTTAGGCGTGTCGCCGTAAACTTTGTTGGTGGAGGTGAAGATAAAAGGTGCTTCCGGGCAAAATTGGCGCGTTGCTTCGAGGAGATTGAGCGTGCCGTTGGCGTTGATGCTAAAATCCATGTGGGGATCGCGCGCTGCCCAGTCGTGGGAAGGCTGGGCCGCGGTATGGACGATGAGGGAGATATTGGAATTATACCGTTTAAAAAGGGTTTCAATGGCTTCGCGATCGCGGATATCCGCGGTCACATGAGTATACTTCTTCCCTAATGATTGTTCGAGACGTTTGCGGTTCCAAGTCGTCGATGCTTCCTCGCCAAAGAAGACGCGACGCATATCGTTGTCAATCCCTACAATTTCTAGTCCTTGTTGGGCAAAGAATTTAGAGGCTTCAGAACCAATTAAACCAGCAGAACCTGTAATAATTGCAACAGTCATAGCGATCTAGCGTTTTTATTTGAGTTGTAAAATTCTAGCTTCGGAAGAATGGAAGAATAGAAGAATGGGAGAATTCAGACTTTTTTATCCGTCTCCTCATCTCCTTCTGAGATTAACCATTTTTAGTAAAAATTCAAAGAGTTTCTATTAATTTAGCTAGAGATTATAATTATTCTAATTTACGCGATCGTCTCTTTGGATAAATCTGATTCAGCGTAAATGCGGTTTCGTCTAGTTTACCTTTAACGCTAAAATCTTGCTGAAAGGGTTTGGGCTGCTGCGGTTCCGTCGGTTCCCCTGCCATCCTTCGGGGTATCCCTCGAAAGTGACTTGGGAGGTCAGTTTTGGGTTAAATAGAGGTTGTAAGGACTCGATGATTTTGGCGATCGCGGTTATAACCGGTTAAGAAGACGGCACGCGCGATCGCGTTTCATCGACTTCAGACGTTAAATTTTAGAAACGGTAACGGGCATACTTAAAACAAAAAGCGTGTCTTGGGAGTGGGTAAAATATAATTTATACTTCGCCATTCAAGAATCCAAATTTTCTATGACTCAACCCACAATTTTAGTAACTGGAGGCGCGGGTTATATCGGTTCCCACGCAGTTCTCGCTTTGCAGCGCGCTGGCTATAATGTTGTTGTTTTAGATAACTTGGTCTACGGACACCGAGAAATTGCAGAAACAGTATTAAAGGTAGAATTAGTAGTGGGAGATACAGGCGACCGCGCTCTTCTCGATACCCTCTTTTCCTCCCGCCAAATCGATGCAGTAATGCACTTCGCCGCCTATGCTTATGTAGGCGAGTCAGTCCAAGCGCCAGATAAATACTACCGCAATAATGTCGTGGGGACGCTCACCTTATTGGAGGCGATGCAAGCAGCGGGAATTTGTAAGTTTGTCTTTTCCTCTACCTGCGCCACTTATGGTGTCCCCCAAGCAATCCCCATTCCTGAAGATCATCCCCAAAATCCCATTAATCCTTATGGAATGACGAAGTTAATGGTAGAGAAAATCTTAGCCGATTTCGACAGCGCTTACGGTTTCAAATCGGCAATCTTTCGCTACTTTAATGCTTCTGGGGCAGACGCTTCTGGGCGATTGGGAGAAGACCACAACCCAGAAACTCATTTGATCCCCCTGACATTATTGACGGCGTTGGGAAAGCGAGAAGCGATCGCGATTTTTGGGACGGACTATCCAACCCCGGACGGAACTTGCGTGCGCGACTATATCCACGTTAGCGATCTTGCTTCCGCCCATCTTTTGGGATTAGAATATTTATTGAAAGGGGGCAAAACGGAGGTTTTTAATTTGGGGAATGGCAATGGTTTTTCGGTAAAGGAGGTTATTGAAACAGCAAAAGATGTAACGGGACGGGATATTATAGTAGAGGAACGCGATCGCCGTCCGGGAGACCCGCCAATGTTAGTGGGAAGTGCGGAAAAAGCAAGGACAATTTTGGGTTGGCAACCGCAATATTCCTCTCTCGACGATATTATTGCCCATGCTTGGCAGTGGCATCTCAAACGTCACGGTTAGCTGTGCTTCTGTTTCTTCAAAATGTTTTCCGCGATCGCTGGATCGAGGGTTCGGCGATCGCATTTTGCTTAAAGAAAAATCAATATAGCGTTGACCAATAAAATATAAACAGGAGAAGAATATTACATACTTTTAATAACTTCTCAAAGTCTCTTGAATTCTTCCATTCTTCTATTCTTCCATTCTTCCATCAAGATTTTACAACTAATGATGAAAACGCTATAACCGTGACTATTTCTCTGGGCATTGATTTTGGGACAACTGGTGCGAGGGCGATCGCAATTGATATCGAGCAAAACGTTCGTGCTGAAGCGCGGGTAGAATTTAAGTTATCGTCCGACGGGATTAAATCTTGGCAGAAAGCCCTTTTTTCCCTACTCGAGCAAATCGCTTTATCGGTTCGCCGGGAAACCATTGCGATCGCGATAAATGGAACCTCTTCCACAGTGCTATTATGCGACGAAAAGGGAAATCCTCTCGATGCTCCCATTTTATACAACGACGGACGCGCGGCAGGGGAAGTCGAAGCCCTCAAAGAAATCGCACCCCCCCAAAGTGTCGTTCTCAGCGCCACATCCAGCCTTGGGAAACTGCTGTGGTGGTTTCGTCAACCCGTTTATTCCCTGGCAGCGTATTTCCTCCATCAAGCCGACTGGTTAGCTTTTCTGCTGCACGGAAAATTGGGCATTAGCGATTATCATAACGCTCTCAAGCTGGGATACGACATTGAAAATCTTTGCTATCCCCATTGGGTGCAACAGCTTCCCGTTTATCCCCTTGTCCCCCGCGTCGTCTCGCCAGGAAACCCAGTCGGGGAAATCTCCCCCTCCATTTCTCGCCGCTTTTCCTTGCCCGATACGTGCCAAGTTTGTGCCGGAACCACCGACAGCATCGCCGCTTTCCTCGCCAGCGGCGCGACGCAACCGGGGGAAGCGGTGACATCCTTGGGTTCGACATTGGTGTTGAAACTGCTGAGTCGCGATCGCGTTGAAAATGCGCGCTATGGGATTTATAGTCATCGTATCGCGATCGCGCACCTGGGGGGAACGGTGGGCGAGCCAGATTTATGGCTCACAGGCGGCGCGTCCAATACCGGCGGTGCGGTGTTGCGCCACTTTTTCAGCGACGAGGAATTGACTCGCCTCAGTCAAGAAATTGATGCTCGAACAGAGAGTCCCTTGGACTACTATCCATTATTAAACAAAGGCGATCGCTTTCCCATTAACGATCCCCAACTGCCTCCCCGACTCCAACCGCGTCCCGACAATTCAGTCGAATTTCTCCACGGTTTGCTCGAAAGTATTGCCCGCATCGAAACCCAAGGATATCAACTGTTGCAACAATTGGGCGCAACATCTTTAACGCGCATTTATACAGCCGGAGGCGGCGCAAAAAACGACTCTTGGACGGAAATTCGTCAGCGTCGCCTCCGCGTCCCCATCGCACCCGCAGCGAATACGGCAGCAGCTTATGGGACGGCATTGTTAGCGATGAGATTGGGGGTTAGGTTGTAGGGATTAGGTTGTAGGGATTAGGTTTTAGGTTCTAATAGGGAATCCCTCAAAAAATCAGGACTTACGCAGCTATACCACATATATAGCGTTTCTGAATGGGATGTAAAACTCTCGTTTCGTACAGAATTCAGAATTCAGAATTCAGAATTCAGAATTTGAGAGAGGAGCGAGGAATTCTTAAAAGTAGACGATTTCTCATCTC
>JAXHVQ010000102.1:0-21889 GCA_034189065.1 Cyanobacteriota bacterium
TTAAAAAGAGAAGTCGTCAGCGAGGTAATTCTCTTCAACAATTTAAATTGAACTCAGCATCTATAGACGTAGAAGTACAAAATGATTTTCTTTTTGACGTTTAATTAGGCCCACCTACTTATTAAATGCTTTCCCGATTATGACCGTTACAGCTTTCAAACCTATCGCCTTAGAGGAGTTTCTCAAACTCCCTGAAACCCAACCCGCTTCTGAGTTTATTGAGGGTGAAATTTTTCAGAAACCCATGCCAAAAGGAAGACACAGCAGTTTGCAAAGCGAGCTTTGCACCAATATCAACCAAGCAACAAAGGTTCGGAAAATTGCCTACGCGTTCCCGGAGTTACGGTGTACCTTTGGCGGACGTTCCATTGTCCCTGACGTGGCAATATTTCAATGGCAACATATTCCCTTTGATGCAAAGGGACAAATTTTGGACGACTTTACTCGCGCTCCTGATTGGACTATTGAGATTCTTTCACCCGATCAAAAACCGAACCGGGTTATTGGTAATATCCTTCACTGTTTGAAGTCTGGCTGTCAATTAGGATGGTTCGTCGATCCCGACGATTGCAATGTGTTAGCATTCTTACCGGGTCAGCAACCAGAATTGATGCAGGGTCGCGATCGCCTCCCAGTTTTAGCAGACATCCCTTTAGAATTAACCGTCGAGCAACTTTTTGAATGGCTTTTGATGGGAAATTGAGAACAAGGGGAGTTTACACCGGGATTGAAAGGTGATTGTGGTTCGTACTATGTTAAAATTTGACTGAGTTGAGCGGGAATGTTAAAGAGGAATCAAAAATGTCATCAGTTTATCGTTTAAAAGCGAGTGAGATAGATTTGAGTCTTTTAGAAGATATAAAAGCAAGTTTCGGAGATAAAGAAATTGAAATAATTGTTACGGAGTTCGATGAAACTGAATATTTTCTAGAAAGTAAAAATAATAGAGAGAGACTATTGAAAGCAGTCCACAATATTAAAAAACATAAAAACTTAATTGAGGTCGAGCTATAAAGTCTGCTATGAGCAGAAAAATTACTTTTGAGTCATCGGCTTTTGCAGATTTTAACGACTGGGAAAAGTTAGACAAAACGGATAAAGCAATTATTATTGCCGCTTGTAAATATCATTACTAGGTTTAAGTGGGTATTGAGGGAGTTGAACTTAAGTGAGTTTATGGATACCAGAAAACCTCAATAATGTCAAGCTGTGGGATAGAAGTCCCAAGCTGCTAAAATGGCGATCGCGAAATTCAACCAACCCTCCCATTGCATTGTACCGCTTGCAGTTGTGGCCGGTTGTTGGGGGAACAAACTCTCCCCCCGGCTAGACTAAATGCAAAGCCTACTCTACCCCGTAGCATCCTATTATGCGCTCTCAACTCGACTTTAGCCTGCTGGTCTTAACGTCCTGTATCGTTGTCCTAACCCTCGATCCCGCAAACCATTCCATTGCCGATCGCGCCGCTACCCCATCGGAACTCTCCTCTCAAAGCGATCGCGTCGAACAAGTGGAACATTCAGACATTCGCCCCAGTCCCGGCGCGCCTATTATAACAGGAACCGAAGAACGACTCCTGCGACTGCTCCAACGCAAAGGCGACAAGGGGCTAAATTGGGGTTAAACGCATCCCATCGCCCATCCTCCCATTTTATCGCCACCGAACCCCTCGATCGAGGCGGAGAAGCAGCCGAACAGCGGGTTTGGGAGGCGATGCAAGTTGCATTTGCCCAACGAGACTGTTTGGGATATTGGCGCTATCCCATTTTCTCGCAACAGGGACAGTATCGCAAGGAACCCGATATTTTAATTGCCGATCGCCAACTGGGACTGATTGTTATTGAAGTGAAGGCGATCGCCATCGACCAAATTGTCGGAATTTCCGGCCATTTGTGGGAATATCAAGACTATTATGCCGCAACGGGCAATCCCTACCAACAAGCCGAACGCCAACTCTTTGCCTTGGTTGAGTATAGCGACAGGGAACCCAGTTTGCAACGGCAAGTTAGCGGACGCGCCCTCGTTGCCTTGCCCTGCATCGCCCGACAACAATGGCAGGAACGGGGGTTTCATCGCCTGCCAACTGCGCCGCCGATCCTATTTCAAGAGGATTTTTCGGGCAGCGAGGAAACGGAAAAAATTATCCGCGATCGCATCCAACAAACCCCCTCCCTCGTCCCCGGCAACCCCCTCGCCGACGAACAATGGCAGCTTCTCCTCGCCGTCCTCGCCGGAACGCCGCTGTATCGAACGCCTCCTCGCCGCGTTTTGGCAAGCGATCGCAGTCGGGGACGCATCTTGCAACAGGCGCGCGATCGCCTCTTTCAACTGGATTTGGAACAGGAACGCATTGCCAAACAAATTCCCCCCGGGCCCCAACGCATTCGCGGCATTGCCGGTTCGGGGAAAACGGTTCTCCTGTGCCAAAAAGCCGCCCACATTCACCTCAAACATCCCCACTGGATCGTTGCGTTTGTCTTTTTCTCCCGCAGTCTCTATCATCCCATCTTGCAACAAATTGACAAATGGTTGCGTTACTTCAGCAACAATGAGGTGGGTTACGATCCCAAAAATCGCAACTTGCGCGTTCTTCACGCTTGGGGGGGCAAACGGCAGCCGGGATTTTATAGTACTCTGTGTCGGACGGCGGGACAAAGGCCGCTGACGGCGAATGAAACCCAAAGCAGGCAACCCAATGAGGCACTGGCACAAGCCTGTTGTCATCTTCTTGAAACGGCGGCTATTCCTCCCCTGTTCGATGCCATTTTACTCGATGAGGGACAGGATTTTATTGTCGATGATTGCAACTTTGAGGGCAAACAGCCTTTTTATTGGTTGGCGTATCAAGCGTTGCGTCCCGTGAATCCCGCGCACCCCCTTTCTCGGCGGTTAATTTGGGCGTGCGATGAGATGCAAAGTTTGGAAAGTCTGAAGGTGCCGACGGTTGGCGATTTATTTGGGGAGGAGTTGGGGCATTTGGTGAGTGGAACCTATGGTTGCGGTATTCGGAAAAGCGAGGTTTTGTCTCGCTGTTATCGCACGCCTCATTCGATTTTAACAGCGGCCCACGCGATCGCAATGGGATGGTTGCGTCCGGGGGGAATGCTGACGGGGATGTGGCGAATTGAAGATTGGAACGCGATCGGGTATGAGGTGGAAGGGAAGGGGGAAGGCAGAGGGCAGACTTCGGCTGCGCTCAGTCTAAAGAGGGCAGAAGGGAAGGGGCAGTGGGCAGAAGGGAAGGGGCAGTGGGCAGAAGGGAAGGCAGAACCTCTTGTCCCCTGCTTAATAAGGGGGGTTAGGGGGGTTAGGGGAGTTGCCGATCGCAGCATTACCCTCCGCCGCGATCGCGCCCAGTCTCCCAACCCCATTCCCGATTTATGGCAAGACTCCTGTATTGAGTTTCAAATTTTTAAAAATCGCCAGGATGAATTAACCCATCTCGCCCAAAGTTTAATCGAAAACTTTCGCAACGATGGCTTGCGTCCGAGTCAAGATATTCTCGCGATCGTTTTAGGATCTTTTGGTCGAGCAAAAAAGTTAGAAACGGAAGTCGCCAATTTTTTAATTCAACAGGGAATTGATATTTATATTCCCAGTACCTCCGATTATAACACGATTTCTTTTCAAAAAAACCGCTACAATCCAAATATTTTTTGGCTAGAAGGAGCCGTCACCGTTTCCAGAATTCATCGCGCAAAGGGACAAGAAGCCGCCCTCGTCTATATTTTAGGTTTAGACGAAATTGCCGAAAACGAAAGCGATTTAAAGTTTCGCAATCAACTCTTTGTTGCCTTAACGCGGGCGAGGGGCTGGGTCAAAATTAGCGGAATTGGGAACTCTGCATTTTACGACGAATTTGCTCGGGTTTTGCGCAAAAATGATAGTTTCACATCCGAATTATTTCGCCGTCCCCCCCAACGAAAAATCGCGGCAACTGATGTCGGAGAATTGTTGCAGCGATATGCAGCGGGAGGGCGGAATTTTCGTTACATTAATTTGCAAAATGCGCAATTAGCTGAAGTCGATCTTTACCAAGCCGATTTAATTGGAGCTAATTTACAAGGAGCCAATTTAAATAATGCTGTCCTGGATGAAGTTAAATTAATTGCGGCTAATTTAATAGGAGCAAATCTAGAGGGAGCGAGTTTGAGGAAAGCAAAATTGATGGGGGCTAATTTGAGAAGTGCGAACTTAGTTAATGCCGATTTAACTGGGGCAGATTTGAGCGATACCAATTTACAGGGAGTTGATTTGACGGGAGCGAATTTGACCTCGGTAGAATTAATGGGAACAAATTTGGAAAGAATGATTTAGGTTTTAGGTTTTAGAGAACTTGATGTCTAAATTTATTTTCGGTTTTTGGCTAATCCTCCTATGTATTTTAATTGCTTCTTTTCTAATTCCTTGTCTCCTATTGATTATCATTCGTCCTCCGATGGCGGGGGTAGTATGTTAGGCTCAATCCCACCAAGCAAATAGCTTTTGAGAACTAATTTCTAGTTCGTCGCATCCCCAAACAAAGCGAACAAATTCACCAGCAAAGTCCAAATCTCGTACGCCGACGACTGTTATAGTATCGACGACTAAATGGGGAGAATTGGGATCGGCGAAAGCCACACCATCAAAGGTTGCCGTCGCTCCTATTGACTCGCAGCGATGCCCGAACTCGACAAAGGCACCCACAGAAGGAGTCGCATTGAAACTGGCAGTTTGCGTCGTACATCCCTCCTCTATAACTTGCTTTAAAGTTGCGAGCGAAAGTCCTTCAAATTTAATAGCATTGGGCGTATATTCTCGGATTGATGTCCCCAAAATTTCTTCGATTCGTTGAACCATAGATTTTAGTTAACTCCCTAGCCCGTGTCAGGGCGTTTAAAGTCGGAGGATAGAAAAAACTTCACAATATCTAACGGAATCACCGAGGCAGAACGTCGTTTAAGTGCAGTCGCAAATCAGGAAAAATCCTCGATGTTATTGACTCTCCGATGCGATATTGCTGCCACTGATAGTCTTCTCCTTGTAGCTGACAAACCGTAAATGTTGGCTGTTTAGGTCTGCCGATAAAGGCAATTCCGCCGAGTCCTCGATAGTCTACGATCCAGTATTCAGAAATTCCAAAAATGGCATATTCTTCAACTTTACGAGCGTAATCAGTTTCCCAATTACCACTCACAATTTCAACAACAAGTTTAACCGAACGACCGAGTGTAATAACGGGTTCTCTTTCCCAAAGCGGTTCGTTAGGAAGAACAATTTCATCGAGAACGACAACATCGGGACGACGCGCAGTTAGGATATCGGCGAAGGGACGAATGAGGCAAGTTCGGGGTATAACCCAGGGAAGTTGTGCGTTGAAAATAGCGATACCGACTCGAGTTGCAACTTTACCGCCAACAGTTTCGTGAGAACCCGTAGGTTCCATGTCAATCAATTCTCCATCCGCCAATTCGTAGCGAGGATCGTCGCGGTATTGGGCGAGAAAATTTTCAAAAGAAATGGGGGCTGAGGGAGCATAAGTCATTATATTAATCTAATCCTAACTGTTCTTTGACCTCTGCGATCGACGCTCCTCGTTCGTCACTCCGACGTTCTGCCAATAACGCCATTAAAGCCTTGTTTTCAGAAGTTTTCTTAACTTCTTGCTCGAAATCTTCACTATCTCCAACCTCGAACCCTTGCCAATCTTCAAGGGAAAACAATAAAAACTGTTGTCCGTCTGTCGTTTCTAAAATTAAACCTTCCTCATTAACGATTTTGAGTAGTTCGACAAGATTTTGTTGTTCTGGTGACACTGTAACAACTCTCATATATTTCTCCTTTTATTTCGTACAAATAGTTGACTTCCCTTTTTGAAACCGATTACCTCAATTTTAACAATTTTAACCTGGTTTTCCACATTGTAAAATACTCGATACTTACCAAGCCGCAATTCCCATTCAGCGACCTCATTGGGGCGCATTTGAAAGCGGTTACGAGTTTCTACAGTGGGTTCGTACTTGAGTTGAGTATCGATTCCCGAAACAATTTTTTCTTGCTCAAATTTTCTGAACGATTTTAAATCTTTAATTGCTTCTGCTGCAAAATCAATACCGTACATTTTACGACGGGTTTTACATTGGAAAAATGAGCTTTTGACGAGATGCAAACGTTTTTACGTGAAGATTAATTAATCTATCGGTTTGGGTCAAGCTTGATTAATTTCCAGTACATTGCCGTCGGGATCGCAAACAAAAAGGGCGCTGCGTCCCGAAGAACTCATTTGAAAAGGACAATTATGCTGCGTTAAAGTGGCGATCGCGCGATTTAAATCGGCTACCGTTATGGCGAGATGGGGGTTGCGTCCCCATTTTTCGGGATTGGTTAACTCCTTGGTCGCGCTGTCATCCACCATAAGATGGAGTTGATAGTCGCCAAGTTGATACCACGCACCGGAATAATTAAGCGATCGCTCAATTTTAGTCAACCCCAAAATAGTTTCGTAGAACGCTTCTGCTTTCGCCAAATCGGAGACGAGAACCGCAGTGTGAAGGCATTGCTGAATATCCATAAATCGCACGTTAAACCTCAATTTCCAGTTTACACCGAACCCTCGTTGTTGGAAAACGCGCTAAAATGCTCCAAGACGCGATCGCCATTCTCATCTTAGTAAGGAGCCTAAATTCATGTTTCTCCAAGCACTCACCCCCCTCGCCCAAGAATTCGCCAAACAACCCCTCGCCTTTCTCGGCGGTTTCATGAGTGGAACCTTTCGCCTGGATCCTGCCGAAGATCCGCTGCGCAGTTGGCTAGAAAAACAGGGGACAACCATTTATCCCGCCTCTGCCGACACCAATGGCAGAAGTAGCGGACCTCAGTCGATTACCATTGACTAAGAGTCAGTTTAAGAGGGCGGCAAGCTCGTTGTTTCAACTTTCTTGCCGCCCTCAGAGGATGTAGAGGACGAGTACAATAGCCCGTAAGAAGTTACTCACACTGATTTAACTTGCTCAATAATGAACTATCGCGACATCCTGACAATTGAACCGGGTAAACGCGGCGGGAAGCCCTGTATCCGACGAATGCGAATTACAGTTTACGATGTATTGGGTTGGCTGGCAGCAGGAATGTCCCACGCAGAAATTTTGGACGACTTTCCCGAGCTGACAGAAGAAGATATTAGAGCGTGTCTTGAATTTGCCGCCGACCGAGAACGTCGTCTTATTGCTGGAGTAGGTGGTGCTTGAAGCTGTTGTTCGTGAAACTACTATTTGACCAAAACTTGAGTCGGAAACTGACGACCCGACTTTCAGATATTTTTCCCGGATTTAGCCACGTTCAATTTCATACCTTGACCGAAGCCGAAGATAGCGAAATTTGGGAATTTGCCAAAGCACAAAACTTTTGTATCGTAACCCAAGATGCAGACTTTGCTGAACGAAGTCAATTCTACGGTTCCCCACCAAAAGTTATTTGGCTGCGGTGTGGCAACGCACCGACAAATCGCGTAGAAGCAATTCTCCGATCTGCGGCTGAAACGATTGAAAATTTTCAAGCTAACCCTGCACTAGATTGTCTCGAACTGTACTAAGCTCATCAAAACGTTGTTGGCTTCAAGAAGTTGGCGAATTGAGTAGGAAATAGCTTCAGAAAATCTCGAATGTGCGAAGCGCGAAGTACAATAATTAATGAGAACTCGTAGCAAAAAAAGACGATGACGAAAGCCGAAATTCTCGACGCGATCGCGCAACTTTCCACAGAAGACCGTTTAGAAATCATCGAAACAACTTCTCGGATGATGCGCGATGACATCGCAGCCAAAGCCAAACTCAAAGCCGAACGACGAGAGCAACTCAAAGCTCAAGCCGAACTCGCCCGTGCAGACTACGAACCTGGAGGTCCCCTATACGATCTGTGGTCGCCAGACAGCCAACCCTACTTCGAGAGCGAAGAAGAATATTTGGAATGTATCGGTCAGGTAGAAGCACGTGCATCAAAGTGAAGTCTGGCTCGCTATCTTTGAGCCTACCATTGGCGCGGAAATTGGTAAAACTCGCCCTGCGGTTATTGTCAGCAGCGAGCGCATTGGCATTCTCCCACTCGCAGTCATTGTACCTATTACAAATTGGCAAGAGCGTTACGAGGCGAGAAACTGGATGGTACGCATCGAACCAACAACAGAAAATGGTCTCCGAAAAGTATCCGCCGCCGATACGTTTCAGGTGCGCTCTGTTTCTACTCAAAGACTCATCAGAAAACTCGGAATCTTACCCGATGCGACGATGCAAGATATCGCTGTTGCTCTGAGCGTTGTCTTAAACCTGGATTGACCGAAAGCCTAATAATCCAGCGTACTACAAAGCCGCGCGATCGCCTATCCATCCCCCATTTTTCTAACTTCTTCGAGGGACGCGCCCAAAGCTTCTGCCACCTGTTCGGGAGTCAGTCCCATCTCCAATAGCCTGGGGATAGCGTCCTGTCGGGCGCGTTCGGCAGTTTCGGCGCGCTGTTGAGCAGTTTCAGCACGTTGTTGAGCAGTTTTGGCACGTTGTTGAGCAGTTTCGGCACGCTGTTCGGCGGCTTTTGCTATTTCTTCGGGCAATGGCAACAACTCGCCATCTAACGTCGCCCAGCGCAGCCAGGTTGCGGTCGTACCTTTAAAACTCCCATGCCAGCGCACCAATGCCAAGTCCAGCGCGCGGCTGATTCTTTGTCCTCGGTCGTTGGCTTTAATCGGTTGATAAACCCCGCCTTCGAGAAAGAATCCTTCCCAGTCTTCTGAATTGAAAGGGTCGTACCAGAAATATTCCGAGACGCGCAACTGGTTTTGATAAATTCGTTTTTTCTCAGTTTTATCTCGCTGTGCTGTGCTAGCAGACAGCAATTCAATGACGACATCGGGGGCTTTTCCTTCTTGCCACACCACCCAACTTTTCCGTTCGCCTTTGGGTACGCCTAACGCAGCGAAGAAGTCAGGGCCGCGAAAGTCTTGGTTGCGCGCTTGTTCGAGGCTAAAATAAACGAACATATTGCCGCCAACATAGCCGTTATCGCGCTTCTCCAGCCAAGGGATAAGGGCGTTGATGAAGATTTCGATTTGGTCTTTGTGTCGTTGGGTTTCCATTGGGATACCGTCGTCGTAGGGAAGTTCGTCCTGAGTCGGCGGGAGTGAGATTTCGGGTTGAGCGAGGGTGGTTTGAGACATGGCGATCGCGTAGTTTATAAACCGTAGGGGGTGTTTCTATGGTACTAAATCCACGCCGCCCCATAATATCAGTAACGGTACATTCGATGTTAATCTGCTCTTCCCCAATAGAAACTGTACGGCAGTTCCATTGCCTTGGGGATTCGCCGCGCGATCGCGCAACTCCCATTAAACAATGTAAAGTTGGTCTAAAGTTCGAGGCGTTCTCTGCAATGGCTCCGTAAGATAAAGGATGGGACAAACTTAGGGCAAACCCAAAAAGCTTGCCGAACGATTTGGTTTTACCCAACAGCGCGCTCTTTGCTCGGCGATCGCGCGTTACGACCCATTACGGAGGGGATTTATGACGACTTCCGAGTCCACGGAAACACACCAATACGCCATAGACCGGGATTGTACCACTTTATCGCGTCACGTTCTCCAACAACTCCAAAGTTTTTCCGCCTCAGCGCAAGATATCAGTGCGATTATGAATCGCATCGCCTTGGCCGGAAAGCTAATTGCTCGACGGTTGAGCCGCGCCGGATTGATGGATAATGCTTTAGGGTTCACTGGAGAGGTCAACGTTCAAGGCGAGTCCGTGAAAAAAATGGACGTTTACGCCAACGAAGTATTTATCTCCGTCTTCAAACAAAGCGGTTTGGTTTGTCGTCTCGCATCGGAGGAAATGGAAAAACCCTATTACATTCCCGAAAACTGTCCCATCGGACGCTATACTCTTCTCTACGATCCCATCGACGGTTCTTCCAATGTCGATATTAATTTAAATGTCGGTTCTATCTTTTCCATTCGCCAACAAGAAGGCGACGATCTCGATGGCGAGGCGCGCGATTTACTCCAAAACGGACGCAAACAAATTGCCGCCGGTTATATCTTATACGGCCCCACGACGATATTAGTTTACTCCCTCGGTCGCGGCGTTCATTCCTTTATCCTCGACCCGAGTTTGGGCGAGTTTATTTTAGCCCAAGAAAATATTCAAGTTCCCCAACACGGTTCGCTCTATAGCGTCAATGAGGGGAACTTTTGGCAATGGGACGAATCCATTCGGGATTATATGCGCTACGTCCATCGCCACGAGGGATACACTTCTCGCTACAGCGGCGCTTTAGTGGGAGATTTTCATCGCATTCTCATGCAGGGAGGCGTATTTATTTATCCAGGAACGATTAAGAAACCCGAGGGAAAATTGCGGTTGATTTATGAAACGGCTCCCTTGGGATTTTTGATCGAACAGGCAGGAGGAAGAGCGAGTACGGGAACCCAAGAACTCTTGGATGTCGTGCCAACAGAACTTCACGCCAGAACCCCTTTAGTCATTGGTTCAAAAGAGGATGTGAAGTTGGTGGAATCGTTCATTCAAGACCGCGCGAGACGAGAATCCGATGGGGTGACGGTGGGTTAAGTTTAGGTTTTGGGTTTTCGCCCCCACGAACCCAAAAGGTTTTAGGTAAAAATTGAAACCCCTATCTAAAACTGAAAATCAAACCCTAAAAATCGACAAGTCTAATTCAAACAATCAGGAGATTTAATAATGGTTGCAGCTAATCCAATTTTCCAGATCGAGAAAGAATACGGTCAAAGTATTTGGATGGATAATTTAAGTCGGAATCTAATTGAATCCGGCGACCTTAAAGAAATGATCGAAAGTCGAGGCATTCACGGAATCACCTCCAATCCCGCTATTTTTGAAAAGGCGATCGCGGGCAATAAAACCTACGACGCGGCTATCGAAGCAGGCATTAAAGGGGGAAAATCGGTTCAAGAAATTTACGAATCTTTGGTCTTTGAAGATATTCGCAACGCCTGCGACATTTTTAAACCCGTTTACGACGAAACCAATGGCTTAGATGGTTACGTCAGCATCGAAGTTCCCCCGAATATCGCCAACGATACTGACAGTACAATTGCTGAAGCGCGCCGCTATTACGAGGCGATCGGCAAAGAAAACGTAATGATTAAAATCCCCGGAACCGCCGAAGGATTGCCCGCCGTCGAAGCCGCGATCGCCGACGGCATCAACGTCAACGTTACCCTCCTATTTTCCGTCGATAGCTACGTAGAAACCGCATGGGCATACATTCGGGGTTTGGAAAAACGCGCTGCCGAAGGGAAAGACATCAGTAAAATTGCCTCCGTCGCCAGCTTCTTCCTCAGCCGCATCGATAGCAATATCGACAATCGCCTCGATGCCAAACTTAAAGAAGGCGCATCTGAAGAAGTCGGCGCAAAACTGATTGCCCTCAAAGGCAAAGTCGCGATCGCCAACGCCAAAATCGCCTACCAAAAATACAAAGAAATTTTCGGCGGCGATCGCTTCCAAGCCTTAGCACAAAAAGGAGCAAAAGTCCAGCGTCTTCTGTGGGCTAGCACCAGTACCAAAAACCCCGACTACAGCGACGTGATGTACGTAGACGAACTGGTCGGTTCCGACACCGTAAACACCCTTCCCCCCGCAACCATCGAAGCCTGCGCCGATCATTGCGATCCCGCCAACCGCATCGAAAGCGACATTGATGCCGCCCATAGCGTCATCGAAGGGCTTAAAGCTCCCGAAGTCAACATCGACCTCGACCAAGTAATGGACGAACTTCTCGACGAAGGTATCGACAAATTTATCAAACCCTTCGAGTCTTTGATGTCATCTTTAGAAGCCAAAGTTAAACAGTTGGCAGCCGTTTAGATATTGGTTATTAGTCATTGGTCATTGGTCATTGGTCATTAGTTCTAATATCTAAAACCTAATTATTGGTCGTCGATCCTAGAACCTAAAACCCAAGGTGTTGTTAGTCATTGGCAGTTGGTGACAAGTAGGGACGTTCAATTGAACGTCCCTACAAGTGAAACTAAAAACCCGATTTATCCAGATTATTAACCCGTTTTAACGGGTTTTAGCTGTAAGCCACGAACTTTAGTTCTTGGCGAACGGTCGCTCCCCAAAGAGTAAGCTATATCTAGCCTTAACTTGTCACCGTTGGTCTTAGTAAATAACAAAGGACAAAGGACAAAGCAAACAGTGCCGCCCTTTATCCGTTGGCGGCACACGACAAACGACATCCGTTGATGAAGGACAAAGGACAAAGGACAAAGGACAAAGGACAAATAAATATGGTCGCACTACTCGAAAACCCCCTCCGCATTGGACTCCAACAAGAAAGAACGCCAGAACCCGTGATTCTGGTCATCTTCGGCGCATCGGGCGACCTCACCCAGCGCAAACTCGTCCCCGCCATCTACAAACTCAAACAAGAACGACGACTGCCCCCCCAAACCACGATTGTCGGCGTAGCGCGGCGCGACTGGAGCGACGACTACTTCCGCCAACAGATGCGCCAAGGTGTGGAAGATTTCTCCACCGGCATCGGTTCGGAAGAGCAATGGGAAGACTTTGCCCAAGGTCTTTACTACTGTTCCGGCAACATGGACAACCCCGAAAGCTATCAGAAACTCAAGACCCTTCTCGAAGAACTCGATGGTAAACGCGGAACTCGAGGCAATCGCGTCTTTTACCTTTCCGTTTCCCCCAAATTCTTCAAACCGGGTTTGCGACAACTGGGTGCAGCCGGGATGATTGGCGATCCCAGCAAAACCCGCGTAGTCATCGAAAAACCCTTCGGCAAAGACTTAGGTTCGGCCAGATCTCTCAACAAAGTCGTCCAAGAAGTTTGCAAAGAACAACAAGTTTATCGCATCGACCACTACTTGGGCAAAGAAACCGTTCAAAATATCCTCGTCTTTCGCTTTGCCAACGCCATTTTTGAACCCCTGTGGAATCGTCAATTCATCGACCACGTTCAAATTACCGTCGCCGAAACCGTCGGCGTTGAAGAACGAGCGGGGTATTATGAAACTTCCGGCGCGCTGCGAGATATGGTGCAAAACCATCTCTTGCAACTGTTTGCGATCGCGGCAATGGAATCTCCCAATTCCCTCGATGCCGACAGCATTCGCAACGAAAAAGTCAAAATTCTGCAAGCCGCGCACCTTGCCAACATCCACAACCTCGACGAATGCGCCATTCGCGGTCAATACAAAGCTGGGTGGATGAAAGGCAAACCCGTCCCCGGCTATCGCGAAGAACCGGGAGTCAATCCTGACTCAACCACGCCCACCTTTGTCGCCCTCAAACTGATGGTAGACAACTGGCGCTGGAAAGGCGTACCTTTCTACCTGCGAACCGGCAAGCGCCTGCCCAAAAAAGTGAGCGAAATTGCCATTCAATTTAAAGAAGTTCCCCTCCTCCTGTTTAAATCCGTCGCCCAACAAACCAACCGCAACGTCCTCGCCATGCGCATCCAACCCAACGAGGGAATTTCGCTGCGTTTTGAAGCGAAAATGCCCGGACCGGACTTGCGGACGCGCACGGTGGATATGGACTTTAGCTACGGGTCTTCCTTTGGCATGGCGACGGCTGACGCTTATAACCGATTGTTGTTGGATGCCATGTTAGGGGATCAAACCCTGTTTACCCGCGCCGACGAAGTAGAGGAAGCGTGGCGCGTCGTCACCCCCGCCTTAAGTGCCTGGGATGCGCCTTCCGACCCCGCAACCGTCCCCCAATACGAAGCGGGAACCTGGGAACCGTCAGAAGCCGAATTTCTCCTCGAACGCGAAGGCCGTCGTTGGCGCAGACTGTAATTCAACGAACAGCAAATGGTACGCGCTACCCAGTAAATAGTAATCAAGGACAAAGGACAAAGGACAAAAGACAAAAGACAAAGGACTAATATGACCACCACTCCCCTTGTTTCCCTCCAGGCCCCCAAAGATGTCTCCATCGACGAGATCGATGGCGAACTGCGCGAAATTTGGCAAAGTTATAGTATGGGCGACGAAGGTCTTGCGGCCACGCGCGCTGCAACCTTCAGCTTCCTCGTTTACGAACCCGATAGAACGCAGCAATTGCTAGCCGCACTCGGTTTTTATACTGGACCCACTGACGGCATTGCCGGATCGCGCACGGTCGCAGCCATTCAAGCCGCCCAGAAAGCCTACGGTCTCGATGAAACAGGAAAATCAAACGGTGAATTGCTAGCGAAATTGCAAGAGGAATTTACAAAACTTAAGCAACAAGACGTTGAAACCGCAGAAAATTTAACCTCGCCCATGCAGTACGCGCCGGATATCGAAGGTTCGGCTGTCGCCGACGCGGTTGCGGCGGCCAATCCCTGCCGCATCATTACCCTCTGTCCCACATTCGGCGAAGATGAAGGAGTCAGCGCCCAAGTTTCGGCTTACTGTCCCATTCACAAGCGCGGCGGCACGACCTTGGTGTGTTGCGAATATATCACGCTCAAGGGGACGGCGACTGCGTTGGAGCGAGTGGGGGGTGTTATTTCGGCGCTGCTGATTCCGGGACTGCCGAAATTTATGTGGTGGAAAGCGACTCCCGCCCCCGATCATCCCCTCTTTCAACGGCTGGTGCAAAGCTGCGATAGTTTGATTATCGATTCTAGCAGTTTCAATCATCCCGAAGACGATTTGCACGCGATCGGCGAATCGATCGATAAGGAAACAGCGATCGCCGACCTCAACTGGCGGCGCATCGCCCCTTGGCAAGAACTCACCGCCGAAGCCTACGATCCCCCCGAACGGCGATCGGGCATTTGGAAAGTCGATCGCGTAACAGTAGACTACGAGAAAGGCAACTCCTCCCAAGCGTTCATGTATTTGGGATGGTTGGCTAGCCGGTTGCGCTGGACTCCCGTTGCCTACGAACGAGAAGGAGGCGACTACGATATTCGTCGCATCAAATTTGTCGGCGAGGAAAATCAGGAGATTGAGGCAGAACTGGCCGGCATCCCTACCGCTGACTGGGGCGATATTCCGGGGGATTTAATCAGTCTCAAACTCGCTTCGACTAACCCCAAAGCCGATGCGGGAACAGTGTTATGTTCGGAGACAACAGGCTGTATGCGCATGGAAGCGGGAGGCGGCGCTCAATCTTATCGCATCCAACAAGTGACTTCCCTGTTCGACCAAAAAACTGAGGAACTACTTGCGCAGCAGTTACAGCGTTCGGGGCGAGAAGTGTTGTACGAGGAAAGCATGAATGTGACCTCTCAAATCCTGAAGCTGAGCAGTCAGGAGTAGTTGGGGGTTGATTCGCAAACCCGGCTTTCGGTTCCCAGGTTCGACCTGGGATTTTTTTTGGCGCGCGTATCGGACGACATAGCGCGATCGCGGTTTATCTAAAATCCCTCAAAAAATGCTACAGCTCTTTCACCCCGTCAGTTGAGTTCAGAGGTAGGGACGTTTTATAAAACGTCCGTACAGAGTTTTGAGTTTAAAACCCAGAACCCAGAACTCTGAACCCTGAACTCCGAAACCCGTCTCCGAAGTGCAACCATTCAAGGATTTCATATTGGCTTTATGGGGGACAGCAAATTGAGTAATTTGCACTTGATTGACACATCATTGCTAAAAATATCTCGCCTCGTCGTATTATTTTGTGTAACATTGAAGAACATCGCTCATTGGAGGACAGAGTTTATGTCTGTATTCTTGACCGCCAACTCGCTACAACCCAACAGCTTGACTCCTGTGGGAAATTAAACAATTTCTCAGTTTCCTCTGGGGTCAAGTCGGGGACTTCAAGAAAACCTAGAGGAAATTTCAATGAATTTAGACCAATTGGGCTGGAACGATTTCTTTGCCAGCCATTTTGCGCAATCTTCCAGTTGTGGAAGTTGTGCCGGTCGCGTTGTCTGCGTCCAGAAAAATGCGGTTCTTCTCCATACCGAATCCGGCGAATATTGGGCAACCTTAACGGGTAAGCTGCGCTACCTTGCGAGTCGTTCTGCCGATCTGCCTGCGATCGGCGACTGGGTGGTTTGCCAGGTTTTAGCAGGAGAGCAACGCGCATTAGTTCAAGCAATTTTACCGAGAAAAAGTCAATTTTCCCGGCAAGCTCCAGGAAAAGCCACTGACGAGCAGATTATTGCTGCCAATCTCGATACGGTTTTTTTGGTGGTAGGACTGGATGGAGATTTTAATTTGCGCCGGATCGAGCGTTACTTGATTCAAATTTGGGAAAGCGGGGCCAGTCCCGTAATTTTGCTGAATAAAGCAGACTTGTGCGAAGATATCGAACAGCGCAAAGCAGAAGTGGCCGCGATCGCGATCGGAGTTCCTCTCTATGCCATCAGCGCCGCCAACCAGCAAGGACTCGACCCGTTAACTCCCCACCTCGCACCAGGAAAAACCGTCGCCCTCGTGGGTTCCTCCGGTGTCGGAAAATCGACTCTAACCAACCGACTCCTCGGTCATCAGCGTCAGGCCGTACGTGAAGTCCGAAGGGGGGACAGTCACGGTCGTCACGTCACCACCTATCGCGAGTTAATCTGTCTGCCTTCTGGCGGACTACTCATCGATACGCCGGGAATGCGGGAGTTTCAGTTGTGGCAAGCCAACGAAGGACTATCCGAAACCTTTGCAGAAATTGAAATCCTGACCGCACAATGCCGCTTTCGTAACTGCCAACACGAGTCCGAACCCGGTTGCGCCGTACAGCAGGCGATTGCCGAAGGAATGCTATCTCCCAAGCGCTGGCGAAACTACCAAAAATTGAACCGGGAACGACAATATACAAGTGCTAAACAAGACCGACAGTCCTATTTAGCCCAAAAGGAGAAATGGAAGAAAATTCATCGCATTTTGCGCAAAAAACAGAAGCGCTGATTCTGACATTTTACCACGATTAATGCCTCAAGCTTGAAGCAGATGGACAAGGGGCATCTCAATGGGTGCATCAACGTTAAGCTCTCACCCTAAATCCCTCTTTTATGAACGGTTATGAAAAAAGGAGAGTTGCTATAACTCTCCCTTTCATTATTGACGACTCATTCCAAAGGCAATAGCCGGTTAAAAACTGCGAAAAAACTAGAATTGAAATTTTCTTTTAAAATCCAAAAACTAGCCAGTTCTAATGGTGCAAGCAAACACAAAATTAGACCGCAGCCGCAGTTTTGACCTTAGCATCCAATTCACCTTTAGCATACTTCGCCGCATATTCATCCAGCGTCATTTGCTTGATTTTGCTCGCATTTCCGGCAGTACCGAACTGTTGATAGCGGTCTAGGCAAACCTCTTTCATCATGGTGATGGATGGCTTGAGGAAGTGACGGGGGTCGAAGTTTTTGGGATCTTCCATCGCCGCTTTGCGAATGGCTGCCGTAATTGCCAAACGGTTGTCGGTGTCGATGTTCACCTTACGAACGCCACTCTTAATTCCTTTTTGAATTTCCTCGACGGGTACGCCGTAGGTTTCGGGGATGGCACCGCCGTACTGGTTAATGATCGCAATCAAGTCTTCGGGAACTGAAGACGAACCGTGCATGACCAAGTGTGTATTGGGCAGGCGGCGGTGAATTTCTTCGATGCGACCGATGGCGAGAATTTCGCCAGTGGGTTTGCGGGTGAACTTGTAAGCGCCGTGGCTGGTTCCAATGGCAACTGCCAACGCATCAACTTGGGTTTGTTCGACGAAATCAACCGCTTCGTCGGGGTCAGTCAGCAGTTGGTCGTGGGACAACTTGCCTTCAAAACCGTGTCCGTCTTCTTTGTCTCCCATTCCCGTTTCCAAAGATCCCAAACAGCCGAGTTCGCCTTCAACGCTAGCGCCGACAGAGTGAGCGACTTTGACGACTTCTTTGGTGACGGCAACGTTATACTCGAAGCTGGCAGGAGTTTTGGCATCGGCTTGTAACGAACCGTCCATCATCACGCTGGTGAAGCCGTTACGAATGGCGGAGTAGCAGGTTGCTGGCTCGTTTCCGTGATCCTGGTGCATTGCGATGGGAATGTGAGGATACGTTTCCACCGCTGCTGTAATCAGATGGCGTAGGAAGTTTTCGCCAGCATACTTGCGCGCGCCGCGAGATGCTTGTAAAATCACCGGGCTATTGGCTTCTTCTGCCGCCTGCATGATAGCAATGATTTGCTCCATGTTGTTGACGTTGTATGCAGGGATACCGTAATTGTTTTCCGCCGCGTGATCTAAAAGCAGCCGCATAGGGACGAGGGCCATAAAATATCCTCCTATTTATTCCTTAGTGAGCGATGTTGTTATTTCTTTTTACTTCATTAATCTTAAGATAGATTTCAACTTTTGACGCACTATTTTTACGGATGATAGTTTAATCTGTCCTTTTCCGGCGAGAAACCGCGCGATCGCGTCCCGATACGCCGCCTGCACGCGATCGCACGAATGCTTGCTCAAACTCTTTCCCAATCCCCCATAAGGCATAATGACGAATCCAGAATTTCCTATCGGTGCCAAAGTCCGAGTTACCGCTTTACCTCCTTACCTCAAAACCGCCGAACCTATGCCGATGCTTCGCCCCCCCGATGCGATCGCCTTGGGCGAGGAGGGGACGGTTCTCGATCGCCGTCCGGGAGAATACTGGAGTGTCCGTTTTTCCCGAGGGGCGTTTTTGATGGAGGGTCAGTATCTGGAGCTAGTTTTGCCCACTGCTTGAGGGCTATTCTCGGTTTTAGGTTCTGGGTTTTAGGTTCTGGGTTTTAAAAACTTTTCTCCCTTACGTCGTTGGAATGGTGCCACTCGACTGGGTAAAGTTGTTGGCGCGGCCCAGATTGTTCATTTTTATCGAGAGAATGTGAATGGCAATTCGCGATCGCAACTGCTTTCCCCCCTTGACACTGAAAACAATCGCTACCCGCTAATATCCTTTTCAAGCGTTGGCTGCACTTCGGAGATGGGGAGACCGGGCTGTAGCCAAGTTTGATGAATCTGGTATCAACTCTAAAATTCAAAGCTCAACGACAAAAGTTCAACCGCTCGAAATTCCAAACCCATAAAAGATGAGATTTTAGAGTTATTTCGGATTACCGATCGCGGCGATCTATAGCGTTTGTGTTGGGGTTGTAAAACTTGAGCTTCGGAAGAATGGGAGAATGGGAGAATTGACCCAATGGGCAGTTGAACTATTGTTGAGAGCAACTTAATGCCAAATATGACAAATCCCCTAGTTAAAACACTAGAGGAGATTGTTCGCCGCAACGCCGTTTTACCTCAGCTTATGACCTGGATAAACCAGGTGGGTACCTGCGCTTTCTGTTTTAAGTTTCCGGGTACAAATGCCCGGTTTACTGCCACGAATGCTGCTGGATCCCGTATATTTCAAGCATAGATCAATAAACTTTATTGGCAGTCACCAACGTCGCAGTCGAACTTTATCTATAGTATCATTTCTCTTTGGCTTTGTCTCCTCTTTTTTGGGTCGGTTGATTAGGAATTTCCGTACCAGAGAGTTTCGATATGGCGTGCGATGTCGTCCCCAACCTCCTCTTCCTCCAATCGTACCGTAACGTGACCCAATTTTCGTCCCGGTCGCGACTCTGCCTTGCCGTACCAATGGACGCTGGCACCCGGAATGTCGGCAATTTTATTGCGTTTTTCTATATATTCATCCGTAGAATGTTCGTACCCCAGTAAATTTACCATGACCGCACCCAAACAGTTAAGCTGAGGCACTCCCAGCGGCAAACCCGCTACCGATCGCAAGTGCATTTCAAACTGAGAAATATCGCACGCGTCGAGGGTATAATGCCCAGAGTTATGGGTGCGAGGTGCGATCTCGTTGACCAACACTTCGCCGTCGCCCGTTAAAAATAGTTCTATCCCAAAAATGCCGATCGCGTCCAGCTTTTCCAGTAACGCTCGAGCGATTTCCTCAACTTTCCCTCGAATTTCCCTCCCAACTCGCGCTGGCGCAATGACGCGACGACACACTTGCTCTTCCTGCTGCGTTTCTACCACGGGATAGAGGGCAATTTCTCCCGTTACGCCGCGCGCTGCCATAATTGCCAATTCTTTCTCGAAAGGGACAAACGCCTCTAGCAGCATCGACGGACGTTGCAAGCGTTCCCACAACCCTAAAAATTCCTCTTGACTTTTGACAATAAACGTGCCACAACCATCATATCCATGCCGTCGCGCTTTGAGAACGAGGGGCAACTCCTGCTGTTGCAACGCACTCTCCCTCTCGGATGCCTCTAGCAACCGAAATTGAGGAACGGGTAAACCTATATCGCGCAAATAGGAACGTTGTTCGTACTTATCAAGGAGAGGGACGAGAGAATCCAAAGAGGGGCGAAAACAGACTCCTTGTCGAGCGAGAGTTTGAAGCGCGTCGAGGGGAATAAACTCGTTTTCAAAGGTAACAACATCGCAACTGAGAGCTAATTCAGCCGTTGCCGCAACATCGTCAATGGGCGCTTGAATAACTTTATCAGCTACACGAACAGCAGGATCGTCTGAATTGGGAGTTTGGACAGCGAGTTGAAGATTTAACCGTTTTGCCGCATCAGCCATCATCCAGGCAAGTTGTCCGCCGCCAATTACACCCACTCGCTTAACTGGGAGATTTGTCATAAATGATTGAATCCAACGCGCTTTCTAGGGACAGAATAAAGAATCGCGGGTGGAAACGCCAGTGGAAGGGTTTACGCCCGAGGCGATCGCGCACAGTTGTTCGACCTGTTTTCGATCTAAAATAGCATCGGTGAAGTCTGCTCCTGCAATCGTTGTCTGGTTAAACGTGGAAACGAGCAAAAGCGTTTCCACCAACACCGCATTGCTTAAGTCAGCTTTGGTAAAATCTACCCAGTCCGCCATCCCATAGCTTAAATTGGCTCCGTGTAAATCCGCTCCCCTCAAATCAGAATTGCTGAATATTGCGCCGCGTAAATCGGTATTGCTAAAGTTGGCTTCGGTAAAGTTAGCGTTAGACAGTTCCGCCGAACGCAACGTTTGTCCCGAAAAGTCTTCTCCCGGCAAATCGGCATTGCTGTAGGATAGGGGCGGCGGATAATATTTTGTCGCTTGAGCCAATGCGGGGAGGGGTAAGGCTAAAATTGCGATCGCGATAACACTTGTCAGTACATTGAATAAAAAACGAACCATAATTTTTAATTTTTAATTTTTAATTTTTAATTTTCACCGGGATTCCCATTGTACTGAGAAATCCCGATGCCAACCGTCCTACTTACAAGCCAATGATTCCCGCGTTTGTGCGCCCGTTACCGAATTGACACCCGTTGCGCGATCGCAAAGCTTCTTTTGTTGAACGCCATCAAGCACAGCATAACTAAAATCCGCCCCCGCAATCTCGGCATTGTCAAAGGTCGAGCGCAAAAGTACGGCATCTACTAAAATTGCATCTTTCAAATTTGCTCCTTTGAACCTTGACAAATAAGCGATGCCGTCGGTAAAATCAGCACCTTGCCAGTTAGCGCCGCTCAAATCGACACCATTAAAAACCGCCCCGTGTAAATTCGCCTTGCTAAAATTAGCTCCTTTGAGCTTAATTTGGGCAAATTCAGCCTCTTGCAAATCCTTCCCCGAAAAATCCTGAGTTGTGACTTTCACGTCGTCATAAGCGCGAATCGCCGCCGAACTCGCAGCCAGCGCGGGGAGAGGAAATCCTAAAACAATCAGCAAACCCAAAACGAGCGCCCGTCGTTGCCAGCAGTTCATATTTTTTTGATTTTTTGTTACTCAGCACTATCCGAAGTCAATTTTACGGTAAAATTGCGGTCATTGGTTCTTAGTCATTGGTCATTGGTTCTTTGTCATTGGTTCTTTGTCATTGGTCATTGGTCATTTCCCCCCCTCTCCCCATCACCCCATCACCCCATCCCCCCCTCTCCCCATCTCCCCATCTCCCCTCGTAGCAAGCAGCC
>JAXHVQ010000103.1:0-21365 GCA_034189065.1 Cyanobacteriota bacterium
CCCCAAGCCGCCGCTCCCGCTCCACCCCCCTCTAAACCCAACCCCAGAACCCTCGCACCAGCGCCCACAGCCGCACCCGCACCCCCTCCGCCGTCTGCGCCCCAAGTCGAGGCTTCTTCCCCCGAATCCGAAACGATTCCTTCCCTCAGTAACTATTCTTTGTACGGTTTAATCGTGAACTCAGATGGGAGTTCGGCGGCTTTATTTAAGGTTAACGGCACGACACAACGCATTCGGGAGGGCGAGGCCATTGGCGATAGCGGTTGGACTCTTTTTTCGGTGAGCAATCAGAGTGCGGTCGTACGGCGCAATGGTACGGTTCGAGAGATTTATGCCGGTCAGGAGTTTTAACGAGGGAAGGTATGGGAATTTTTGAGGATTTAAGCAAATTTTTGGAAACGCGCCTCGAGGAATTTCTGAGTAAAAATCCTCATTTGGAGTTACAAGCCCTCGACGAACAGTTACGAGAACAGGAAGATGGAACGCTACGCTTGATTTTGGAGTTACAGAAGCAACAGAAGCGTTTGCAAGATGATATTCTCGCCATCGCCTCTGATATTCAACGCTGGCACGCTCGCGCGAGTAAGGCGGAAGCGTCAGGGAGAATGGATTTAGCCCAAGCTGCTCGGGAGCGGGAGGCGGCTTTATTGCGCCAGGGCAATCAAACTTGGGGACAAATGCAGGGGGTGAAGCAGCGAATCGAGCAATCGAAGGATTTAGTACGGCAAATTCAGCGTCGGCGCGATGAGGTTAAGGCTGAGTTGATTCGCGTCCAAGCCGCGCGTTCTCAAGGGGCTGCTAATTCGGATACTCAAGGATGGAATCAAGCAAAAACTTACAATCGCTACAGTAAGAGTTTCGATCCCCTCGAACAGGAGTTTCAACGCTGGGAAGTGGATGAGGAAATTGACAAAATGAAGCGGAATATGGGGAGTTGAGGGTGCAGGGTGCAGGGTTCTGGGTGCAGAGTTCTGGGTGTAGAGTTCGGAGTGTAGAGTTCTGGGTGCAGGGTTCTGGGTGTAGAGTTCTGGGTGTAGAGTTCGGGGTGCAGGGTTCGGGGTGCAGAGTTCTGGGTGCAGGGTTCTGGGTGTAGAGTTCGGGGTGCAGGGTTCGGGGTGTAGAGTTCGGAGTTTGGGGTTGAGATTCGGACAAAGTGTGGGACGCGATCGCGCATCTTTGTCACGTTTTCTCGCCAACTGTTTTCCACGCGGGAGGCTCTAATTTGTAGGAGATAGCCGGAGGCGCAAGGGAAACCGGGCTTTGGGTTCCGGCTTTGATGGGGCGTGGTTGGTTGACAAAATCCTGGTTTTGTGGTGTGGAAATTTGACTGGTTTTTGGTTGGACGGTTCCCCTTTGGAAATTAGAAGCGACGGCTAAAACAAGACCGCAGACCACATAGACAGGAAGGGGCAAAGAGAGCGCCCGCAGCCACTGATAGAATTCAAAAACACCAAACAAGGCACAGAAACTAACCAACCAAATTCTCATTGCAAAGGCTGAATCTCATTCACATCATTAAAAGCGATCGCCTCTAGTATACAACCTTTCAATCTAATTTGGAGTCCGTCTGTGCTTTACCAATGACAAAGGACAAAGGACAAAAGACAAAAGACTAAATCGATAAAGCCGTATGAATCTCGTCAGGAGAAATACGATTTCTAACAGCCTTGCCATCGCTAAACCAAACAATCCGCTGGCTCGAACGGGCCACTTCCGGTTCGTGAGTCACCATAATGACAGTAATCCCCGAGGCATTGAGTTCGCAAAATAACTCCATTACTTCAGTGGTCGTGCGCGAATCGAGAGCGCCCGTCGGTTCGTCAGCCAGTAACATCAAAGGATTATTAACCAAAGCGCGCGCGATCGCAACCCGCTGTTGCTGTCCCCCCGACAACTGAGTCGGTTTATTATTCATGCGATCCTTCAACCCCACGCGAATCAGCCTTTCTTGTGCGCGATCGCGTCGTTCGCCCGGAGGAACCCCCGCATAAACCGCAGGCAACATCGCATTTTCCAGCGCTGTCAGTTGGGGAAGGAGATGGAATTGCTGAAAAACGAAACCGATGTGACCATTGCGGATCGTTGCTAAGTCAGCCTCGGGCCGTTGAGAAATATCGAGATTATCCAAATAGTAGCGCCCCGCAGTCGGGCGATCGAGACAGCCGATAATATTCATCACCGTCGATTTCCCCGAGCCAGAAGCGCCCATGATCGAACAAAACTCGCCCTTTTCGATAACCAAATCAACACCATCGAGAGCGCGAACAATGGTATCGCCGCTGCCGTAAACTTTGGCAATCTCTTCCAAGCGGACAATAATCGGTTTGTAGGCTTCGCGATCGCCATCTAAAGAACTAAGGGTCATAAATTTTACGGACTTGCCGCCAACAGCAGCCAGAATTTTCGGTAAGGAGTCTGTATATGTTATTTTAATTAATTGCGCGCGGGATTGAGTTTTCGCAACGCGACTATCCGGCTTTGAACAATAGAGGAGTCAGAAATTTGAAATTTCACTGGGGATTGCTCGGCTTATTGAGCGTATTGCTCCTATCCTCTCCAGCACAAGCAGGGAGACTCTTGTTTTGGCGGTTTGAAGAAGACCAAAATCGCTTGACCTTTTCCACCGACGAGAGCGTTCAACCCACAGCTCAACTGATTTCCGACCCCACTCGCCTCATTATCGACCTCCCCGGAACCCGCTTGGGGCGACCTTCAATTAATCAAGGAGTGGGGGGCGCGATCGCGGGCGTGCGCATCGGTCAGTTTGACGCGCAAACCACGCGAATCGTCATCGAATTAACGCCAGGGTACGCTCTCGATCCCGAACAAATTCAGATTCGAGGCATCAATCCAACCCAGTGGTCGGTCGAACTCCCCACCCCCACTCGCGCCACAGAAGAATCCGGCGCGATCGCATCGGCCGCTGCAACCCGACAACCAACAAGACAAACTAGACAAACAAGAGCCGCTTCATCGCCCATTCAAGCGACGGGAAGCGGGTTTTACGTGCGTCTAGGCGACGAACCCGAAGCCATTGACGTTCGACGTAGCGAAGACCGCCGCTCCATCGATATCGCTCTCGAGGGAGTTACCCTTCCGGCTGAGTTGGCAGAACAGACCTTACCCGTAGGGCGTTACGGTTTGCGTCAAGTTCAGTTTTCCCAAACCTCCGACTCCGAGGCGCGCCTCACCTTGGACGTGAACGAAGATAGTCCCGACTGGTGGGTTTCTTCGAGTCGCTTGGGCGGATTGGTGTTGGTTCCGGTGGGAGGGGTTTCAGCCGTTCCCGACAATGGCGAAGATTCGGGGAATGAAGAAAACCCGACCGCTGTCGCTCAAAACAATATAGCCACCATTGAAAGCATCGACTTGGGGATTTCTGGGTCGCAATTATTAATTAAAACCGATCGCAGCGTTCGATTCCGAAGCCAGCAACTCGCCGGAGGCGTTCAACAAATTCTCATTCCCAATGCCCGTTTGGGAAGCAATGTTAGCTCTCGTCTCCCCACGGGACGGTCTCTCTCGCGCCTGAGAGCCCAACAACTGGACTCCAATACGGTAGCGATTTTAATGACTCCGCGATCGGGATTCCAGGTGGGCGGCATTATGCAGCGCAATGCACGCCTGTTAACGGTGGATCTGCAACCGGTGAGAACGGCCTTACCGCCTCCCAGTGCGAGAATTCCCGTTCCGCCTCCCGATCGCACTAACCCAACGCCTGCAACGCCAACGTTACCGACGGTTCCAGCCGGACGAGTTTTGGTGGTCATCGACCCGGGACACGGCGGACGAGACCCGGGTGCGGTGGGAATCGGGGGATTGCGAGAAAAGGATGTAATTTTGCCGATTTCTTTGGAAGTGGCGCGCTTGTTGGAACAGCAAGGCGCGAGCGTTCTTCTGACGCGAGAGACCGACTATTTTGTCAGCTTGGAAGGACGCACTCAAATTGCCAACCGCGCTCGAGGGACGTTGTTTGTGAGTATTCATGCCAATGCAGCGAGTCGGGCGGGTGCCAACGGCGTGGAAACGTTTTATTTTTCCTCCGGTCGGGGACTGGCTACGGCGATTCAAAATAGTATTATTCAAAACTTCGATACGACCAACCGGGGGGTAAAACAGGCTCGGTTTTTCGTACTGCGCAATACATCAATGCCTTCTGCGTTGGTTGAGGTTGGTTTTGTGACGGGAACGGAAGATTCGCCTCAGTTGAGGGACCCCAACTATCGATCGCGCATGGCGGCCGCGATCGCCCAGGGTATTCTTAATTATATTCAACAACGCGGGCTTTAGTTATCGATCGTTGGTCATTAGTCATTCGTCCTTAGTAATTTACAGTATCCTGACTGTTTACTGATAGGGGTTGCCTGCTAAGACTTTACAATATTTGTATAAGTCATTGCAGCTAACTTGAGCGTTGTCCATCCAGTATCGCAGGCAAGAGTTTTGGATAAAGCGAAACGTCCGAATAGCTTCGTCTAAAGCCTCGAACTGAAGAGCCTTACCTTTTAATTTTGCCTCGATTACCAGCATAGACGACTTGCTACTTACTCTGCTCATTAAGAGCGTAAAGTCCCCGTTCGCGGGGAGGCTTTAAACCCAATTTTTTCGGTAAAAGATGAACTTACTGCTCGATCCTCTCAGTTATGAGTTTATGCGGAACGCGATCGCGATCGGTATTCTCATTGGCATTTTGTGTCCCATTATCGGCACCTATCTCATTGTGCAGCGCATGACCTTGATGGGGGATGTCATCGCTCATTGCGTCTTACCGGGAATGTCGGTGGCGCTATTTTTGGGCTTTAATTTGCTCGTTGGCGCGTTTGTCTCCGGAATTCTCGGCTCGCTAGCGATCGCTGGCATTCGAGCGCAATCTCGCGTCAAAGTCGATGCGGCAATGGCGATGGCATTTTCTAGCTTTTTTGCGTTGGGAGTAACACTGATTACCGTTCTCGAAAATCAATTAGATTTAGATAGTTTTCTCTTTGGCGACATTTTAGGCGTAACCCAGGACGATATCGTACGCACCTTTGGGATTGCTTTATTGATTTTACTCGCCATTAAACTGTTTTATAAAGAACTCTTATTCTACACTTTCGATCGCACCGGGGCGCGCGCGATCGGTCTTCCCGTCAATACCATTCACATCGGCTTTGTTGCTGCCATTACCCTGACGATTATCGCCAGTATGCAAGCAGTGGGTGTAATTTTAGTCATTGCCCTCATTGTCGGACCCGCCCTAACTGCTTATCTATTAGTCAAAGAACTACATCACATGATGCTTTTGGGGGCGCTATTTGGAGTTTCCGTCAGCATTACCGGGATTTACCTCAGTTTTTACTATAATTTACCCTCCGGTCCTGCTATTGTCCTTGTTTCCTCGAGTTTATTTATTTGCGTCCTATTACTTAATTTATGCCCGTTTTTTTTGAGGCAAGGGAATAATTAACCTCATTAGCTCAAAATGCTGCGGTTAATACAGATTTTCCGGACAAAACTCCTAAAGTGTAGAAATATCTCTGTATCCAGCAGATCGGATATCGCTCTCCCCCAAAAACCAACAGATTTCGGGAGAATCGATTAGAGTCCCGCTTCGTGAAATTGAAATCATCGATTTATTTTATGTATTTACACTTAAAATACTTCTTAGGGTGAAGCCTACATTAATTGATTTCCATTAAGCTAAAATAGGAAAACTTACACGAATCTCTTGAATTTTCTAGGTGCGTCGCCAGAATCCCCCGATACTCAAAATCGGGAAAATCCAAATTCTCCCACAAGATTATCCAACCCTTACCGCACCGACCGTGAAGGCTCAAAAAAAACCCAACCCCCCCAAAAGAACCCAATCCGGCAATCGTCCCAAACGTTCTATGAGTATCGAGCAAGACGGCAAAAAGTGTTTAGAGAAGCTGACCCGGGCGACCCAAGCGCTCGAGTTACCCATTCCCCAAACTCAACTGGCTAAAATTGCCAAACTCATTGTCCAAACCATGACCGGACCTTGGCGCTATTTTCATTCTCCCGAGCACGTTTTTGCCGTAGGAGATTCCGACGATCCGCTGGAAGTTTTAGCCGCCTTGTTTCACGATATTGTTTACGTTCAAGTCGATGGCAGTATTAATTTCAATCTGACGTACTACATTAGTGCGTTCATTGAAGAAGAACGAGGTCAACTGAAGCTCCGCAGTCGCGAGGATTTGCCCGCAGATCGAACCTTTGAAATGGTCGCTGCCATCTTTAACTTTAGTCCCGGTCAAGGTCTTTCTCCCTATAGCGGACAAAACGAATTTTTAAGCGCGGTTGTAGCAACTAAAGTGTTAGAACCCTTTGCGAGTCCTTCAATCTTGGCGCAGATTGCAGCTTGTATCGAAGCAACAGTTCCCTTCCGACCCAAGACTGAATTAGGGGTCAGTGCGAGCGAAATATTATATCAGCGCTTGCATTTAGTGAGGGAGCAGTTTGCCCTTTCCCTCAGCGAGGAAGACCTCGTAGAAACGATTAAGAAAGCCGTCAGAATGAGCAATCGAGATGTTGCGGGGTTTGCTCATACCAGTTCGGCTGTTTTCCTCAACAATACCTGGAACTTGCTGCCGGAAACGAACCACAATCTTCAAAAATCGGGGTCTTATACCGTTCGCGATTATCGAACAGCCATTCAGAAAATGGCAGGCTTTCTCAGTTTTCTGAAACCCGAAGTGATTTTCGAGCAATTTCGAGGCGAACCCGATGCTCGCACCTATAACAGTTTAGTCGATCGCGCGCGTAGGAATTTGGAAGTGGGACGACTGTATTTGGAGAGCAAATTGGTTGCCATTTCAATTTTAGAAGCGCTGTCAATGCGCATCGGTCAAGAGGTTTCCCTGGCGATTATGGTAGGAGAGTTACCCGACTCGGAGATTTCTATCGGTCGCTTAACAGATTATCTTCCCAATATTCTCAATCCTCGCCAACCCGCCGACGAAATTGAAGTCGAAACAATGCAACTGTTGGAGGTGGGTCGCTCGGAAGGAAGCGATTACGATCTCAAAAATTCGCCCTTAGCTGCTTTTATTGTGAGGTATATTGGGTTCGAGCGAGTGCGACAACTCCAACATCCCCTGCAAGTCTTCTTCGGCGGTGCGATGTCATCGGAGGAATTTTTAGAATCTTGCGATCGCCACGTGGTTGATATGATTGCCAGCGAAGTGGTTAAAATGCTGGAAAATCGCAAAACCGCTTTATCGTGGCCGCGATCGCAATCAGAAACGCCCTCTCCTTTCCTGCGCCTTGTCCAGTGAAGAGCGTCGGGATGTTTCGCCGAAACGTCCCGACTTCACATTAAACATCAATTCGCTGCCGTTTGCCAACTGAGGTAGGGCAACTTCCCAGCCGTGGCGCGAACTTCCGAGGAGCGCGCCACCAATTGACCGCAACTGTCCCAAGTGCCTCCTGTCAGCATTTGCCTCGGTCCGTTGTCCAAGCGGATGTCCGCAACCAAGTCGCCGTAGCGGGCTTGCATGGCGTTGAGATCGACATTGACAGGCGCTTGGGGGTCAGCTTCGAGGGCGGTTTGGAGTTGCCGTACCATCGCGGGATCCGCCGTGACGCAGGGAAGACCAATTGCCAGACAGTTGCCAAAGAAAATTTCGGCAAAACTTTCGCCAATAATCGCTTTAATGCCCCATTTCGCCAGCGCTTGGGGGGCGTGTTCTCGAGAAGAACCGCAGCCAAAATTGCCGTTAACGGCTAGAATTGTTGCACCTTGATATTGAGAAAGATCGAAAGGGTGATTGCCTCCAGCTTGGGCGCGATCGTCAGCGAACGCCTGTTCGCCCAAACCGTCAAAGGTGACGCAGCGCAAAAACCGGGCGGGAATAATGCGATCGGTGTCGATATCATTGCCGCGCAGGGGGATTCCGCGTCCTGCAATTTGTTGAATTTGACTCACGCTCTGTTGGGTTATGTCAGTGTCAGCTTTTAGCTTAACCCATTCGATCGCTTCGATCAATTAATAATTAATAATTGATAATTGATTAATTGGGTCTAAGACCTCTTCGTAAAGGAAGGGCATGACACGCGCCAGATAGGTCTCACGAGGCTTACAAGGTGCGGACACAGGAGAATCCCTACCCGCACACAGCCCCTCATAATTGCCGTGAGTTGTCCGCATCGAGCGTAGATTTTTCTCGATCTAAATCCTATAATTTTAAGGAGAGGTAATTATTCATTATTCATTATTCATTATTCATTATTCATTATTCCGAAGTGAACCGAGTTAGCCTCGCGTGCCATCCAATCGTCTCGACTGATGGCGTAAATTAAGGCTTCTTTGCCAAAAATAATGGTTTTTCCTTCCAACTTTTCCCCTAAACGTTCGGCAACTCTAACAGATTTGATATTTTGGGGGCGAATTAAACTAATGACGCGGTTTTGTTGTAACTGGCGAAACCCATAATCCAAAGCCACTTTTGCCCCCTCAGTGGCATAACCGCGTCCCCAATAAGACCGGCTCAACACCCAGCCAATTTCAAATCCCGGCCAACCTTCTGGGTAGAAAAAGCCGATACGACCGATAAGATTTCCGCTTTGGCGTTCCTCAACCGCCCACAGTCCATAACCGCGCAACTGCCAATGTCCGAGGATAACCGCCATGCTGCGCCAAGCGGCAAAGCGGGATAGAGGTTTGCCGTCGCCAATATAGCGGGCAATTTCCGGGTCGCCAACAATTTTGGCATAGTCGTTGAAATCGTCCTCGCGGAACATTCGTAACAAGAGACGTTTGGTTTCGAGAATGACCATAGTGCGCGCGATCGCGATTTAACCTAACTGTCCTATCATAATGGAATCCGAGGTTGAGGCCGCGATCGCCAATGGAAAAAGGGAGTAGGCGGCTCAACAATTAGAAAGTATCGTCTACTTCCACATACTGCCTACCCCCAAGTTCGTAAATATACAGAACTTTCTCCCCTAACTGTCGAGAGGGGTCGTAAACGATATAATAACTGACCCACATCTGTTGATAAATGTCAAGTTTTTCTGCCAGTTCCTCACCCACTTTATTGGAGACAATTTCAACGACCTCCTGACTGATGGTTTAATCTCGGCTCTTGGTAGCAATACACTGAATCATTAAGGGCATTGCGGTGCAATGCCCCTACTACCTCAACCTGCAAACTCTATGAGAATTGGTATTTACCGACTCATGCCAAACAGCGCGCCCACCGATCGCCCGATATTGGCTGGTTCCATTGCATCCATTGCCGCCGTCGGTTCGTAGCCGCAGTGTACCATACAGTCGGCACATTTAGGATTGCCGCTCTTGTGTCCGTACTGACTCCAGTCGGTATCTTCGAGAAGCTCCTTAAATGTCGTGTAATGACCCTCATTGAGCAAGTAACAGGGTTTTTGCCAGCCCAACACGCTATAACTCGGACTCCCCCAAGGCGTACATTCGTAGTCCTTCTCGCCGATGAGAAAATCGAGAAAGAGGGGACTGTGGTTGAAGTTCCACTTTTTCGTCCCCGCTTTGAAAGGCGCGAGGATTTCTCGAAATAGGGCTTTGGTTTGTTCGCGTTTGAGGAAATGCTCTTGGTCGGGAGCCCATTCGTAGCTGTAACCTGGGGAAATCATCGTTCCATCCACGCCCAAACTATCGGCGAAATCCAAGAATTCCTGCATTTCTTGGGGGTTTGCCCCTTCAAACACGGTGGTATTCGTGGTCACGCGAAATCCCTTGGCTTTGGCAGCGCGAATGGCGTTGGTGGCGATATCAAAGACACCTTTGCGATCGACGCATTGGTCGTGATGCTCCCTCAACCCGTCGAGGTGAACGCTAAACGTCAAATAGGGGGACGGTTGAAACTTATGGAGGCTTTTTTCGAGCAATAACCCGTTGGTGCAAAGGTAAACAAATTTACGACGTTGGACCAAACCCTTGACAATTTCGTCGATTTGTGGGTGTAATAGGGGTTCTCCTCCCGGAATCGAGACAACCGGCGCGCCGCACTCTTCAACGGCAGCGAAGCAGTCTTCGGGAGAGAGGTTCCGTTTGAGAATATCGGTCGGGTGCTGAATTTTGCCGCATCCGGGACAGGCGAGATTACAGCGAAATAGGGGTTCCAGCATGAGGACAAGGGGAAACTGCTTGCGTCCCATAATGCGCTGTGCGACAACGTATTTCCCCACTTCGAGTGCTTGTTGTAAATGAATTCCCATAAACTCCTCTCACCTAAAAACGGATTGAACCTTGGCACGGCGAAAGCATCGCCAATGGTTAAGACTCTTTATTTTAATCGCAAACGGGTCGGGATTGGGCATTGATGAGTTCAGGGTTCAGAGTTATGGGTTATGGGTTATGGGTTTCAGCAGCGAACGAGTTTTGAACTCTGAACTCAAAACCCTAATGGGGACAAAAGGCGCGGGGTATTAAGATAGGAAGGGGTCAACTCGTACAAGTCTCCAGTAGCATCATGTCTTCATCGTATCCCTCTCTCGATTTAACCTTTCAACGCCTGCGCGAGGTGCGCAAAGCTTTTCTGCACCTTCACAAAGCTTTGCTAAACTCCGAACGCACGGTTTACGAACAGTTTCACGGACGTATCCGCAGCAACGGCGAGTTTTTCCAGTTGGTTATCAATCACGACTGGTTTAGCTGGTTGCGTCCGATCTCCCAGTTTATTGCGGAAGTCGATGAAGCGTTCGATCCCAAAACCAAGGAACCAATGACATTGGAGAGGGCAACGGCTTTGCTCGATCGCGCGAAAACTTTCATTCAACCCGATCTCAATGGTACCATTCCCCAGAAACAATATTATCGCGCAATCCAACGGGATCCAGATATTGCGATGATGCACGCTCGAGTGTCGGAGTTGTTGGACGAAAAGCAGTGAAGGCAGAAAACGTAACGAATACTTCAGATTGCCTCGTCGCTAATGCGCTACGGGGCGCTTTGATATAAGAGCCGCATCCATTACCCATAAAAAAACATCTCAGAAACAAAACACACTCTAAATGTGACTCTTTTGTCTCTCCCAATCAATATTTTTGCTGTCTAAAAAAAACGACCGATCGACTGAAAGAGTTTAGTCGATTCAGCTAGCGCGTATTGAAACTATAGCGGTTCCAAGATTGAGTACCGACGTAAATCTGACCTCTTACAGCAGGGCTATGTCCTTAATTAGAAGACATAAAGACTAGGATTTTGTCTTTTTATCCTTAATCGCCCCCTTGCAACTTCCAGAAACATTGGCGAATATAAGAAATAGATGAAAAAACAAATCAAAGTTCAAACAACCTAGTTTGCTTTGACTGGATTCATCAAAAAAAAAGCAGAACTGTCATGTACAAAAACAAAAAAACTGAGAAGCGAAGAACTTTCATCAGTTTTTGGAATTCCATCTTGTTCTGTCAAGGATTAATTTTCTTTGTTTTGGTGGCAGAAGTGCAAGCCGGAGGACGCGATGAACCAATCCAACCTCCTACTCTCAACCCACAAAGACCAGCAAACGAACAACCGCCTACTCTCTCTTTAGATTGGGAGCAGTGGGAAACGCCCTACTGGTCAAATGACAATATTTGTCGGGAAAATAAAGGAAATGTAATTTGTTTGTCTCCCGAAGTCGTTCGGCAACTTCGCTGGGTAATTCCTTCACAGAATGAATCATAAATTCCAATTAACCCAAGAACTGATTCGCGGTTAACACCTCAGAGATCGGAACTCTTGAAGCCAGATTAACTCAGCATTTGCACAAAATAGATTGCCCTTGACAACCGCCTAAAACTCAGGCATAGCCGGAGTTGTCAAGAATCACTTTGTGTCATTGATTATGTCTGAGTACTTACCAATAGGTCAACAAATTATGTCAAATAAATTTTGGATTGCTTTAGCAACAGCAGCAGCTTCATCTTTAGCTGTTGTAACCCCAGCCGTTCAAGCTACTGAAATTTTCTCTGTAGACAACGTAGCTTTGAATACTAACTGGTATTTCCGACGGATTGATGGCAATCCTCGGATGTCAATTTACACTAAGAATACGAACGATCCCGACCAACAATTTGACCGGTTACGCGGAAATCGTGGCGGTATTCTTTTAAAGCAACGCTCTACTGGACGATGTTTAAATGCCCATTATCTACGGAACGGTGCTGAAATTAATGTCTGGCCTTGCAACGCCAATGACCCCGATCAAAATTGGAATTTAATTCCTGTGAGTGGGGGGCGAATGTTAATTAAAAGAACTGGTACGAATCTTTGTGTAGATACTCCCACGCGGAACAATGTTGGTAAAGTTCATCTCTGGGGTTGTAATAGTAACAATCCTAACCAGCGGTGGCAGAGTAGTAGAACGCAATCTCCTGGAAACTCTCGAATTCACGCCGCTCTCAACAGACTTAATGGAGCGTATGCCATCACGGATCCCTATGGACGCTATCCCGGACAATGCGTCAGCTTTGTTAAACGTTTTACTCAAGAGTTGGGCTTTACAATGAAGCCAATGGGTGGAAATGGTGGCGCAAAGTACGCCTTTTTCAACTTCAATCGACCTGGTCTTTCTCTTTCAGCAAGTCAAGCCGACCGAATTTCCTTCACAGGGAGTCAGCGACCTCAAGTAGGGGACATAATTGTTTTTGATTCTACTCCTACTAATCCTTATGGACATATTGCTGTTGTGCAATCTATTTCGAGTAACGGTAAAGTGATTATCCAGGAGTCTAATGCGGATAGCCGAGCGCCTAATACTTATGTCACCCGTGGTGAAATTGATTTGACGAGAAATCCACCAAAAGCCTACTATGGTCGAGTTCTGGGATGGTTGCGTCTAAAGCTGTAGTACCAGTATCAATTTAAGCTTAAAAGCGTCATCCCGCCTGGGGTTTAAGCCCCAGGCTTATAGTTCAAGTCATCTCAAGATGACTCAAAGCAATCGAAAAAATTAGCGGCAATGGTGCGTTACGCTGCGCTAACGGCACCCTACCCATAGAGATTGTGCGTCAGTCCTACTCTCAATCGCGCGCAGAAGATCGCAAAAACGGTGCAACGTCGTTCAAGCGTTGCCAATCCCTTCTATTGGAGAACAATATGCAGACTTGCATCCCAGTTTCATCGGCTTGGCAACAATTAAAAAAACAAGAAATTAATTGCGAACAAGCTCTCAATCTCTTAGTCAACGAACAAGGGATTGTAAACCTTAACTTACTCGACTCAGAAGTCAGTTCTCGATTCTTTCGAGAATTTTCCGATCGCCATGTTTTACCGCCTGTCATTCCCCTGCTGTTGTGGCGCAACTGTTACTACCTGGGCAGTCCGATCGCACTTTCTGCTGAGGAGGTCAAAAAACTGAGCGATCGCACCCTCACCAATATCAAAATCCTTACCATCGCCGATAAAAGCTATCGTAGTTGGTTTCTCACCCAAAACTTCAACGCCAATTCCATAAATTCAACCTCCATTGTCAACCCTCTCACGGGTGAAACAGAGCAAGAAAATATCAGCGAAGTTGCAGAACTTTATCTATCCAAAGCCGCCGACCAAATTAGCCGCATTAAAACCATTATCTCCGGCGCTCTCCGCAACCGAGCCAGCGATATTCACCTGGAACCTACGCCAGATGGTCTGCGAGTTCGCTATCGTATTGACGGTATTCTGCGAGACATTACCACTTTACCTGGCGATGTGAGTCGCAGGGCAGTCGTTGCCCTCAAAGTCATGTCCAACATGGATATTGCTGACAGTCGTCGTCCCCAAGATGGACGAATTGGTGAAAACTACACTTCTGCATCGGAAGCCGAACTGGGACTGGATATGCGGGTGAGTACCCTTCCTTGCGTCGGTGGAGAGAAAGCCGTCATTCGGTTGCTTCCTCAGCGAAATCCCTTTTCCGGCTTACACGATTTGGGATTTTCTCCAAAGAAGCTGGATATCTACAAAAGCTGGTTGCAGCAACCCCAAGGAATGGTTATTCTTACCGGTCCTACGGGAAGCGGCAAAACCAGCACGCTTTATAATTCTCTGCAAACTTTGGCGACCGAAAACGTCAACTTGGTAACAGTAGAAGACCCGGTGGAATATGTGTTGTCCCGCATTACCCAAACCCAGGTTCATGAGGCGGCTGGCATGACTTTAGCAGCAGGTTTGAGAGCGATTTTGCGGCAAGACCCCGATATTATTATGGTTGGAGAAATCCGAGATAGCGAAACGGCAGAAACGGCTATCCGGGCGGCACTAACAGGACATTTGGTATTGACAACTTTACACACAAATGATGCGGTGAGCGCAATCCCTCGACTCAAAGATATTGGACCGGATTTAGGTTTGATTAGCGATGCTTTGTTAGGAATTGTTGCCCAGCGCTTGGTGCGCAAAATTTGTCCCCATTGTGCTGAATCCTATAGGCCAACCGACGCAGATTTGAGAAAGTTAGGGATTGAGTTCCAAGAAGCAAATTCTACGGGTTGGCGTAAAGGGAGGGGCTGTTCTAACTGTTTTAATTCCGGTTACTGGGGACGAGAGGCGATTGTTGAATTGCTCAATATTGACGATACAGTGCGAGAGTTGATTTATGAAGGGACGATGACTCAGTTGCACCGCTATTTGAGTCAAAGCAGTTTTGAATCGTTTCGGGTGGCGGCAATTGAGAAAGTGACGACAGGGGTAACAACCATTACAGAAGTGTTACGAGTATTGCCCCACAGTGCTTTGTTTCGTAAGTCCTGAGATGTTACAAATAACTTTTCTTAAATGGGTGACGGCTGATGACGATCGCGATCGCGTACTCGGCGGCCAAGATGAATTTGAGACAAACTGCATACCGCCCAAAAACGGAGCCCAATAACTCATAGAAGTACAGTTATATGGTACAAAACCTTACCAATGTTGTTAAGCTCAACGAATGTCTCAGATTATCTCGTCGCCAACGCTTTGTGCTGCGATCGCGATAAGGATCGACTCCATCTCGAACCCGTGGCGGCGAAAAACTTTAACCTGTTGGTTACTTTTCCCGACGGTAGCAAACTCCTCGTCAAACAGGAACGAGGCGATCGCGCGGGGAAAACAGCGGGCGAGTTTCAGCAGGAGTGGCGAATGCAGCAGTTTGTCCAACAGTTTCCCGAGTTGCAGTCCCTGAAGTCGATGTTGCCTACAATCGCGCACTTTGACAGCGATAACTCAATTTTGGTCTGCCGCTACCTGGAGAGTTACGAAGATTTAACCGGTTTTTACGCTCGGGAAAACCGTTTTCCCGCAGAAATTGGGGAGGCGATCGGGACGTTACTCGGCACCTTTCATCGTACCACGTTTAATCGCCCCGACTATCAGGAGTTTTTCTCCGAGAACCCATCGCCCGCAACTGTCAGCGCCTTAATTCAAGGACTAGAACGCATCACTCCCGAGGTTTTCGGAGTTGTGCCGATGGAAGGACTCAAATTTTTTGCCCTCTATCAACGGTACGACAGTTTGGGGGTTGCGATCGCCTCGGTGGGCGAAGCTTTTGCACCGTCCTGCGTTACCCACAATGACTTAAAATTGAACAATCTTCTCCTCCACAACCATTGGGAAGACGCGCCAGCAGAACGAGTCCGCGCCATCGACTGGGAACGTTCGAGTTGGGGAGATCCGGCTTTCGATCTCGGCACGTTAATTGCTAGCTATTTACAAATTTGGCTCAATAGTTTAGTCATTAGCAATGCCCTCAGTATCGAAGAATCGCTGCGGTTGGCAACAACTCCCCTCGAACAGCTTCAACCTTCTATTGCCGCCCTTGTTCGAGGGTATTTACAAACGTTTCCAGAGATTTTAACCTCGCGTCCCGACTTCTTAATTCGGACAGTCCAATTGGCTGGATTTGTCTTGATTCAACAGATTCAAGCCACAATTCAGTATCAAAAATCCTTTGGAAATATGGGTATTTGTATGCTTCAAGTGGCTAAAAGTTTATTGTGCCGCCCAGAACAATCGATGCCAACTGTTTTTGGTTCGGGATTCGTTCGAGATCTCGCATTAAGCGATCGCGACTAAGTAGAGTGCTGTTAGTGCAGCGTAACACACCGTTGCTTATCCAAAACAACTAAGTAGGGTGCCGTTAGCGCAGCGCAGGTGCACCGTTGCTCATACAAAACAACCCTAAGTAGTAGGGTGCCGTTAGCGTAACGCACTGCTATGAGTCGCGTCTTTTTTCAATTCATTTAAACCTAGCCTTTACCCATTGACAATAGGAGCAAAATATGAATGTTCTAGATTTCCCTTCAACTCAATCTTCTCATGGGATCGAAGAAACCCTTCAAGATATTGTTCGCCAAGTTCATTTCAACTCAAATTTCCGCATTCAACATCCCGATTACCAACCGTTTGAACTGCCTGCGGAAGTCGCAGAGCGATTTGCAAAAGTGCCTGAAGAAATCCGGCATCGTTACCAAAGTTTGCAACTGCGCAGCTTTATCTATGGCATCTACTATAACGGTTCAATGAAAACCAGTTTAGCTCTCGATGCGCCTCAAAATCAACTTCAATTGGACTTGGAAAATAACACTATTTTGGGCATCGATACCGGATTTTTCGAGCGACTTCACGAGAGCAACCAAGGGGAAGGTTATTTCGACCCAGATTGGCTCATTTTGCAAGAAAAAAATGACAATAATCTTGTGGTTCAAAAAGGAGAGTTGAAACTGCATATCGAACGCGATCGCCATCTTCAAGGCGATGCAAAATCGGCGATAGTCGGAAATCTGGTTCCTATAAAAATGCCTAAAAACTTGATGCAAAACGGATTTTACATGGCAGTTGGCGATGCAGGAACTCAAAGTCTGAAAGCAGTAGACTCTCTCCCAGAAACCGTGCGCATTTACTTGAACCTAACCCCAGAAGGGGCAGTTTCCGTGATGAAGAGTCTAACTCGGGAATTCAACAATATCAATCTTCCGTTTACGTTCAAAGTATTATACAATCCCGGAGATTACGAACGGTACGATTCGGCTGTTTTTTACTTTGAAAAGCATCAACATAAATCTGTTTGGTCGGTGTTCCAGACAATTTATGAGGAAAATGAGGCATATTTTCAGCCACAAATTCCCCTATTTACTAAATTGCTTGCACCTGGACTAGGGTTAGCAGAAGAACCTGACGCAAAGTTTGGCGCGAACGAAAGTTTTGGCATGAATCGCTGTCAAATTGTTGCCAATGGTTTGCTAGATGCTTGGCAAAGGGGAGATAACTCGCCTGAAGGTCGGATGGAGGCAATCGTTCAACAGTTTTCCTTGTTGGGAATCGATCTCGATCGCGCTTATCTCAATGCTAAGTCTGAAGATATTTACGAATCCTTGAAATGATGCAAATTACAGATTTAACAGTTGTCAAACCGGCGGTCGAGACTCAGCCAACGTTAAGCGATCGCGCCAAATCAAATCTCCCCTTTTACCGCAAACTAGGACGGACTGACTTAACGGTTAGCTGTTTGGGATTAGGAGGAGGGGGAAAGATTTCTAGCGAAGATACGCTGTATGCCTTCGACCGAGGAATCAATTACTTTTTCTATTCCAGCGACCTGCACCACTACATCTATAGTTCCATGTCTGAAGCGCTGCGAAAGTTATGCGGGCGCAAATCGGCAGTGCGAGAGAAAGTAGTGCTGGCAACGGTGACTTATATCAAGAATCCAGAAGTTGCCCTTGCTGCTTTGTTGGATCAGTTTGTAGAATTGGGAATTGATTATATCGATGTCTTGTTTTGGGGATGGATTGGTTCTAACGACGGAAAGGCATTTGAAGATTGCCTACATCTTTCCCCCGACTTACGAGGCGCGAATTCAGTTTACCAACGCACCGTTGAAAAGTTTTTCGGCGCTTCAGAGCGGCTGAAGAAAATGGGGGCAGTGCGTTATATTGGTGCCTCATTTCACGATTTGAATCTGGCGCGGCAATGGTCGAATAGTCCCCTATTAGATGTAGTGATGGTGAGGCATAATGCCGCCCACCGTTCCGCTCAAAAACAGGTCTTTCATCAGTTAGACGAGGAAGAGGTGCAGCGTCCCGGCATCGTCACGTTCAAGTCTACAGGGTCTCATACCGGTGCGCTGTGGAATGCGCCTGGGGGGTTGCCTGTGGGGTGTTGGCAACCTTCCGTCCCCGATCTTTATCGGTACTCGTTGAGTCAGAACTGTGTCGATGTTTGCTTGACGGGGTTGAAGTGTCGCGAAGAGATCGATGCTGCGATCGCGGGCGTTCGGAAAGGTAAGTTAACCGCTGCTGAAATCGATTATCTCAACCTTTACGGAGATTTACATCGCGATCGCATTTCTGCACGCGATATTCCGCCAGAACGCTTGATTTATCGAGACTGCTGATGACAAAAGACCTGGGTTTTAGGTTCACAGCTTATTCCCAAAAAAGCTGATGGCTGACCGCTGACGGCTGACAGCTACTAACAATAACCAAGGACAAATAACCATGCAAGAAACATTGAAACCTTTCGTATTCCCCGAAGTCAAACCGGCGACGGATGAGGAGATTCTCGCCTATCTGCGCCAGTCTCATCAATTGACTGAAATTGCGGTTGCTGCGGAGGAAAATGCCTCGATTTTGGCGGTTTGCGAGCAATTTGGGATTGCGGTATCGGACGAAGAATTACAAGTGGCGGGAGATACCTTTCGTCAGGAGAATCGACTGCTGGGTACGTCGGAAACCTTAGCTTGGTTGGCACAGCAGCGCATTTCCGTCGAGGACTGGTCCCAGGGAGTTCGGATTTCGCTGTTGCGGCAGAAGTTGAAGGAACATCTGTTTGGCGAAGCGGTGGATAATCATTATATAGGCGATCGCGATCTTTATAAACGAGTGGCGCTATCTCAGATTTTAGTACGCGACCTGACCGCAGCGATGAAGATCGTCCATGCACTTCGAGAGGGAACCGCTTCTTTTTGCGCGTTGGCGTTGGAACAGTCGAAGGGGAAGCAGTCTAAGGAAAATGGCGGTTTTGTCGGGGTGCGATTTTTAGCGGAATTGCTGCCGGAAATTGCCGAAGCTGTTTCCAAAGCTGCGGAAGGGGAGGTTATCGAGCCCGTGCAAACGAAGCTAGGGTACCACATTCTCCGGGTTGAGAAGTGGTTTCCGGCTGAATTGGGCGAAGTCAGGGAACAGGTGTTGGAATCTCTGTTTCAGGGTTGGTTGAAAGGGAATGGGGCTGAAAATAACCCTGAAATCAATTTCACCGCCGATTTGTAGGGACGTTCAATTGAATATCCCTTGGCGGTTCGTTTGTAGGGTGGGTTAGGCGCGAGTCCGATCTGTCGGAAAAAACCATAACTTTTCGTCCGCGCCGTAACCCACCGGCTCGTATTTTGTAGCTCGTTACTGTCTCCGATTGGATTGGAGACAGTTTTTTTTGGAAAAGATAATTTTAAGAGACAAAAAGTTGACTGTTTTGTAACAAAAGCTTTCCAGCTATTAAGGTGTTGTAAATTTAAAAATGTTTTTTTTGTGATTTGAATTTAAAATCGAGACAAAAAACTAACACTTATTGTAATTTGGAATAGGCAAAAAGACTTGTTTCTTTCAAAAATAGGCTTTACAGTTATTACAGAAGCCAAAAAAGTGAAAGCTTGAAGCTTCTACAAATCATAAGTTTGTCTTGTCTGGCAAACGTATTGCTCAAAAAAGTAAAATCAGGAGAAATTAACAATGGCTACAATCAACATCTCTAACTTGTCTCCCACGGGCGCTGAACTGTTTGGCGATTCTGAAAGTTTTTTGAACGATCTTCTTGATGATGATATGATTTTCGGTGGAGGAGGAAATTTTTTGTGGTCAGCTGTTTGTCATAATAAAGATGGAGGTAAAATTTTGTGGAGTGTTTATCAATGGGATAACAAATAAACTTGTTTTTGAGTTGGCTGATTAAGTCACTAAAAAGCCAGTCGTAGGGTGGGCAAGGGATAAAATTTTACTGACCTTTCATAATTGAGAACATTCCCTTGCCCACCACTTCTGGAAGTCGTGACTTTAACTTGTCAGATAAACCCATTGTTCAAAAAAGTAAATCAGGAGAAATCAACAATGGCTACAATCAATATCTCTAATTTGTCTCCCGCTGGCGCTGAATTGTTTGGCGATTCTGAAAGCTATCTCAACGATCTGACCAATGAGGAACTTAATGCAACTGGTGGTATAAAAATCACAACAACTACTGTGTTTACAATGCCCTGGACACCCCCCTTGTGGCCGACAATTCCCCCTAGACGGTGGTAATTTACTGTAAAAAATCGGTTTTAGTTTGTAGGGTGGGCAAGGCATACAATCATCTTAACTTTCCATGAATAATAATATTTCCTTGCTCACCACTTCTGAGTAAAAGGTGGGCAGTCCAAAGCGTTTAAATCAAAATAAATTGATTGATTTGAAAAAGACTGCCCACCCTACATTTTACTGAACTGCGAATGATTAACGAGTCAACAAGATAACGGCATGACAGGGCGCTTAATCTGTAGCCCAAATTTCGATTTTCGATATTACAAGAATATTTAAATTCGAGCGCTCGAACTTTCAGACCGCCGAGCGACCGCCAAACGGTCTTTATAAAACTCATCCAAGGACGCACCAAACTGACCTCCTCGTAGCTGAATTCCTAAAGCATCCATGACTGCCAAAACATCCAAAAAACTGGCATTTTTGTAGTTATTTTTTTCGTAAGCTTTAACTTGCTCTTCGGTGCGATCGCACAAATCTGCTAGCTCCTTTTGCGTGAGCTTAAAGGCAATTCTGGCTTTAATTAAAAGCGTTGAAAGTTGATTAATATCATTAAGCTCGAGCAAGACGGATTGGTGAGGATCGTGGGAAATGAGAGCTTCGTATTCCGCGATCTCATCTTGAAGGTTCCGAAGCTGACTTTTGTAAGACTCCTGAAGAAGCTGCCATCCGTCAGGGTCTTCCCTTTTCTTCTCTTCATTCTGACGCACTGCTACGAGCGATCGCGCGAATTGATCGGCCCAACTTTTTGTCACCTGATACTCGCGTTCGTTTTTAATCATGGTTCCCACCTCGATAAATCAATAGCAACAATTCCTTTATAATTTTCCACTCAATCTTGCTGAAAAAACTCTATTGACATTGTACCGTCATCACCCACTAGCTGGTCTGAGAGTAAAATATCGCCTCGGTATTTCGCTTTTTGCATCTCGCGATCGTAAAAATTTAGCAAACTTGGGGCATAAGTTCTCAGATAATCGATATCAACCTCTTCCCGATCCCAACAAGCATCAAAATCATTCGGATTAGATTCGTTTGTGACAAAGCTTCCATTAATATAGATAGCACAACACCCGGCAGCTTTTAGTTGCTCCATTGCCCTTTGAAGTCCTTGAATCAAGCGGAGTCGTTTGGGAGTTGTGCCAAATCGCTCCAGAAAA
>JAXHVQ010000104.1:0-21329 GCA_034189065.1 Cyanobacteriota bacterium
AGATATTAAAGCGCGAACGTCGCTGTCAGGAAGATATAGCCGCTATCGATGTTGACTATCAAGACGAAATCCAGCGACAGCAACGAAACATCGATCGCGCAGAAGCGGATTATCAAGCTGCTCGTGAGAATTGGAAGCGCGAAGATTTTGAAAAATGGGCGTAAGTCAAGTTTTCGTTGCATTTCTTAACCCAGCTCCAACTTTCACAGAGCGATCGCGTCACCGCGATCGCTTAAAATATCCCGCCACCCCTACGCCACAACGAGTGAAACTACGATCGCCTTTAAACAACAGCTAAAGCTCCCCTAATTCATTGAGCAATATCTCTCGATTATTGCGCGCTGCTTCGTAATCGGGGTCCAGCTTCAACGCTTCGTCATAGGAAGCGATCGCGTCGCGGAAACGTTGGAGTTTTTCCAACACAACGCCTCGGTTAAACCACGTAATTGGATCCCGAGACTCGAGTTCCAGGGCGCGATCGCGCGCCTCGAGCGACTCCTTATAACGACCGAGTTGGGAAAGGGCAAAACCCAAGCTATCCCACGCTAATACACCGCTCGCATCGCCCCAACGTCCGTTCCCCGCCAGCGCGCCTTCGCAGGACTCGAGGGCATCTTCGTAGCGCTCGAGACGGTTGAAAGTGAGACAGCGGTTGTACAATGCTAGGGAATAGTCGGGTTCGAGAGCTAGCGCCCGTTCGTCGGAGTTAAGCGCCTCTTCATAGCGTCCCAAACTCCCCAAAAGCGTCCCTCGGTTCGTCCACAGCGTCGCATCTTCGGGAGCGACTTCGAGAGCGCGATCGCAAGCAGCCAATCCTTCTTCTCCTGACAGTTGATAGCAGCCATCTACCCAGCGCTCGAAGTCGGTGTTGCTTTGGGCAAAACGAGCGAAGGCGGGGAGATTTTTCGCCCAAGTGGGGGCGATCGCGATCGCGGAAAGCAGGGCAAACAGTCCTAACCAACTGAGACTCGCTTTAAGGGAAGAAGGTGAGTTTTGCATAACGGTAATTTCCAAGTCGCAGTCCACGTTGTTTTTAACACACCGTCTTTGATTCAATCGGGCTAATTCCACTAATTGGAAATTACGTCTGATGTGAATTAAGTCGGAGCGTTACGACTTAAGGCAGAAGGCAGAGGGCAGAGGGCAGAAGGTTTTTAAGAAAGAGGGCAAAAGGCAGAAGAAATTTAGATTTTAACGGAAAATCGTGGTTTCAGCATCTAATTCACATTAAGCGTAAATTACTATGACTTCCTGCCCGTCAAATTTTTCAAATTGACGCTGCTAAACCCGTGCGGCGAATAACTCTTGGGGGAGTAGGATTAGGCAATTTGCCAAATTTCGTCAATCTCAATTGTTGCAAATTTCTCCCAAGAGACAAAAGTATGAATTTATTCCTCTTCGTCGTAAAGTTGCTGTAGGTCTTGGTTTCGAGTCCGTCTAGAACGACGGCGATACTTTTTGCTATCGAGTCGCGGTTCGTAACTTTTTCGACCAGAATCGCTAATTTTCATCTTCAAGGTCGAATCTGCATCCGTCGTGCGATCGCGAGCCTCTTGACGGGCGATCGCTTCTTCGAGAAACTGGAGATAATGTTCGTACCGCTCCCAATCTCCCCGCACGGCGCAGTTGGGTTCGTCGCGATGCAAGCAATTACTAAATTGACAGTTCTGGGTTGCGAGACGCGATCGCGCTTCGGGAAAGTAGTCGGCGAGTTGTGTGGGATCGCAGTTGATATCGGGCTTATTAAACCCGGGAGAGTCGGCGATTAATCCCCCTCCAGGCAGTTCAAACAATTGGACGTGGCGGGTGGTGTGGCGACCGCGTTGCAGTTTCCCAGAGACTTTCCCCACGCGCAATTGGAGGTCGGGGATTAGTCGGTCGATTAAACTGGATTTTCCCGCCCCCGACGGTCCGGCGACAATGGTTGTGTTGTCCGCCAGTCGTTGAGTCAGTTGGGCGAGACCGCAACCCATAGCAACGCTAAGGAAAATCGGGTCGTAGCCCCAGTTGTTGAGGCGTTCTTGCCACTGGGAAGCGCGATCGAGGGAAATTAAATCTTTTTTATTCAAACCCACGCAGGGGGCTATAGCAGTCGATTCAGCGGCAATGAGGAAGCGGCTGAGTTGCCACGGATCGAGGGTGGGTTCTTCGAGGGGGAATAGCAGGAGAATGCAGTTGGTATTGGCGATGCGCGGGCGTTGGAGTTGGGTTTGGCGGGGGAAGATTTCGGCGATCGCGCCTCGTCCCTCTTTGCCGTCAATCTCCTCAACTCGGACGCGATCGCCGACCATCACCTGTTGCCCAATTTTCTTTAAACGGGCGCGGCGAGTACAGAGTATATCTTGCTGCTGGCTTCCTTCGAGACGAACTTGGTAAAAGTTGGCTTGTGCGGCGACGACAATTCCCAAGTCTGACTGATTCCCGTCGTTGAGGTGGGGCTCGGTGGCATAGGGGGAACTCACAGCAGTTGGGGACGGCGCACCTTCAAGGAAAAAAACTCGTCCTTGGCTTCCATTGCTTCGAGTTGGTACCCTTCCATCGTCAAGCTATCGGGAACTTGCTCGATGGGTTCTCCCGCATCCAGCCAAATTTCGAGTAATGTTCCGGGCTGCATTTGCTCGAGTCGGAGTTTGGCGCGCACGAAGTTAATGGGGCAAGGGGTTCCCCGGAGGTCGAGTTTTGCGTCGGGGAGGGTTCCGCGATCGCTCGTTTCCGAATCCTTCATGAATTAGCGACGTAAAAAGGTGAATTAAGCTTGAAGTGTCCCTTTTTTGGGGAAAATTATCAAGGGGATAAGGTCAACGGGTTTCCCCGCGATCGCGATCGCGTTACAAATCCGACCTCTATTTTACCAAAGAAATGGGGTTATCGCCCTGGGAAGTCGCTGGCTGTTTTCAATAATCTGTATCGTAGATTTTCCTGAATTTCAATCCTCTTCTTTTGAGGACACGGGTCTTGAGTTTCCACGGGGCTGTGTGCGGAACCTGCGTCCGCACACAGCCCCTCCTACGACTGCCGTGAGTTGTCTGTAAGGAGAGGTAATTATTCACTGTTCATTGTTCATTATTCCGAAGCGAACAGGCGATCGCTTTTTGAAAAGTCCAACAATTTTTGCCCCTCTTAGGACGCAAGCAATGTCAAACTAGCTGCTAATGACCAATGACGAAGAACCAATGACAAAGGACAAAGGACAAAGGACTAAACCTTAAGAACCAAACATTTTTCCCAAGAATCCTTCTATTCCTCCCTTCCCAATAGCATCGCCCCTCAGTTTCGCCAGTTTCTCCAGTAATTCCCGCTCTTCGGTACTAATGCGCGTGGGAATTTCCACTTGTACTGTTAAAAGGTGGTCGCCGCGACTGACAGCATTTCCTAATTTGGGAACGCCCCGTTCTTCCAGGCGCAATTCCGTATTGGGCTGCGTTCCCGGCGGAATCGTCACTTCGTGCGATCCGTCTACCGTATTGACTTCGAGGCGACACCCTAAAATCGCTTGTAAATAACTAATGGTTATCTCGGAGAGAATATTAATATTATCTCGCTTAAATTCTTTATCTTCCTTAACGTATAGGTAAACATACAAATCCCCCGGCATCCCTCCCCGATTGCCTGCGTCTCCTTCTCGCGCCACGCGCAAGCGAGTGCCATTATTCACGCCGGCGGGGATCGTAATTTTTAACTTCTTCGTCTCTTGCTTGCGACCCACTCCTCCACAAGCTTCGCACTTTTGTTCGACGATTTGACCTTCGCCGTTACAAGTCGGACAAGTTGAAACTTGGGCGAAACTCCCAAAGGGGGTTCGGGTCGAACGGCGAATTTGACCGCTCCCGTTACAAGTCGGGCAGGTTTTCGATCCCGTCCCAGCTTTGGCCCCCGTCCCGTTACAAACTTTACAAGTTTCTAGGTGGGGAATGCGGATTTCTTTTTCGCCGCCAAAAATAGCTTCGCGAAACTCCAAATTTAAATCGAGGCGCAGGTCGTCTCCTCGAATCGGCCCGCTGCGGCGGCCTGCGGTTGCCCCGGTTCCCATTCCCCCGAAACCGCTGAAGATGGTTTCAAAGATATCGGCAAACCCGCCCATATCTCCCATATCCGGCCCCCCTGCGCCAGCAGTGACTCCTGCTTCGCCAAAGCGGTCGTAGCGAGCGCGCAGATCTGGGTTGGAGAGGATTTCGTTGGCGCGATTAATTTCTTTAAACTGTTCCTCTGCCCCGGGTTCTTGGTTGACATCTGGGTGATATTTCCGGGCGAGGCGACGGTAAGCGCGCTTGATTTCTTCTTGCGTGGCATCGCGAGAAAGTCCTAAAAGTTCGTAGTAGTCGCCTGCCATATTGCGTCAGTTGTCCGTAATGATGGTGTTGGGTAATTGGAGAGGTGTAGATGCGAGCGCTTAGTCTACGGGTTCGTAGTCGGCTGAGACTGTTTCGTCTTCTTCGTCGTCAAAGTCAAATTTAAATAATTCTTCCTCTGGCTCTTCGTCGGAGTTTTCTTCTGACGCTGGGGGCGCGTCGGAGGAGGTGGCGAAGGGAGATTGGTCTTCGTCAAGGGCTTCAAAGTCATCTTCGCTGGTGCCGGAACTCGTGCGGTTGTAAATATCGGAACCGACCGAGAGAACCGCTTGTTTGAACTCTTCGAGTTTGCTTTGGACTTCATCGAGACTGGACTCTGGGTTGTCGAAGGCGGCATCGAGGGCTTTGCGTTTTTGGTCGGCAGTGGTTTTGAGGTCTTCTCGAATCACTTCGCCGCTATCTTTAAGTGTGGATTCGTAGGTGTAGGTGATGCTGTCTGCCTGATTTCTCAATTCTACAATTTCGACGCGGCGGCGATCTTGTTCGGCGAATTTTTCGGCTTCTTGGCGCATCCGTTCGACTTCTGAGGGATTTAAACCGCCGGTGTTGGTGATGCGGATGCTTTGTTCTTTGCCGGTGCCTTTGTCTTGGGCGGAGACTTTGAGGATGCCGTTGACATCTATCTCGAAGCTCACTTCAATTTGGGGAACGCCTCGGGGGGCTGGGGGAATGCCCGCTAGGAGGAACTTCCCTAAACTTTTGTTGTCTTTTGCCATTGCTCGTTCCCCTTGGAGGACGTGGATTTCCACCGACGTTTGCCCGTCAATGGCGGTGGAGAACACTTGGGATTTGCTGGTGGGAATGGTGGTGTTGCGTTCGATGATTTTGGTCGAGACTTCGCCCAGGGTTTCGATGCCCAAGGACAACGGGGTTACGTCTAATAGCAGTAAATCTTCGACTTCGCCCCCTAAAATTCCCCCTTGAATGGCTGCGCCCAAGGCAACAGCTTCGTCGGGATTCACCGTGCGATCGGGTTCTTTACCGCCGCAAAATTTGCGGACGGCGTTGCCGACGGCAGGAATGCGCGTCGAGCCTCCAACGAAGAGGATGCGATCGATTTCTTCGGTGGTGAGGTCGCAGTCTTTGAGAGCTTGGCGCACGGGATTCAGCGTCCCTTCAATGAGGTCGCTGGCTAGCTCTTCAAATTTGGCTCGCGTCAGTTCGGTTTCTAAGTGTTTGGGACCGCTTTCGTCGGCGGTGATGAAGGGGAGGTTAATGGAGGTACTCGGCACGCTCGATAGTTCGACTTTGGCTTTTTCTGCGGCTTCTCGCAGGCGCTGCAAGGCCATTTTGTCTGCCCCCAAGTCAATCCCTTCTTGGTTTTTGAAGTTTTCAATAGCCCATTGCACAATCGTATTGTCGAAGTCGTCGCCGCCGAGGTGGTTGTTGCCGGAGGTGGATTTGACCTCGAATACGCCGCCCCCCAGTTGCAGAACCGATACGTCGAAGGTGCCGCCGCCTAAGTCAAAGACCAAGATGTGTTGTTCTTGGTCTTGTTTGTCTAGTCCGTAGGCAAGGGAGGCGGCGGTGGGTTCGTTGATGATGCGCAATACTTCTAACCCGGCAATGGTGCCCGAGTCTTTGGTGGCTTGTCGCTGCGCGTCGGTGAAGTAGGCGGGAACGGTAATGACGGCCTGGGTAACCGGTTCGCCTAAGAATTGTTCGGCATCGGCTTTGAGCTTTTGCAGGATCATTGCCGAAATTTCTTGGGGGGTGTATTGGCGATCGCGGATTTTTACATCTACGGTGTCGTCGCGACCTTTGGCGCAGTTGTAGGGGACGCGCGACCGTTCTTCTGATGTATCGTCCCAACGACGACCGATGAAGCGTTTGATGCTATAAACGGTGTTTTCGGCGTTGGTGACGGCTTGTCGCTTGGCTAACTGGCCGACTAAGCGCTCGCTTGATTTGCCAAAAGCTACCATGCTGGGAGTGGTTCGTCCGCCTTCAGAACTCGGAACCACAATGGGTTTTCCGCCTTCTAAGACAGCAACGCAACTATTGGTGGTGCCGAGGTCGATGCCGATGACTTTTCCCATAGTGCTTTGGTAGTAGATGTATGCAATAAAAGGCTGAGTAAGGGTTTTGGGGTCTTTAGCGTCCGATTGCTCTGGCTTTTTTGGGCGCGCCGGGCGAGTGGGTCTCGAAAGCGCCCCTGGAAATTTCTTCTTCGGGGCCTTTGCGAGCTGCCGGAAGCCCCTAAGAATCTAGAGCGCTTTCTTCTGTTAAAGACTCCTCTTCTGAGGGTACCACGGGATCTTTAGGAGCAGCAACTTTGACCATTGCATGACGCAGCACTTTTTCGCCGAGTAAGTAGCCTCGCACGAGTTGCTCGATGACGGTATCTTCTGGATATTCGTCGGTTTGCACTTGCATCATGGCTTCGTGATAGTTGGGGTCAAAGGGTTGCCCTTCGGGTCGCATGGCGGCGACCCCGATCCGCTTGAGGCCGTTGACTAAATCTTTGTACACCCCTTGATAGCTTTTGTGAATGGTCATTTCCCCATCGTTGGCGGGTTTGATTTGCGATCGCGCTCGCTCGAAGTTATCCACTGCTGGCAGCAGTTCCATAATGGTCTCCCGCTTGACGCGATGTTCTAGGTCTTCTTTTTCTTTCTGGGTGCGCTTGCGGAAGTTATCGAAGTCCGCTGCCGTTCTCGCCAGTTGATTTTTGTAGGTTTCCAGTTGGCGATCGCGTTCTTGGCTTTGTTGTTTTTGGGCTTCGTTTTCTTGTTTGAGCCGTTCGACTAACTGGCTCAGTTCGCCCCCATCGACCGGGTGTTGGACTTCTGCTGTTGATGCAGAGGCGGCGACTTCCTCTCCTAGTCCCCCGGCTTCGGATGCGCTCGCACCTGCGGGTTCGGCTTCCCCTCCAACTTCAATGGGGGCGGCGTTTTGTGAGGAAGGTTCTACGGGAACATCGGATTGCTTTTGCTCGTCAGTCATGGTCTGCTTTCAAAAATTTCTCACGCTAGATCGGATTTTTGTTGGGTCTCCATCCCATCGGAGCTCTTAGGGGGTCTTCCCCATCAGCTCCCCCGGCTTCGGCGTATCTTCACAGATTATACCGCTCCTCTCCAGACGAGCGCGCGATCGCGCCTCCCGACCTAGAGATTTTCCTCGTCGCCTCTTCATAGTTCTTTACGTTTGCCGAGAACGGATGAGCGATTTAATTAAATTTAGCACGAGCTGCGGCGGATTTTCTCCCACTCCTCAATTCCTTAGCTCGCGGAGTAATAATGTCATTTTCGCTATCTCTTGTGGAGCAGTTATCATCTAGGGAAGGGATAAACGATCGCACCGCACCTTCCGTGCGCGATCGCTTGCTGGGATGGGGGAAACTCGCCCCGAACCGCGTTCTCACTCTTCTTTGATTGTAGGGTAAGGAGATATTTTCAACTGATATGACTCAATCACCATCGTCTAACAAGCGCTCGCGCGCGCTTACGCTACTCAGTAACGATTTATCGCCATTTGGCCGCCAACTGGTTCAGGCAGGCTTTGTCGATGGCGACCAAATGCAACAAGCCTTAGCCGAAACGCGCAAAAGCGGTCGTCCTCTGACCGATATTTTAGAATCCATGACCGGGCGACAACTGTCGCCCGAATTGCTGCGCCAATACAAAAAACAGCAGCTCTTTGAACTTAAAATTCTCTACGGCGTTGAATCGCTCGACCCGGAAATCGACCCCATTACGCACAATCAGATGAGCGACCTGATTGATAGCCTAATCCCCAGCGATATTTGCCGCCGTTACAAACTCATTCCTTTAGTGCAAAAGGATACCGAACCGCCGTCATTACTGGTGGCAATGGTGTCTCCCGACAACTTGGATGCCCAAGACGACCTCAAGCGGATTTTACGCCCTCGAGGAATCTCCTTGCAGCGCATGGTAATCGCGATGGAAGATTACCAAAAACTCTTCGAGCAGTACGAAGACTTTGTCCAAAGACTCAAGGATGACGAAGAAAAACAAAAAGCTGTCGCCATCGATACCGACAAGTTTGAAGGCGGTCTCGAAGACGCTCCGGCTGAAGATAACCTCGACCTCGACTCGGCTCGAAACGATGCCGAAGATAAACCGATCATCGATTTGGTCAACAAAATTTTAATGAAAGCGCTCCAAGAGGGGGTCTCGGATATTCACGTCGAACCTCAAGAAGAAAATTTGCGAGTCCGCTTTCGTAAAGACGGCGTACTGCAACAAGCCTTCGAGAAACTCCCCAAAAAGATTGCCGGAGCCGTTTCCGCGCGCTTTAAAATCATGGCGGAGTTGGACATTGCCGAACGGCGCTTGCCCCAAGACGGGAAAATTCGCCGCGTCTTCAAAGGACGCAAAGTCGATTTCCGGGTCAGTACCCTTCCCAGTCGGTATGGGGAAAAGGTGGTGTTGCGGATTCTCGATAATACGCAAACTCAGCTCGGTTTGGATATCTTGATCACCGATCCCGAAACCCTCCAGATCGTGCGAGACATGGCAGCTCGTCCCTTCGGACTCATTCTCGTCACCGGACCGACAGGCTCCGGGAAATCCACAAGTTTATACTCGGTTCTGGCCGAACGCAACGATCCGGGCGTAAATATCAGTACCGCCGAAGATCCCATCGAATACTCCCTCCCCGGAATTACGCAGGTTCAGGTGATTCGGGAAAAAGGGATGGACTTCGCCTCAATTTTGCGCTCCTTCCTGCGGCAGGATCCCGATGTGATTCTGGTGGGCGAAACGCGCGACAAAGAAACCGCAAAAACCGCCATCGAAGCAGCGCTCACCGGACACCTCGTCCTCACGACGCTGCACACCAACGATGCCGCCGGCGCGATCGCGCGACTCGACGAAATGGGAGTCGAACCGTTCATGATTTCCGGGGCGCTCCTGGGCATCCTCGCTCAGCGCTTAATGCGTAAGGTCTGCGACGAATGCCGCGTTCCCTACGAACCCGAAGTCGAAGAACTCGAACGCTTTGGAATGACTGCCTCCGCCGCCGAAGACTCCACCTTCTACACCGCCAATACCATTGCCACCGACCAGCGCGAGGCAATGAGAGTCAACGGTACCCTCTGCCAAAAATGCAACGGAGTCGGCTATAAAGGGCGCGTTGGGGTCTACGAAGTCATGCGCATTACCGAACGACTCCAAGCCCTCATCAACGAAGGCGCTTCCACAGAACGCATTAAGGAAGCTGCCGTTGATGAAGGAATGAAAACCCTGCTCGCCTACAGTTTAATGTTAGTCAGACAGGGTTACACCACCCTCGAAGAAGTCGAACGGGTTACCTTCACCGACTCCGGTTTAGAAGCCGAGATGAAAGCCAAACGCAAGAGCGTTCTCACCTGTCGTTCCTGCGGCGCGCAACTCCAGCAAGAATGGTCGGAATGCCCCTATTGCATGACAGCTCGCTTCCAAGACTAGGACTTATAACTCTGGGGGGCAGATGGGCAGATGGGTCGATAGGTAGTGGGGGGCTTAAAACCCAAAACCCAAAACCCAAAACCCAAAACCTAAAACTTAAAGCCCTTACTCCGGTTGCGCGACTTTCAACAAAATATGGGGGGTTGAGGCACAATTTTGGGTATATTTTCAGAGCAGGCGAACAAAGGAGGTAACTGCGGTTACCCTATCTATAAAATCAACCTAACCCCTCGGTCAGAAGGGTAGGGATTCTCAAAAGATCGCACAAAAATAAATTAGGAGATTGACCAATGGAATTAATGATCGAAGACGTATTAGAACAGTTAGTTGAAACGGGAGGCTCCGACGTTCACATCCAAGCCGGAGCGCCCATCTATTTCCGTACTAGCGGCAAACTGCAACCCATCGACGAAGAACCCCTCAGTCCTCAAGAAGCGCAACGGTTGATCTTCAGTATGCTCAACAACAAACAGCGCAAAGATCTCGAACAAAACTGGGAATTGGACGCATCCTACGGCGTGAAAGGTCTGGCGCGCTTCCGCCTCAATGTTTACAAAGAGCGGGGATGTTGGGCAGCTTGTATGCGGGCGCTGTCGTCGAAAATCCCCAACTTCGACCAACTCAATTTGCCCAATATCGTGCGCGAGATGGCCGAGCGCCCTCGGGGAATGGTCTTAGTCACCGGACAAACGGGGTCGGGAAAAACAACGACTTTAGCCGCAATGATCGATTTGATCAATCGTACGCGGGCCGAACATATTCTCACTGTCGAAGATCCCATCGAATACGTCTTCCCCAACATTAAAAGCTTAATTCACCAGCGGCAAAAGGCAGAAGATACCAGAAGCTTCTCTAACGCTCTCAAAGGCGCGCTGCGGCAAGACCCCGATATTATTCTAGTTGGGGAAATGCGGGATATAGAAACCATTTCCTTAGCGGTGTCGGCAGCAGAAACCGGTCACTTAGTCTTCGGCACCTTACACACAAACTCCGCCGCCGGAACCATCGATCGCGTTCTCGATGTTTTCCCTCCCGAACAACAGGGTCAAATTCGAGCGCAGTTGTCTCAATCTTTGCTCGCGGTGTTCAGCCAAACGTTGGTGAAAAAAGCCAATCCCAAACCGGGGGAATTTGGGCGCGCAATGGCCCAGGAAATTATGATTGTCACGCCCGCGATCGCCAACCTCATTCGCGAAGGCAAAACCAGTCAAATGTACTCTGCTATTCAAACCGGTTTAAAAATGGGAATGCAGACGATGGAACAATCCCTCGCTCGACTGGTGCAAAGCGGCACGATTTCCTACGAAGAAGGCATGGCTAAGAGCGGTAAACCCGACGAACTTCAGCGCCTCGTCGGTTCTGCTGGAATGGCGGGTGCCGGTGCGAAAAAACGCTAAAGCACAACCGATTGAGGTGGGTTACAACGAGCGAACAAGTACCAAGAACTTGCCTCAATCGGTGGGTTTCAATTCCTAATTTTTTTTATTCCAACAGACAATGCCTACTTTTATTGTTGAAGTTCAAGACGCTGCGGGAAAAACGGCTAAAGAGCGCGTTAAGGCTAACGATGCTGCCTCTGCCCGCAGTAAGTTATATAACAAATATCCCAACGTCGGACAGGCGAAAAAAGATCCGTTGAGTTTTGACATGGACGAACTCAACGCCAAACTCGCAAGCGTTTCGGTTAAAGATAAAGCAATTTTGTCGCGCCAATTTGCCGTAATGGTGAACGCTGGGGTGGCGATTGTCCGCTGTTTGGGGATTCTCACCGATCAGTGTCCCAATCCTAAACTTAAAAAAGCGTTAATTGGGATTTCTAAGGAGGTGGAAGAAGGAACTTCCCTTTCCGATTCCATGCGCAAACACCCCGACTGTTTCGATCAATTGTACGTGAGTATGGTCGAAGCAGGGGAAACCGGGGGGGTTCTCGACCAAGTGCTCGATCGCCTCGCCATTTTGCTGGAAAATATTCAGCGTCTGGCCAACCAAATTAAGTCGGCAATGGCCTATCCCGTTGCGGTTGGCACGTTGGCGATTATCGTGTTTTTCGCCATGACGATCTTCTTGATTCCCATTTTTGCGGGAATTTTCGAGGATTTGGGAACCGAGTTGCCAGCCTTGACCCAGTTTATGCTGTTTTTGAGCAATCAGTTCCGAACGATTACCTTTTGGGCGATCGCCCTTCCCGCTGTTGTGGGAACGGTTTTCGCTTTCAAGATGTACTACAAAACGCCTATGGGCAAGCTGCAAATCGACGGATTTTCCCTCAAAGCTCCCCTCTTTGGCGATCTCAACCAAAAAACCGTTGTCGCTCGTTTCTGCCGGATTTTTGGCACCTTGACTCGTTCTGGGGTTCCCATTCTCAACTGCATGGACATCGTGCGCGATACTGCCGGAAATCAAGTCGTTGCTAACGCTATTGAAGCGGCTAAACAAGATATTCAACAAGGGGGAATGCTCAGCGTCGCTTTGGATAAAGAAGGCGTATTTCCCCAACTCGCCCTGCAAATGATTAGCGTTGGCGAAGAAACCGGGGAAATGGATGCCATGATGCTCAAAGTTGCCGACTTTTACGAAGATGAAGTCGAACAAGCGGTTAAAGCTCTCACCAGCTTAATCGAGCCGATTATGATGGTAGGTGTCGCTGGAATGGTGGGCGTAATCCTGCTTTCGATGTATTTGCCCATGTTCAAAGTCTTTGACGAATTGGGTTAAGTCGATCGCTGGAATGGCGGGCGCGATCTGACTTTCGATGTATCTGCCCGCGTTCAAAATCTGACGAATTGAGTTAAGTTGTTGACTCCTCACCCCAAAGCTCGTGACTGTTAAACGTTCTTACTACGAAGTGTTGCTCTCTCAGTACAGCAACCGAGACGAAGCGATCGCGCTCTTGAAACGACACCGCCCCTACTTGGAAATGATTCCCAGTATGCGCCGTCCCTACGAGAGCGTGATTACCATTCCTCTACCCGTCGTGCGCCTGCGCGATCCCAAAGCGGAGACTCAGCTTAAGGGTGTAGCGGCATCTCCCCACTCGGTGGCTTGCCTTCCTTGCGATGTGGCCATTTTGATGTGCGATCCCGAATGGAAAATTAAAATGGGTGTCGAAATTTTAGTCTACATCCACCGACCCCAGGAAGATTTCTCCGACTTGCTGATGCGCTGGCGGCACACTCAAGTGATGCTCGATCGCGATTATGGATGGTTGATGCCCCCGCGTCAAGAACATATTTTGAGTGAGGGATCGGAGCGAGTTTGCCCGTTTTTTGTCCTGTTTGAAGGAACCCCCGAACGAATTGCTCGGGGATTGGCAGGGGCGGGGCTTCCCTTTATTATTGAAACGACGGAGATTCCCGGCGAGGAGGAAATGGCGGCAACGCTGTCTTTGGACGACGGATTGGAAATTGAGGATTAGTTGTTAGTCATTAGTCATTGGTCATTTGTATTAAACAGTAACGTAGGGTGGACAAGGCTTTCTTAATCTTACTCGATGGCGCTTTCCTCAAGTCGCCTTGCCCACCGAGAACCTGTGGCGGGCATTGTGGGTCTAAAATAATTTCTTGAATTTTAACCTTAATAGCAATGCCACCCTACACTTACTGCCTTCTGCCTTATTCAAGACACAAATTGAGGCATGACTTCCGCTGCCGTAAATAATCCATACAACCCTCGCCGATGTAAATTAACACCGGCTTTTAAATAGCCGAACGCCGGACCGCAAACGTTGGCTGCCATACTGGTTTCGTCGCCGAGGGTGAAAGTATGTGTGGAAATTTTGCCTTCAAAAGTTCGTCCCGTCACTTGGACGTTGGTGCTGAGGGGCTTTTTGGGGTTGCGCGTATCGACAACTCCGCCCACCGTTACGCGATCGCGCGAACAAATCCCCGCCAACTCTAACATTAAATCGTCGGCGTGTTCCATATTTTCCAACGCTAAAATCCCGTTGGTTTTATCCAAAAGCGCCTCAACTTCATCGTCGCTCATGGTTTTCGCCCGTTCTACGTCGTAACCGGGCATATGGGCGATATCTTCGCGAATGGTGGCGCGATAGGCTTCCCAATTGGCAATGCCTACCCCGAAGGTAATTTTAACGCTATGGATTTCTGCGTAACTTTGGGCCGCGATCGCCGCCGCTGCCGTCAGCAGTCCCGGTGTTGCCCCGCACCCGGTCATATACGTAATCCCCGCTGCTTTTAACTCATCTTTGAGGGCAAGAATCTGCTCCATCGCGCTCGTTCGTTTGAGGGCATCGACGAGAACGCCTTGCCAGCCCGAGCGGATAAAGGTTCGGGCGACTTCTGCCATAAAGGTATTGGGCAAGTTGGGAAGTGCGAGGAAATACCCATCCGCCGGGGCGCTTTGAATTAAATCTTGAATGCTGCGATCGCTCAGTTTGCCTTGGGGTTCTAATTTTCCTACCGTTCCGCGATCGCGATATTGCGCGATGCAGCGATCGACATCCAACCCCGCCTCATCCCAAATATACCCTTCGCGATCGGCCGCTGCTGTCCAAACCATCTCCTGCTTGGGTGCTAATATCCTTGCTGCCGCTTGACCCAAACCGCCAAATCCTAAAATACCGACCCCAATTTTCCCTTGCCCTCGCTCTACCATAATTCAGTACGCAGTAAACAGTAAACAGTAAACAGTAGGAACGGGGTCGCCCCGCCCGTACAGTAAACAGTAACCAGTCTGCTGCCAATAGTCAATCGGGCAATAGCACGCGGTGGCACCAAGGACAAAAGACAAAGGACAAATGACCAACCCATGTATCAATTTGTTAAAAACCCTTGCATTTGCCCTCAAAAACCTTGACGGCTCCCAAAAGTTAAGGGAAAATTACAAAAAATTGATGTACTTGGCTCGGGAAATATTAAACTTAGTTAAGATTTAGGTTGAAATGCTTCAGAACCTTGCACGAACGTGAAGTTCGCTCAACTCCTCGAAGCACAAATCGCGCAAAACCTCAAGCCCAAGAGAAAAACCAGCCACTCGCCATGAGTATGGAAACCCTAGAATTTATCATCTATCCTGACGGTCGCGTCCAGGAGAAAGTCACCGGCATTGTCGGAAGTTCCTGCGCTGAGGTTACGGCAGCCATCGAAGAACAGCTCGGACGGGTTGTTTCGTCGGAGAAAACCTCCGAATATTATGCCCAGCAATCTCAATCGACAACAACAGTCGCAAACCCGCAAGCGGCTTGGGGAAGTTGGTAATTTTTTTTGTTAAATCTCGTTCAAATTCAATTTTTTGCCATTATGTCTCATTTCAGCAATATCAAGACTCAAATCCGCAATTTAACCTCGCTCCAAGAAGCCCTCAGCGATCTCGGTATCGACTGGGAAGCCGATCCCAAGGAAATTAGAGGCTATCAAGGACAAACTCGCAAAGCTCAAGTCGCCATCGCCCAAGACAATCAATACGACATCGGCTTTAGCTGGAATGGCAGCGAATACGAACTGGTCGCCGACCTGCAATATTGGCAGCAACCGTGGTCGGTGGAAGGCTTTCTCAAGCGCGTCACCCAGCGCTATGCCTACCGCGCAGTGGTTAGCGAAACCCAAAAGCAGGGCTTTCAAGTGGCAGAACAACAAGACCAAAAAGATGGTTCAATTCGATTGGTCGTTCAACGCTGGAGCGCCTGATGAGCGATTTTGAGAGCAACCCGGCGCGATCGGGTTTCGAGCCGGAATTGGGCGGAATGTGGCGAGAACTGCCGGAACGGTCGGGTTTCGAGCCGGAATTGGGCGGCGAACTGCGCCAAAAAGGGGTTTACGTCGATGAAATCACTTGTATCGGCTGCAAGCACTGCGCTCACGTCGCGTCCAATACCTTTTATATCGAACCAAACTATGGGCGATCGCGCGTTTTCAGTCAAGATGGAGATTCGGAAGATGCCATCCAAGAAGCGATAGACACTTGTCCCGTCGATTGCATCCATTGGGTCGATTATACGGAACTGAAGCAGCTCGAAGAAGAGCGAAAAGACCAAGTTGTTAAAAATTTAGGAGTCGCTGCGATTTCGCCGTCCCTGCCAGCGCGCAAACGGAAAACGCGCGATCGCGATCGCCATTGAACGCTCTAAAATTTAACGTTTTGACTCCGGCAACATCTGGCAGAGGGGCCAAGCGAACAGCTTGCCCCTCCTTTTTATGGAAAAAATAGACTAAAACCCTTATCATTTCTTAATATTAAGGGAAATCTCATAGATCCAAGGAGGGTTAATGGCTAACATCACCTTTGTCAACGAAGAAAAAGAAGTCATCGCAGCCGATGGCGCGAACTTACGCGAGAAAGCGCTACAGAACCAAATCGACCTCTACACCTTCATGGGCAAAATGAAGAATTGCGGAGGCTACGGGCAATGCGCCACTTGCATCGTCGAAATTGTCGAAGGGATGGAAAATCTGTCAGAACGCACCGACTTTGAGAAGCGCAAGCTGAAGAAAAAGCCAGAAAGTTACCGTCTCGCCTGCCAAACCTTAGTCAACGGCCCCGTCAGCGTCAAAACCAAGCCCTAGTTCAAAAATTTGACGGTGCGAGCCGCCGAGAGTGATATCCTAAAAAGAGTTAAGACAATCGGAGATTAAATAGAGGCTAGAAGATGGAAGTTAATGACCTTGGGTTTGTCGCAACGATTTTATTTGTGTTTGTTCCCGCAGTTTTTCTTCTGATTTTATATATTCAGACCGCAAGCCGGAACAGCAGCGATTGAAGTTTGACGATTTTCGGTATTGGAGAAAGGAAGGCTAAGATCGCTCCCTTTCTCTTTTAGTTTATGGGGGAGTTGCGTCTGGCTACGCCCCTTCTTGACGCGCTAGAATAATCGGGCAGTTGGCATTGACGCGCACGTAATCGGACAAAGAGGTTCCCAAAAGGCGATCGAGGTCGGGTAGGGATTTAGCAATTGACGGTCGCCGGTCGGGAGAACCCAGGATTAAGAGATCGGCATTATACTCGTCAGCCAGCTTGCAAATCTGTTCCCCCGGACGACCGGCGGTGACAGCGCAGCGGTAGTTGAGTCCCTGTCTTTTCACCTTGGGTAGGACTTCGGCAATAATGGGATTGTTTTCGGTATCGGCTTTGGAGAGGGGAAGGAGTTTGGGATCCAAATCGGGATTGACCCGCGCGAGAATCAGTTCGGCATCTTTATAGCCGCGCAGCAGGAAAAAGGCTAAATCTAAGCAAAATTGGGCGGCTTTTGTTTTGTCGAGGGCAACCATGACCCGCTTGATTTTTTTGACGTAAATATCGTCTTTAACCAAGAGCATGGGTCGATCGGTAAGCTGGAAAACGTATTGACTGACTGAATTTCCCAGAATAGCAACCAGTCCTTTGAGACCCCGCGACCCCATAACGATTAAATCGGCATTGCTGTCTTCTGCCACCTTGCACACGACGCTTTTGGGGTCGCCTTGAAGCAGTTGGGTTTCGACTTTAGCCCGGTCTATCCCTAAAGCTTGAACGGTTTTGTCTAGAATGTTTTGCCCTTCTTCAGATTTAGCTTCCATTGCTTCATTGGAAGTCTGTTGGGGAATTACGTGCAATGCGGTTACGGAAGTCCCTTGAAAAGAAGGAAGTTCCAGGAGGAATTTGAGCATTTCCACAGAATTGCCTATTCCCGAATCGGCTAACAAAATTTTTTGAATCATAATTTTTCCTTTTGCCAATTTTTGACCAATTGTTTATTTGCCTCCGCGCGCGGAGGCGAGTCTTGTATCTGTTGTTTAGAATACTGCGATTCCTGTCCTCAAAATTTAACAAAATATGACTATTTTGAAGTTCGAGCGAGAGGAAAGCGATCGCGCCGTTAACCTTGGGTCTTCCCCGGGAGCGATCGCTTTTACCAAAACTCGGATTATGCTATAAAAAGTCATAAAACTTAAACAATATTCATGATCCTGACCGACGCGCGCCTCAGCAGACTGAGAACCACCCTAAAAGACAAGATTCTGCTGGGGAACGAGCCCACCCCAGAACTCTTCGCCATCCTCACCGTCTACTTCGTCCAAGGCATTCTGGGCCTAGCGCGTTTAGCCGTCAGCTTCTTTCTCAAAGACGAACTGGGCTTAAGTCCCGCTCAAACCGCCGCTATGATGGGCATTGCCGCCATTCCGTGGACCATCAAGCCCTTGTTCGGCTTCCTCTCCGACGGTCTGCCCCTATTCGGCTATCGCAGGCGACCCTACCTCATTTTAGGAGGGTTGTTAGGAACGTGGAGCTGGATTGCCCTTGGCACCGTCGTCAACGACCCTTGGACCGCCACCGTCGCCATCCTCTTCACCTCCCTATCAGTGGCCATTAGCGACGTAATCGTAGACTCGCTTATCGTCGAACGAGTCCACCACGAATCGATAGAAAATGCGGGTTCGCTGCAATCGCTAACCTGGGGAACCTCGGCGCTAGGGGGATTAATCACTGCCTATCTCAGCGGTTGGCTGCTGCAACAGTTAAGTTCTCAAACCGTATTTTTAATTACAGCCAGCTTCCCGTTACTTGTAGCGGGGGTTGCAGCCCTCATTGCCGAAGAACCCCTCAAGGGCGAAGAAACCGCAGCGCCCGCAGCAAGAGTCAAAGATCAAATTCGGCAACTGTGGGGCGGACTGCGCCAAAAAGCGATTTGGTTGCCCACTGCCTTCGTTTTCATTTGGCAAGCCACGCCTAACTCCGGTTCTGCCCTCTTTTACTTCACCACCAACGAACTGGGATTTCAACCGGAATTTTTAGGGCGCGTGCGCTTAGTAACTAGCGTTGCTGCATTGATTGGAGTGGGAGTCTATCAACGGTTTTTGCGCAGCGTTCCCTTCCGCAAGATTCTCGGTTGGACGACGGTTTTTTCCTCAGCGTTAGGAATGACGACGCTAATCCTCGTCACTCACGCCAACCGCGCAATGGGCATTGACGATCGCTGGTTTAGTTTGGGCGACAGCTTAATTCTCACCGTCATGGGTCAAATTGCCTTCATGCCCGTATTGGTGCTTTCTGCGCGTCTCTGCCCGCCGGGAGTCGAAGCGACCTTTTTTGCCCTGTTGATGTCAATTCTGAACCTGGCGGGGCTGGTATCCCACGAAGGAGGCGCACTTTTGACCCACTGGCTGGGGATTACCGAAACCCAATTCGATCGCCTCTGGTTGTTGGTTGTTATTGCCAATCTTTCCAGCTTACTGCCATTACCCTTCCTCCATTGGCTGCCCGATGGCGAAGATGGGGAAGTCCAACGCCCAGTTCCTCCCGCGCAACCGTTACAGGCTGCCTCGGAAGCATTGACACCCGTCGAACCCATCGTTGCACAGGCTGCCTCAGAAACATTAACGCCTGTCGAACCCATCGTCGCATCGGAATCTTGATAGGATTGGCAAAGGTTTCAACGGGTTCATAAATTTAATGACATCTAACTCCAAACAACTTCAAACCTTTCTTGACATTGCCACAGAAGCCGCCCTAGCCGCCGGTGCCATTTTGACCGACTGCTGGGGTCAACTGCAAAACATCGAAGAAAAGGGAGGAGGAGGAGATTTAGTCACAGAAGCCGACAAGCGATCGGAAGCCGTTATTTTGCAAGCCTTAGAACGGCACGTCCCCGACCATCGCATTTTAGCCGAAGAATCGGGTACGCTCGGTAATAGCGATAGCGACTATCTGTGGGCCATTGACCCCCTCGACGGCACGACCAACTATGCCCACAGCTACCCCGTTGCCAGCGTTTCAATTGCCCTTTTAATTCGCGGTCAACCCCAAGTCGGAGTCATCTTCGACCCCTTTAGCAACGAACTATTTCGGGCAGCTAAGGGATTGGGCGCAACCCTCAATCGCCGTCCAATGGCTGTTTCTTCTACCGAAGAGTTGAGTAAGAGTCTTTTAGCGACTGGGTTTGCCTACGATCGCCGCGAAACCAAAGATAATAACTACGCCGAATTTTGTTACCTAACCCATTTAACCCAAGGCGTTCGGCGGGCGGGTTCGGCTTCCCTGGACTTAGCCGCCGTCGCTTGCGGTCGTTACGATGGATATTGGGAACGCGGCATTAAACCCTGGGATATTGCCGCTGGGGTCGTACTGGTTGAAGAAGCGGGAGGCAAAGTCACCGCCTACGATGGGAGTCCCCTACAATTGGATTCGGGTCGGATTCTCGCCACTAATGGTAAAATCGACGAGAGCCTGAGTCGAGCCTTATTGGATACCCCGCCCATCGCCCAATGGGGTCGTTAAAATCAATAAGCTGCAAACAGTTGGCTGCGATGGGCCTTTGATAAAATTCAAAGGTCGATTGCGAGTCATTTTTTCTCAATTTGGGACATACTATAATTAATTCCTCCTTTGCGCTCCATCTAAGCTGACAGGATCATATGTCTTTTACAATTAAACACGGACTATTCAAGTACGATCTCAGCGATCACCACGCTGTTTTGGGCATTCCCATAAACTCAGACAGCAAACAGGTCAGAAAGCAGTATCTCAAAATCGCTCGCAGCCTGCACCCGGATATGGTGAAAGGCAAAAGCGATGAAGAGAAAAAACAAGCCAACGAAATTTTATCGAAACTGGTCAATCCAGCTTACGAGCAGTTATCCAAAAGCAGTAGCCAAAGCGAGTATGAATTGGTGCTGAAACAAACGGGCAAGCGCTTGGCTGGAGATGGGAAAATTGCCCTCGACAGCGATGGGGCCAAGCAGTTGGCAAAAGCGCCTTCGGGAAGTTTGGATGCGGCCTATCAAACGGCGGTCAAACAGTTGGCTTCGGCGCAGTACAAAGATTTGGGCAACATTATAGCCACAGTCGGTCAGTTGAGCGAGCTGAATATGGTATATTTGTTGCGCAAACAGGGTAAGGTGAGCGGTGGCAAAACTCCGGCTGCGGCGGGTGCGGCTAAGGCGGGAAGTGCTGCGGGTCAGAAACCGGGCGCTGCGGGAGCGGCAACTCCCCCTCCTCCCGTTGAGAAAACTTCTCCTGTGGATCATTATATTCAGCGGGCGCAGGAACATATTAGTAAGAAGAATTTTGCCAAAGCGGTTTTGGATTTGCGCGATGCGATCAAACTCGAACCGGATAATAGTACGAGTCATGCGTTGTTGGGAATGACGTATCTCAGGCAAAATCAGGCGACGATGGCGAAGGTTCATATTACCAAGGCGATCGCGTCGAATTCCCAAGATCCGTTGGTGGTTCAAGCCAAACAAGCACTCGAGCGCGTCACAGGGCAAAAGCTTGAACCCAAAGCGGCTGCATCTGGGGGCAAAAAAGACAACCGAGATGAGAAAAAAGGCGGATTGTTTGGAATGTTTGGCGGGGCGAAGAAGAAGTAGGATAGCAGTGTAAAATTAACGCTGCCCGATAAGTTAAACGCCGATGACGAAAACAAGCCATCAACCGCCCGCTGGTGCTAGGGATTTATTGCCCCTCGAAGTCGCCCAAAAACGTTGGATTGCCGATCGCCTACAAGCGGTGTTCCAACTAAGAGCCTCTAAAATATAATCCCAACCTGTCAAAGAACGGATAATGTCAGGAGATAAGTCTTCAATTATAGACCCAACTCTCTGTATCAAAATATCTAAATTTTGATAAATTTCCC